>NZ_CP012981.1:3159778-3475756 GCF_001411495.1 Burkholderia cepacia ATCC 25416 | reverse complement strand
GGGCGCCGCGGCGCCCCCCCGCCGGCCGATGTGCAGGCAACCCAGGAGACGCACGCATGAACGACACCGCTCGCACGCCGGACGCCGGCGCATCCAACATCCCCGACAGCCGGGGCCTCGATTTCTTCACGGCCGATCCCGATCTCGGCGCGTTGCTGAAGCTGCATCTCGGCGACGCGCACTATGCCGAACTGGAGCCTCGGCTGCGCGCGCTCGGCGCACGCGTGTCGGGCGAACTCGACGAATGGGCGTCGCGCGCGGACAAGCATCCGCCCGTGCTCGAACACCGCAACCGGCGCGGCGAGGCCGTGCAGCGGATCGGCAAGGATCCCGCGTATGTCGCACTCGAACGTGTCGCGTATGCCGAGCTCGGGCTCGCGTCGCTGAGCCACGGGGC
Source organism: Burkholderia cepacia ATCC 25416 (assembly GCF_001411495.1). NCBI lineage: Bacteria > Pseudomonadati > Pseudomonadota > Betaproteobacteria > Burkholderiales > Burkholderiaceae > Burkholderia > Burkholderia cepacia. The sequence continues at coordinate 3,475,359 of NZ_CP012981.1, read as the reverse complement.
GGAATCCGTTGCGCCGCTCGTCAAGTACGCGCTGACGTTCCTGTTCGTGCAGGCGGAATTCGGGCTGTGCTGCCCGGTCAGCATGACCGATTCGCTGACGCGTACGCTGCGCCGCTTCGGCGATCCGGCGCTCGTCGCGCGCTACCTGCCGAGACTCGCGTCGCGCGACTTCGACACGCTGTACCAGGGCGCGATGTTCATGACCGAGCAGGCGGCGGGTTCCGACGTCGGCCGGATCGCCACGCGGGCGACGCGCGAGACGGACGCGCACGGCGAGACCGTCTGGCGCCTGACCGGCGACAAGTGGTTCTGCTCGAACGCGGATGCCGATCTCGCGATGGTGCTCGCGCGGCCCGACGGCGCGCCGGACGGCATCAAGGGCCTCGCGCTGTTCCTGCTGCCGAAGACGCTGCCGGACGGCACGCGCAACCGCTACCGGATCGTGCGCCTGAAGGACAAGCTCGGCAGCCGGTCGATGGCGAGCGGCGAGATCGCGCTCGAAGGCGCGCAGGCTTTCCTGATCGGCGAGATCGGCCGCGGTTTCCACCAGATGGCCGACATGATCAACATGTCGCGGCTGTCGAACGGCGTGCGCGCGGCGGGGCTGATGCGGCGCGCGCTGAACGAGGCGCTGCACGTCGCCGCGCACCGCGAGGCGTTCGGCCGCAAGCTGATCGAGATGCCGCTGATGCAGCGCCAGTTGCTGAAGATGCTGCTGCCGGCCGAGGCCGCGCGCGCGATGTTCATGCAGATCGCGCTGCTGCTGCCGCAGGCCGATGCCGGCGACGAGCAGGCGGCGCGCTGCGTGCGGATCCTGACGCCGCTGATCAAGTTCCGCGCGTGCCGCGATGCGCGGCGCGTGACGGGCGATGCGATGGAAGTGCGCGGCGGCACCGGCTACATCGAGGAATGGAGCGATGCGCGCCTCGTGCGCGATGCGCATCTCGGCTCGATCTGGGAAGGCACGAGCAACATCGTCGCGCTCGACGTCGCGCGGGCCGCGCAGCGCGAGCAAGCGCTCGACGCGCTGCGTACCTTTCTCGGCGACCGCCTCGGCGCGGCGCCGCTGCCCGACGCGAGCCGCGCGGCGCTGCGGCGCATCCTCGCGCGCGCCTGCGACGCGCTTGCGCGGGTCGCGGCGGAAGGCGACGACGCGCGCGTGCGGCAGGCCGCGTCCGCGCTGTACTACGCAAGCGCGGCCGTGCTGATGGCGTGCGAGGGCGCGCGGCTCGCGCCGGATTTCCGGCGTCTCGCGCTCGCGCACCTGGTCGTGCGCCACAAGCTGCTGCCGGTCGACCCGCTTGCGCCGGCATCGCGCGACGACGAATCCGCTGCCTGCGCTGCGCTGCTGCGCGGCACGCCCATCGCGCTCGATACCGCGCTCGACCTGCTGCCGGAGGTCGAACGATGACCGCCTCGCGTGGCGCACTGGACGGCCTGAAGGTCGTCGACCTGAGCCGCGTGCTCGGCGGCCCGTACTGCACGCAGGCACTCGCCGACCACGGGGCGACGGTGGTCAAGATCGAGCCGCCGGACGGCGACGAGACGCGCGGCTGGGGGCCGCCGTTCCTCGGCGACACCGCGTGGTACTTCATGGGCGTGAACCGCAACAAGGAAGGGCTCGCGCTCGACCTGTCGCGCGACGAGGGGCGCGCGATCCTGTGGCGCCTGCTCGAAGAGGCCGACGTGCTCGTCGAGAACTTCAAGCCCGGCACGCTCGCGCGCTGGGGGATGGATTACGCGCGCGACCTGCAGCCCCGCTTCCCGCGCCTGATCCACTGCGCGGTGACGGGCTTCGGCGAAGCGGGCCCGCTCGGCGGGCTGCCCGGCTACGACGCGGTGATCCAGGCGATGGCGGGGCTGATGAGCGTCAACGGCGAGCGCGACGGCGACGCGACGCGCATCGGTCTGCCGATCGTCGACATGGTCACAGGCCTCAATGCGCTCGCGGGCATCCTGCTGGCGCTCGCGGAGCGCGGGAAGAGCGGGCGCGGACAGTCGATCGACATCGCGCTGTACGACTGCGGCGTGTCGCTGCTGCATCCGCATCTGCCGAACTTCTTCGGTTCGGGGCGCGTGCCGGCGCGCAGCGGCAACGCGCATCCGAACATCGCGCCATACGACAGCTACCGCACGGCGACCGTGCCGATCTTCCTCGCGATCGGCAACGACCGGCAGTTCGCGCGGCTCGTCGCGCATCTCGGTGCGCCGGCGCTCGCGGGCGATCCGCGTTTCGTCGACAACCGCAACCGCTGCGCGCACCGTCCCGAGCTGAAGGCCGAACTGGAAGCGCGGCTCGCCGCGCACGCATGCGAGCCGCTCGCGCGCGACCTGATGGCGGCCGGCGTGCCGTGCGGGCCGGTGCGAACGGTGGCCGACGTCGCGCACGATCCGCATGCGCTGCACCGGAACCTGTTCGTCGAGATCGGCGCGTATCGCGGCACCGCGTCGCCGGTGAAGCTGTCGCGCACGCCGGCTACCTATCGTTCGCCGCCGCCCGCGCTGGGCGGCGACACGCGCGCGGTGCTCGATCGCCTCGGCGTCGATCCCGCGCTCCAGCAGCAATTGCTCGACGCCGGCGTGCTGAGGGAAGCCCCCGGCTGACACGACGCCGCCGGCCGGCGGCGCCATGCCGGCCACCCGGGAAAGGCGCGCGGCAGTCGCGCCCCGGAAACACAAACATGGAGACATCGATGAGCCGTCAGCCATCCCCGTCCGCCGCGCCGCAGCCGCGGCCCGGCCGCGCCGCCTTCGCGGCGTTCGTCGGCACCACGATCGAGTGGTACGACTTCTACATTTACGGCACCGCCGCGGCGCTCGTGTTCGGCAAGGTGTTCTTTTCGAGCAGGATGGATCCCGGCGTCGCGACGCTGCTTGCGTTCGTCACGTTCTGGGCCGGCTTCGCCGCGCGGCCGCTCGGCGGCATCGTGTTCGGGCATCTCGGCGATCGTGTCGGCCGCAAGACCGCGCTCGTGATCACGCTGGTGATGATGGGGCTCGCGACGACCGGCATCGGCCTGCTGCCCGGTTATGCGCGGATCGGTGTATGGGCGCCGGCCGGCCTCGTCGCGCTGCGCGTGCTGCAGGGCATCGCGGTCGGCGGCGAGTGGGGCGGCGCGGTGCTGATCGCGAGCGAGAACGCGCCGAAGCATCGCAGCATCCTGTACGCGGCGTTCGCGCAGCAGGGTTCGCCCACCGGCAACCTGCTCGCCACCGCGGCCTTCTTCGCGCTGAGCGCGCTGCCGACACCGTCGTTCCTGATGTGGGGCTGGCGCATTCCGTTCCTGCTGTCGGCCGTGCTGGTGATCATCGGCATGGTGATCCGGCTGAGGCTCGAGGAGTCGGCCGACATGCAGCGCGTGCTCGCGCGCAAGCGCACCGTGAAGCTGCCGCTGCGCGACGTCGTGCGCGATCACTGGGTCGTCGTGCTGCTCGCGGCCGGCACGCTGCCGGTGATCAACGTCACGTACTTCCGCAGCACGTTCGCGCTGTCGTGGGCGACGAAGGAGCTCGGCTACGCGCAGGGCACGTTTCTCGGCATCCTGTCGATCTCGCTCGTCGTGCAGTTCCTGATGCAGCCGGTCGGCGCGTGGTTCGTGTCGAAGGTCGACATGCGCCGCGCGATGTGCTGGATCCTGATTCCGGAAATCGTGCTGATGCCGGTGATGTTCCATGCGCTCGCGACGCGTTCGTATTGGGTCGCCGTCGCGGGCATGTGCATCTCGACGATTCCGTCGGCGATGTTCTACGGCGCGGTCGGCGGCGTGCTGGCGCGCGTGTTCCCGGCGAACATCCGCTACACGGGCCTGTCGCTCGCGTATCAGTTGAGCGCGCTCGTCGTCGGCGGCGGCACGCCCGTGCTCGCGCAGGCGATCCTCAACACGACCGGCAGCATCGTCGGCGTCGCGGTTGCGTCGGGCCTTTACGCGCTCGTGTCGCTCGTCTGCATGCTCGCGCTGCTGAATCGCACCGGGTATCGCGCGGACGAACTGTCGACGGCCGAACGCAGCGATGCGGCCGAATGGGGCACCGAAGGCGGCAGCACGGCACCCGCGGCCGACGGGAGCGCGCAGTCGGGCGACGGCGGTGCTTTGAAGCCGGCCGGCTGAGCGGCACGCCATGCCGCCGCGCGGGAGGCGGGAACGCCCCGAGCGCATGTCGCCAAAAGAAAACGGCACCGTGCGAAACACGGTGCCGTCTTTCCCGGAGCACGCGGCCGGCAGGCTGCCGGCCGCGCGCATCGCATCATCAGCCTTCCGTCGGCGGCACGTAGCCGGACGCCTGGTCCGCGCCGTCGCCGAAGAAGTACTTCTCGGTCTGCTTCATCAGGTACTGGCGCGCGCGCGGGTCGGCCATGTTCAGGCGGTTCTCGTTGATCAGCATCGTCTGCTGCTTGAGCCAGCCCTGCCACGCTTCCTTCGAGACGCTCTCGTAAATGCGCTTGCCGAGTTCGCCCGGCAGCGGCGGGAAATCGAGGCCTTCGGCTTCCTTGCCGAGCTTCGCGCATTGAATCATTCGAGCCATCGTGTACTTCTCCTGTAATCGAACTGGGGGGAGGGCAGTCGTGCCTGCGCTCAGAGCTGCTTCATCAGCACGAGCGACTTGCGCTGCCAGTTATAGAGTTTGCGGCGGTCTTCGGGGAGGTCGTCGACGCTGACCTTGACGAAGCCGCGCTTGAGGAACCAGTGCTCGGTGCGCGTCGTGAGCACGAAGATGTGCGTGAGGCCGCGCGCGCGGGCGCGCTGCTCGATGCGCTTGAGCAGGCGTTCGCCGTCGCCCGAGCCCTGCGCTTCCGGCGCGACCGTCAGGCACGCCATCTCGCCGATCTTCTCCTGCTGGTACGGATACAGCGCCGCGCAGCCGAACAGCACGCCATCGTGCTCGATCACCGAGAAGTGGTCGATGTCGCGTTCGATCTGGTGGCGGCCGCGGCGCACCAGCGTGCCGTCCGACTCGAGCGGCTCGATCAGCGACAGGATGCCGCCGACGTCGTCCGGCGTCGCTTCGCGCAGGCTCTCGAGGTTCTCGTACGAGATCATCGTGCCGACGCCGTCGTGCAGGAACAGTTCGAGCAGCATGCTGCCGTCGAGCGACTGCGGGATCAGGTGGGCCCGGGTCACGCCGCCGCGGCATGCGCGGATCGAGTGCTTCAGGAAGAACGCGTCGTCGCCCTGGACGTTGCCGGAATCGAGCAGCTCGGCGGCCGCGTCGAGCGACATTTCGCGCACCAGCCCGCCTTCGTCGTCGACGATGCCGGGCGCTTCGGTCAGGAAGATGATCTTGTCGGCGCGCAGTGCGATCGCGGCGGCCGACGCGACGTCTTCCATCGACAGGTTGAACGCTTCGCCGGTCGGCGAGAAGCCGAGCGGCGACAGCAGCACGAGCTTGCGGCTCGCGAGAGAGTGACGGATCGACTCGGCGTCGATCTTGCGCACGATGCCCGTATGCGCGAAATCGACCCCGTCGAGAATCCCCACCGGCCGCGCGGTCACGAAGTTGCCCGACACGACGCTGATGTGCGCGTGCGCCATCGGCGAGTTCGGCAGACCCTGGCTGATCGCGGCCTCGATGTCGAGACGCACTTCGCCGGCCGCTTCCTTCGCGGATTCGAGCGCGCGCGCATCGGTGATGCGCAGGCCGTGCGAAAACTCGGATTCGACACCGTGCAGGCTCAGCTGCTCCTCGACCTGCGGGCGCGAACCGTGCACCAGCACGATCTGGATACCCATCGCCTGCAGCAGCGCGATGTCGGACACGAGCGCGTTCAGGAGCCCCTGCTGCACCACCTCGCCGCCAAACCCCACGACGAACGTGCTGTTGCGGAACTTGTGGATATAGGGCGCGACGGAGCGCATCCAGTCGACGAACTGCGCGTGACTGGCGGCCGAATCGTCGGCGGCCGGCGGCGTCGCGGCGCCGGTCTGGGCGGGGGGGAGGTCGGTTTGGGAATTCATGGGCGGGATTATAATGCGCCCCCATGTCGAATGTTTCTAAAAGTCCCGCGCCGACGCGGGCCAATACGCCGTCGGCCCGGCACCCGGATGGTGCGGCCGACGCACGCGAGCAGCAGGGCCAGCCAGCGCGCCAGCAGCAGGAAAAGCAGGCGGGCAAACCGGCAGACGCGCCGCGCGGGCCGCGCGGTGACGAACGGCGCGGCGATGCGCGCCAGTCCGCCGCGAAGGGCGCACCCCAGGCAACGGGCGAGCGTTCCCCGCGCCGCGCGCGGCCGCCGCGCGCCGTCGTCGCGCCGAACCCCGTCCCGCCGATCACGTACCCCGAAAGCCTGCCCGTGTCGGGCAAGCGCGACGAAATCGCACGCGCGATCGCCGGTCATCAGGTTGTCATCGTCTGCGGCGAAACCGGCTCGGGCAAGACCACGCAGCTGCCGAAGATCTGTCTCGATCTCGGCCGCGGCCTCGGCGCCGGCGGCACGGGCCTGATCGGCCATACGCAGCCGCGGCGGCTCGCCGCGTCGTCGACCGGCCGGCGGATCGCCGAGGAACTCGGCACGCCGTTCGGCGAGGTGGTCGGCTACAAGGTGCGCTTTACCGACAATCTCGCGCCGGGCGCGTCCGTCAAGCTGATGACGGACGGGATCCTGCTCGCCGAGACGCAGACCGATCCGCTGCTGAAGGCGTACGACACGCTGATCATCGACGAGGCGCACGAGCGCAGCCTGAACATCGACTTCCTGCTCGGCTACCTGAAGGAAATCCTGCCGAGGCGGCCGGACCTGAAGCTGATCGTCACGTCCGCGACGATCGACGCCGATCGCTTCGCGCGCCATTTCGGCACCGACGAGCGTCCCGCGCCCGTGATCGAGGTGAGCGGGCGGCTGTATCCGGTCGAGATGCGCTACCGGCCGGTGGCCGAGGATCGCCCGGCCGTGAAAAATGCCGAAGGCACGGGCGGCCGCGATCGCGTGAAGACCGCGCGCGAGGCCGAGCGCGACCTGATGGATGCGATCGTCGACGCGGTCGACGAACTGTGCCGCGAAGGCCCCGGCGACGTGCTGGTGTTCCTGCCCGGCGAGCGCGAGATCCGCGAGGCGGCCGAGGCGCTGCGCAAGCACCATCCGCCGCACACCGAGATCCTGCCGCTGTTCGCGCGGCTCTCGGCAGCGGACCAGGACAAGGTGTTCAAGGCATCGAACGCGCGCCGCATCGTGCTCGCGACCAACGTGGCCGAAACCTCGCTGACGGTGCCGGGCATCCGCTACGTCGTCGATACCGGCCTCGCGCGCGTGAAGCGCTATTCGTACCGGAACAAGGTCGAGCAGCTGCAGGTCGAGTCGATCTCGCAGGCCGCCGCGAACCAGCGCGCGGGCCGCTGCGGCCGCGTGGCCGACGGTATCTGCATCCGCTTGTACGAGGAAAGCGACTACCAGGCGCGGGCGCGCTTCACCGATCCGGAAATCCTGCGCTCGTCGCTCGCGTCGGTGATCCTGCGGATGAAGTCGCTGCACCTGACGGCGATCGAATCGTTCCCGTTCCTCGAGCCGCCGCCCGGCCGTGCGATCGCGGACGGCTACCAGTTGCTCAACGAGCTCGGCGCGGTCGACGACGACAACGCGCTGACGCCGCTCGGCCGCGAACTCGCGCGGCTGCCGCTCGACCCGCGCGTCGGCCGGATGATTCTCGCCGCGCGCGACCAGCAGTCGCTGCGCGAGGTGCTGATCATCGCGAGCGCGCTGTCCGTGCAGGACCCGCGCGACCGCCCGATCGAAGCGCAGGAGCAGGCCGACCAGGCGCACCGCCGGTTCGCCGACGAGCGTTCCGAGTTCCTGCAGTGGCTGAAGATCTGGGCGTGGTTCGAAGAGGCGGTCGCGCACAAGAAGTCGAACCGCCAGCTCGTCGACGCATGCCGGCAGAACTTCCTGTCGCACCTGCGGCTGCGCGAGTGGCGCGACGTCCATTCGCAGCTGCTGACCGTCGTGCGCGAGCACGGCTGGCGGCTCAACGAAGCCGAGGCGACGTACGAACAGGTCCATCTGGCCCTGCTGACGGGCCTGCTCGGCAACCTCGGCCTGAAGGCCGATGACGATCCGCACTATCTCGGCGCGCGCGGGATCAAGTTCTACCTGTGGCCGGGTTCCGTGCTCGCGAAGAAGGCCGGCCGCTGGGTGATGGCGGCCGAGCTCGTCGAGACGAGCCGGCTGTACGCGCGCTGCCTCGCGAAGATCGAGCCGGAGTGGGTCGAGAAGATCGGCGCGCACCTGCTGAAGAAATCGCTGTCGGAGCCGCACTGGGAGAAGCGCCCGGCGCAGGTCAGCGCGTTCGAGCGCGCGACGCTGTACGGGCTGCCGATCTACCACCGCCGGCGCGTCGCGTTCGGCAAGCAGGATCCGGCGCGGGCGCGCGAGCTGTTCATCCGCGGCGCGCTGGTCGAAGGCGAATTCGACACGAAGCTGCCGTTCTTCGCGCACAACCGCAAGCTGCTCGCCGACATCGAGCAGCTCGAGCACAAGTCGCGCCGGCAGGACGTGCTGGTTGACGACGAGCTGATCTACGCGTACTACGACCAGGCGATTCCGGCGGGTATCCACACGGGCGCCGCATTCGAGCGCTGGTATCGCGACGAGGTGAAGAAGGGCGGCCAGCCCGAGGACAAGCAGCGGCTGCTGTACCTGTCGCGCGACGACCTGATGCGCCACGAGGCGGCCGGCGTGACGACCGAGCTGTTCCCGAAGCGGGCGACGATGGCCGGCGTCGAGATGGCGCTCACGTATCACTTCGAGCCGGGCACGCCGCGCGACGGCGTGACGCTCGCGGTGCCGCTGTATGCGCTGAACCAGGTCGACGCGCGCCGCTGCGAGTGGCTCGTGCCGGGGATGCTGAAGGAAAAGGTGCAGTTGCTGCTGAAGTCGCTGCCGCAGAAACTGCGCCGGCACTGCGTGCCGCTGCCCGAGTACGCGGCCGGCTTCGTCGAGCGGATGGGCCGCGAGCGCTTCGGCGCGGGCGGCCTCGTCGAGGCGCTGATCGCCGACGTGCGCGGCGAGACGCAGGTCGCGATGAAAACGGCCGACTTCAAGCTCGAGACGCTGCCCGCGCACCTGTTCATGAACTTCAAGGTGATCGACGAGCACGGCCGCCAGCTCGCGATGGGGCGCAATCTCGCGCAGCTTCGCCAGGAGCTGGGCGCGCAGGCGCAGCAGCAGTTCCAGAAGATCGCGGCGGCGTCGACGATCGCGGCTGGCGGGGAGGGCGATGCGGGTCAGCCGGTCGGCCAGGCGCCGGCGGCGGCTGGTCCGGCCGGCGCACCCGGCCGCGGCCCGAAGCCCGCGAAGGGCGCGGCGCCGCAGACGTCCGCTCCGGCGGAAGCCGGCGCGACGGCGCTGTACGAGAACCTGACGACGTGGAATTTCGGCAAGCTCCCCGAGCTGCTGGAAATCCGCCGGCGCGGCCAGACGCTGTACGGCTACCCGGCGCTCGTCGATCGCGGCACGCATTGCGACGTCGAGGTGTTCGATTCGCCGGAGGAGGCCGCGCGCATCCACCGGGCCGGCCTGCGGCGGCTGTTCGCGCTGCAGCTGAAGGAGCCGATCAAGTTCCTCGAGAAGAACCTGCCGGGCCTGCGCGAGATGGCGATGCAGTACATGTCGCTCGGCACGCAGGACGAATTGCGCGACCAGCTGATCGACACGGCGCTCGACCGCGCGTGCCTGCAGGACCCGCTGCCCGACGACGACGCGAGCTTCCACGCGCGCCGTGACGAGGGCCGAAGCCGCCTGAACCTGCTCGCGCAGGAAATCGCGCGGCTGGTCGGGCAGGTCCTGGCCGAATACGCGGGGCTCGTGAAGAAGCTCGCGCAGGCGAAACCGTTCGCGCAGGCGCATGCGGACCTGCAGCAGCAGCTCGCCGCGCTGGTCGGCAAGCGCTTCGTGATCGATACGCCCTACGCGCAACTCGCGCACTTCCCGCGCTACCTGAAGGGCATCGCGCTGCGGATCGACAAGCTGAAGGCCGATCCGGCGCGCGACGCGAAGCAGTCGGCCGACCTGCTGCCGCTCGCCCAGCAGTACCAGCGCGCGGTGTCGCAGCGCGGCGGCGTCGCCGATCCGCGGCTCGCGGAATTCCGCTGGCTGCTCGAGGAATTGCGGATTTCGCTGTTCGCGCAGGAACTGCGCACGCCGATGCCTGTCTCTGTCAAGCGTCTGCACAAGGTCTGGGAGTCGATGCAGCGCTAGCGCAACATCGGCTTCCCGGGCTCCGCGCCGGCGGCGGGCCCCGGCCGGCCGCGCGGCGCTTGCCGGGCCGCCCGGCCGGGCACGCCGCCGCGTGCGTCGAAGTGGCGCAATGCCGGCCCAGGTCAACCGGCCGGGCCGGTTGAACGTTTTACAATGACGGTTGTTCCACGACGTGAGTCTTCATGCGCACTTTCCTTTCCCTCGGCCGCACGCTCGCGCTGGCCGCCGCCGTGCTGGCGCCCGCCGCCCACGCGAATAACGTGATCATCCTCAATTCGGCCGAAGCGACGCTTTCCCTGATCGACCAGCAGACCCGTCAGGTCGTCGGCACGATGCCGACCGGCAAGGAACCGCACCATCTGATGGCAACGCCCGACAATTCGTCGCTGATCGTTGCAAATTCGGTCTCGAACAGCCTGATGTTCCTCGATCCGAAGACGGGCAAGCTGCAGCGCACCGTCGAAGGGATCGACGATCCTTACCAGCTCGGTTTCTCGCCCGACCGCAAGTGGTTCGCGGCCGCCGGCCTGCGCCTCGACCGCGTCGACATCTACGGCTACGACGGCCGCGACCTGAAGCTCGTGAAGCGCGTGCCGCTCGAAGTCATGCCGAGCCACCTCGCGTTCACGAAGGACAGCAAGACGCTGCTCGTGTCGCTGCAGGTGTCCGGCGAGATCGCGGCGATCGACCTGCCGACGCAGACGGTCAAGTGGAAGATGAAGGTCGGCAAGGTTCCGGCCGGCCTGTGGCTCACGCCGGACGACAAGTACCTGCTCGTCGGGATGACGGGCGCGGATTACGTCGCGGTGGTCGACTGGCGCAACCAGAAGGTCGTCAAGCAGATCTATACCGGCAAGGGCGCGCACAACTTCCGTTCGCTCGCCGACGGCACGCACGTTGCCGTGACGAACCGGGTCGCGAACACGATCAGCATCATCGACGAGAACACGCTCACCAACGTCGGCGACATCACCGGCCTGCTGCCGGGCCCGGACGACATGGAGCTGTCCGCCGACAAGAAGACGCTGTGGGTGACGTTCCGCTTCGCGAAGAAGGTCGGGATCATCGACCTGGCGTCGCGCAAGCTGGTGCAGACGATCGCCGTCGGCCGTTCGCCGCACGGGATCTACTTCTACGACCGCGCGCCGTGGCGCGCCGCGAACGGCGCGTGACGGGCGGGGGAGAACGATGCTGCACCTGATCGATGCGTTCGTATCGGACATCCAGACCTGGCTGTACGTCGACGTCGTGCAGCCGCTCCTCTTCAAGTTCAACCTGATGGACTACGACGAGGACACCTACGACGCGCTGTACTGGGTGATCGTCGGCGCGCTGCAGATGGTGCTGATGTTCGTGCTGCTGCGCCCGCTCGAGGCGCTGCGGCCCGTCGAGCGCTGGACGAACCGCCGTGCCGTGCGGGTCGACGTGATCTACACCGCGATCGCGAAGCTCGGCATCTATTCGCTGTTCTTCTTCTTCGCGCTGCAGCCGCTGTTCGACAACTTCCAGGCGTGGCTGCGCCTGCACGGGGTCGCGAACGTCAACCTCGACTACCTGTGGCCGGGCGTGACCTCGAAGCCGATCGTCGCGTTCGCGATCTATCTCGTCGTGCTCGATTTCGCCGGCTACTGGTATCACCGCTGGCAGCACAAGTTCGGCGTCTGGTGGGAGCTGCACGCCGTGCATCACAGCCAGCGCCAGATGTCGCTGTGGTGCGACGACCGCAACCACGTGCTCGACGACGTGATCCAGTCGTGCTTCTTCGCGGCGATCGCGCTCGTGATCGGCGTGACGCCGTCGCAGTTCGTCGTGCTGACCGCGTTCACCAACTTCATGCAGAGCATTCAGCACACGAATGCGCGCCTGTCGTTCGGCTGGCTCGGCGAGCGCCTGTTCGTGAGCCCGATCTTCCACCGGCGCCACCACGCGGTCGGCTACGGCCACGAAGGCACGAAGTACGGCTGCAACTTCGGCGTGCTGTTCCCGTGGTGGGACATGATGTTCGGCACCGCGTCGTGGAACCGCACGGTCGAGCCGACCGGCATCCGCGACCAGGTCGAGGGCGTGTCCTATGGCGAAGGCTTCTGGGCGCAGCACGGCCTCGCGTTCGTGCGGATCTTCCGGCGCCTGTTCCCCGCCAAGCGCGGCGCGGCGTCGGCCTGATCCGGCCATTCCCACGTTGAGCGGCTCTCCCACGCGGCCCGCATGTGCTTTGGCGCATGCGGGCCGCGTGGTTTATCCTTTCCCCGTTTTTCTCCGTCGATACAGGCTCGCATGAACGACTTGCTGCGTTCCTTCGTCCGGGCATTGGCGAGCGCACTGCATCCGCGCATGCTCTGGCTCACCCTGATGCCGTTTCTCGTCTCGGCCGTCCTGTGGGGCGTCGTGCTGTGGTTTTCGTGGCAGACGCTGCTGGACCTCGCACGCGGCGCGCTCGACGGCTTCGTGCTGACGGCCCTGCTGTACCGCGCGTTCGACGCGATCGGCATGTCGCAGCTGCATGCGGTCGTCGCGCCGTTCGTGGTCGTGTCGCTCGCGATTCCGCTGATCGTGCTGACCGTGCTGTTGCTGATCGCGACGATTTCGATGCCGGTCGTGATCAAGCACCTGTCGAACCGGCAGTTCGCGGCGCTCGAGCCGAAGCGGGGCGGCACCTTCTTCGGCAGCGTGTTCAATTCGCTGTGGGCGGCGCTGGCCGGTGTCGTCGTGCTGGTCGTCACGATCCCGCTGTGGCTGATTCCACCGTTTTTCGCGCTGCTGCCGCCCGTGATCTGGGGCTGGCTGACGTACCGCGTGATGACCTACGATGCGCTCGCGCTGCACGCGAGCCGCGACGAGCGCCGGGCGCTCGTGCGCCGGCACCGCTGGCCGCTGATCGGCATCGGCGTCGCGACCGGGCTGCTCGGCACCGTGCCGACCTTCGTGTGGGTATCGTCGGTCTGGATGATGGTGCTGTTCCCGTTCGTCGCGGCGGCCATGATCTGGGTTTACGCTTTCATCCTCGTCTTCTCGGCGCTGTGGTTCGGGCATTACTGCCTGCGCGCGCTGGAGGACCTGCGTGCGAGTTCGCGCGCCACCGCAATCGACATGGGGCAGGCATGAGCATCGGCATCATCATCATCGGCGACGAAATCCTTTCGGGCCGCCGGCAGGACAAGCATCTGGCGAAGGTCATCGAGCTGCTCGGCGCACGCGGCCTCGCGCTCGACTGGGCCGAATACGTCGGCGACGATCCGGCGCGCATCACGGCGACCCTCGCACGCGCGATTGCATCGGGCGACATCGTGTTCTCGACGGGCGGGATCGGCGCGACGCCGGACGACCACACGCGCCAGTGCGCGGCCGCCGCGCTCGGCGTGACGCTCGAGCTGCATCCGGAAGCGAAGGTGCTGATTTCGGAGCGGATCCGCGAAACCCACACCGACCCGGCCACGCCGGTCGATTTCGATTCTCCGGAGAACCAGCACCGCTTCAACATGGGCGTGTTTCCGGTGGGCGCGACGATCATCCCGAACGGCTACAACCGGATTCCCGGTTTCTCGGTCGGCGACCTGCATTTCGTGCCGGGTTTCCCGGTGATGGCGTGGCCGATGATCGAATGGGTGCTCGATACGAAGTACGCACACCTGCATCACGCGACGCCGCACGCGGAGCGTTCGCTGTACGTGTTCGAGCTGCCGGAATCGACGCTCACGCCGTTGATGGAGCGCATCGAGCGCGATTTCCCAGGCGTGCGCGTGTTCAGCCTGCCGAGCGTGGGCGATGCGGAGCGTGGCGGGATCTTCGCGCGCCGTCACATCGACCTCGGCGTGAAGGGCGAGCCGGAAGCGGTCGCGGCCGCGTACGTGAAGCTGCGCGAGGGCGTGCACCTGCTCGGCGGCGACGTCGTCGAAGCCGAGACGTCGCGCGCCTGAGCGGCGCGCCAGCCGGCCGCACAAAAACCACGGGCCGCGCAACGCGGCCCGTCATCGGCATGTCATCGCCCGGCTCGACGATGAGGCTGTCGTCACCGGCGGGCGCGGCGCGCCGTCAGGCGCCGATCCACGGCAGTTTCCGGAAGCACCAGCCGTCGACCGTCTTGCGGTGGCCTTCGGCGTCCTTCGCGCCCTCGAAGCCTTCGAGCAGGTCGAACGCCTTCGTGAAGCCGGCCTGCGTGGAGGCGACCGCGGCGAGCTTCGAGCGCGCGGCGCTGCGGCACAGGAACAGGATGGGGGTATCGGCCGGGAGGGCCGCTTTCAGTTCGTTGACGAATTCGGCGTTCGGCACGCCGCCCGGGTAGCGCGTCCATTCGAGGTGCAGGTACTGGCCGTCGCCGACGAGCGGGCGGCCGATCCAGTCGAGTTCGGCGCGGGTGCGCACGTCGACGAGGCGTGCCGACGGATCGAGCTGCAGCAGTTCGAAGGCTTCGGCCGGCAGCAGCGCCCCGGCGTAGTTGAGCGCGCCTTGGGCGCGGCGTTCGTCGGCCTTCGCGTAAAGCTGGTCGAGCGTACTCATGGCAGGGAGTCTCCGTATCGGTCAAACGAGCATTCTAGCGCGGCGTCGCGGCACGGATGGCCGCGTGCGGTGCGGTGCACGCGTGGCCCACGTGTTCACCAAAAAAAGTGCAGAATGGCACGCATGCACCAGAATGATTCCTTGGTTGCGGCGGGCTACCGGAATTGCACCATTGCGGTGCTTTCGGCGAGCGACCAGTGCGGCGCAAGGCCCCGGAATCGCGCAGCCCGGCCCTGTCGTGGCGAGCCCCGGCGCGATTTGCGCCCGTCGTTCGCAAAGGTGGCACGGAAGCTGCTATATAGAATTCGGTCGAATCGGGGCGCGCTGCGCCAAAGCAAGACCCCGATCAGCTCGATAAACGAGGCGGTTCCCAGTCCGCCGGAATTGTTCTAATCAGGAGAAGAGGTTATGAGTAAAACCGTCGCCGACGTCATGCAGCTCGTGAAGGACGAGGACGTCAAGTTTGTCGATTTCCGCTTCACGGATACGCGCGGCAAGGAGCAGCACGTGTCGGTGCCGGTTTCGGCGTTTGACGAAGACAAGTTCGAAAGCGGCCATGCATTCGACGGCTCGTCGATCGCCGGCTGGAAGGGCATCGAGGCGTCGGACATGCTGCTCATGCCGGATCCGAGCGCCGCTTTCGTCGACCCGTTCTATGAAGAGTCGACCCTCGTGCTGACCTGCGACGTGGTCGAGCCGGCCGACGGCAAGGGCTACGAGCGCGATCCGCGTTCGCTCGCGAAGCGCGGCGAAGCGTACCTGAAGAGCACGGGCATCGGCGACACGGCCTACTTCGGTCCGGAACCGGAATTCTTCATTTTCGACTCGGTTCAGTGGAACACGGACATGTCGGGCTGCTTCGTGAAGATCAACTCGGAAGAAGCGCCGTGGTCGGCAGGCAAGGAATTCGAAGGCGGCAACACGGGCCACCGTCCGGGCACGAAGGGCGGCTACTTCCCGGTCGCACCGGTCGACACGTTCCAGGACATGCGTTCGGAAATGTGCCTGCTGCTCGAACAGCTCGGCATTCCGGTCGAAGTGCACCACCACGAAGTGGCGGGCCAGGGCCAGAACGAAATCGGCACGAAGTTCTCGACGCTGGTTCAGCGCGCCGACTGGACGCAATGGTCGAAGTACATCATCCACAACGTCGCGCACTCGTACGGCAAGACGGCGACGTTCATGCCGAAGCCGGTCGTCGGCGACAACGGTTCGGGCATGCACGTTCACCAGTCGATCTGGAAGGACGGCCAGAACCTGTTCGCGGGCAACGGCTACGCCGGCCTGTCGGAACTGGCGCTGTTCTACATCGGCGGCATCATCAAGCACGCCCGTGCACTGAACGCGATCACGAACCCGACGACGAACTCGTACAAGCGTCTGGTCCCGCACTTCGAAGCACCGGTCAAGCTCGCGTACTCCGCGCGTAACCGTTCGGCATCGATCCGCATTCCGCACGTGTCGAACCCGAAGGGCCGCCGTATCGAAACGCGCTTCCCGGATCCGATGGCGAACCCGTACCTGTGCTTCACGGCGCTGATGATGGCCGGCCTCGACGGGATCCAGAACAAGATCCATCCGGGCGAAGCAGCGGACAAGAACCTGTACGACCTGCCGCCGGAAGAGGATGCAAAGATCCCGACCGTCTGCGCGGGCCTCGACCAGGCACTCGAAGCGCTCGACAAGGATCGCGAGTTCCTGACGCGCGGCGGCGTGTTCACGGACGGCATGATCGACGCGTACCTCGCGCTGAAGGAGCAGGAGCTGGCGAAGTTCCGCATGACGACGCACCCGATCGAGTTCGAGATGTACTACTCGCTGTAATCGGCGATGGCGCTTCGATTCAGCGCCGTTTTGCCGGTTCGTTCCCGCCGCGCGGTTGGCGGCGGGGGCGGCGGAGTCTGAAAGGGGCGGCGTTCAGCCGTCCCTTTTTTGTTCCGGTGATTTTCCTTTTCTGGCCCGTTGAGGCGCGACAAGCACGCAGATGGTTCTGAAGAATCTGATCAAGGCGAAAACGGGGCAGCCCGAGCGACTGACGGACGACGAGCGGCTCGCACGCTCGGGCCTGCTGGCAGGGCTGGAAGCGCTGCCGACGGTCGTGCTCGTGCTCGACCGCAAGACGCTGCGGATCGCATTCGCGAACCCCTCCGCGGAGGCGATGCTCGACATCTCGCGCCGGCAGCTCGCGCAGCGGCCGTGGGGCGAGATTTTTCCGAACGCGAACGAACTGGCGTCGACGATCACCGCGATCGGCGAGGAGCGCTTTCACGCGACGCACCTCGATACCGTGCTCGACCGGCCCGGCCGCGAACCGCTGCACGTGCACGCGATCGTCGGCTTCCTCGAGACCGCGCCCGATTTCGTGCTCGTCGAGCTGTTCGAGAACGAACGGCAGTCGCGCACCGATCGCGAGGAGCGCATCCACGACCTGACCGCGGTCAACAAGCAGCTGATCCGCAACCTCGCGCACGAGATCAAGAATCCGCTCGGCGGCATTCGCGGCGCGGCCCAGCTGCTCGAATTCGAACTCGGCGAGCGCGAGCGCGGCGAGTTGCGTGAATACACGCAGGTGATCATCAAGGAGTCCGACCGCCTGCAGACGCTCGTCGACCGGTTGCTGGAGCCACACCGGCATCCGCACATCGTCGGCGACGTGAACATTCATGAAGTATGCGAACGCGTGCGCGCGGTGATGCTCGCGGAATTCCCGCGCGGGCTCACGATCGAGCGCGACTACGACGTGAGCGTGCCGGACCTGCGCGGCGACAAGGAGCAACTGATCCAGGCGCTGCTCAACATCGTGCGCAACGCGGCGCAGGCGCTGCGCGAACGGATCGCGCAGGGCGACGCGAAGATCGAGTTGCGCACGCGCATCGCGCGCAAGGTGACGATCGCGAAGCGCCTGTACCGGCTGGCACTGGACTTGCACGTGATCGACAACGGACCCGGCATCCCGGAAGACATCCGCGACCGGATCTTCTACCCGCTCGTGTCCGGGCGCGACGACGGCAGCGGCCTCGGCCTGACGCTCGCGCAGACGTTCGTGCAGCAGCACGACGGGACGATCGAGGTCGAAAGCCGGCCCGGACGTACCGAATTTCAGATCCTGCTGCCGCTCGATCATTGAGCGACGGCATGGCGATTCACCGGATTCACCAATATCTGACCGACCTATGAAGCCGATCTGGATAGTAGACGACGACCAATCGATCCGCTGGGTGCTTGAAAAGGCGCTCGCCCGGGACAGCTTCGCGACGAAGAGCTTCGCGAACGTGCGCGACGCGCTGGCCGCGCTCGACCACGAGACGCCGCAGGTGCTCGTATCCGACATCCGGATGCCGGGCGGCTCGGGCCTCGAGTTGCTGCAGGCGATGCACGAGCGCCTGCCGGGCCTGCCCGTCATCATCATGACGGCGTTCTCCGATCTCGACAGCGCTGTGGCGGCGTTCCAGGGAGGCGCGTTCGAATATCTCGCGAAGCCGTTCGACGTCGACAAGGCGGTCGAGCTGATCCGCCGCGCCGTCGAGGAAAGCCTGCGAGGCGGCGTGCCGCAGGACGAGCGCGTGGCCGAGGCGCCCGAGATGCTCGGCCAGGCGCCCGCGATGCAGGACATGTTCCGCGCGATCGGCCGCCTGTCGCACTCGGCCGCGACCGTGCTGATCACCGGCGAATCGGGCACCGGCAAGGAGCTCGTCGCGCGTGCGCTGCACCGTCACAGCCCGCGCGCGAACGGGCCGTTCATCGCGCTGAACACCGCGGCGATCCCGAAGGACCTGCTCGAATCCGAGCTGTTCGGCCATGAGCGCGGCGCGTTCACCGGCGCGCAGTCGACGCGGCAGGGCCGCTTCGAGCAGGCCGAGAACGGCACGCTGTTCCTCGACGAAATCGGCGACATGCCGTTTGACCTGCAGACGCGCCTGTTGCGCGTGCTGTCGGACGGGCAGTTCTATCGGGTCGGCGGGCACAACCCGCTGCGCGCGAACGTGCGCGTGATCGCCGCGACGCACCAGAATCTCGAATCGCGCGTGCGGCAGGGCCTGTTCCGCGAAGACCTTTACCACCGGCTCAACGTGATCCGGCTGCGGCTGCCGCCGCTGCGCGAGCGCAGCGAGGACATCGCGCTGCTCACGCGCCACTTCCTGCAGAAGAGCGCGCGCGATCTCGGCGTCGAGCCGAAACGCGTGTCCGACGAGGCGCTGGCCTACCTGACGTCGCTCGCGTTTCCCGGCAACGTGCGCCAGCTCGAGAACCTCGCGAACTGGCTGACCGTGATGGCGCCCGCGCAGACGGTCGAGATCAAGGACCTGCCGCCCGACCTCGTGCCGGCCGGCGCGCCGGTCGTCGCTGCGGGCGAAGGTGCGGGCACGCACGTCGGTGGTGGCGATACGGCACTCTCTGCACCGGTGACGGGCACGGCGCCGGTGGCGTCCGCGCCTGTCGCGGCCGCGCCGAACGGCAGCGCGCCGGCCGGCTATCCGGTGTGGGAGCATGGTTTGCGCACCGAGGTGGCGCGGCTGTTGCGCGAGAATTCGGCCGACGTGATGGACGAACTCGCACGCCGCTTCGAGGCGGCCGTGATCCGCGAGGCGCTCGACTTTACGCGCGGTCGCAAGGTCGAGGCCGCGGAGCGCCTCGGCATCGGCCGCAACACGATCACGCGCAAGATCCAGGAACTCCATCTGGAGCCCTGAGCACGATTTGCGGCATGCGCGGGCATCGCGCATGCCGCGATCGGACATAATCGCGGTTTGCACGCCGTTTGCCATTCCGCCCATCCGCAATGTCCGATTCCTTCCGCTGGCCCGCCGGGGCCGACCCGTTCCGTTTCCTCGAAGCGCTCGACAGCAAGCGCGCCCGCACGTGGGTCGACGAGCAGAACGCGCGCACGCGCGCCGCGCTGCGTGACGACGATGCCTATCGCGCGCTCACGGCGCGCCTCGCGAAAGCGTACCTGCCGCGCGAACGCCCGGTGATTCCAACCCGCTGGCGCGACTGGGCCTACGACCTGTGGCAGGACGATCTCCATCCGAAGGGGCTGTGGCGCCGCACGCGCTGGGACGACTGGCGTGCAGGCCGGCCGGCGTGGGAAACGCTGCTCGACGTCGACGCGCTCGGCGCGGAGGAGGGCGAATCGTGGGTGTTCGAGCAGGACGCGATCCTGTATCCGGACGGCGATCGCGCGCTGCTGTCGCTGTCGCCGGGCGGTGCCGACGCGGTCGTCGTGCGCGAATTCGATCTCGTCGAACGTCGTTTCGTCGACGGCGGCTTCACGATCGACGAGCCGGGGCATCACACGGTCGGCTGGATCGATCGCGATACCGTCTACGTGAGCTGGGATCGCGGCGACGCGCATGCCACCGCGGCCGGCTATCCGTATGAAGCGCGGCGCTGGGTGCGCGGCACCGCGCTTGCCGATGCGCCGGTCGTCTTCAGCGGCGAACCCGACGACATCAGCGCGGGCGCGGGGTTCGATCCGATCGACAACCGCCACGTCGCGTGGCGCAGCGTCGACTTCTTCGACGCGCATGCGTACCGGCTGACCGACGCGGGCGAGTGGGCGCGCTACGACGTGCCGCCCCATGTCGAGGTCGGGTTCTGGGAAGGCTGGCTCATGCTGGAGCCGCGCCTCGACTGGGATTGCGGCGGCGTGCGCCATGCGGGCGGCTCGCTGCTGGCGATCCGCGAGCAGGCGTTCCTGGCCGGGTCGCGCGAACTCACGACGCTGTTCGCGCCGCAGCCGACGACGTCCGCGTGCACGTGGACGCACACGCGCACGACGCTGATCGCGAGCTGGCTCGACGACGTGCACAACCGCACGATGCTGTGGCAACCGCGACAGGTCGACGACGGTACGTGGACATGGGATGCGCGGCCGTTCGAGTGGGCGGGCGATGCGCAGATCGACGTCGAGCCCGTCGAGTCGACGCTGAACGACGAGGTGTACGTCGACGTCGACACCTATCTCGATCCGCCCGAATGCTGGCTGGCGGATCTGGCCGACCGCGCGGACGATGCGTCGTCGCGCCGCGTGCTGCTCGACCGGCCGCCGGTGCAGTTCGACGCGACGGGGCTCGTCGTGCGCCGCGCGAGCGCGCGCTCGCAAGACGGCACGATGGTGCCGTACACGCTGATCGGGCCGCGCGATGCACTCGATCCGGCCGAAGGCGCCACGCGCGTCGCGCGGCCGTGTTTGCTGTCGGGCTACGGCGGTTTTGCGATCCCGAACCTGCCGGGCTACAGCGACGCGTTCGGCATCGGGTGGCTCGAGCGCGGCGGCGTGATGGCGTTCGCGCACATCCGCGGCGGCGGCGAGTTCGGGCCGCGCTGGCACGTCGACGCGCAGCGCGAACACCGCCAGCGCTCGTTCGACGATTTCATCGCGGTGGCCGAGGATCTGGCCGCGACCGGCGTGACGAGCGCCGCACAGCTCGGCATCGAGGGCGGCAGCAACGGCGGGCTGCTGGTTGCCGCGTGCATGGTGCAGCGGCCGGAGCTGTTCGGCGCGGTGCTCTGCCGCGTGCCGCTGCTCGACATGCGGCGCTATCCGAAGCTGCACGCGGGCGCCGCGTGGCTCGACGAATACGGCGACCCGGACGATCCGCACGAAGGTGCGGCGCTGGCCGCGTATTCGCCGTATCACCGCGTGCGCGAGGGCGTCGCGTATCCGCCGTTACTGCTGACGACGTCGACGCGCGACGACCGCGTGCATCCCGCGCATGCGCGCAAGATGGCCGCGCGCATGCATGCGCTCGGTCATGAACGGGTGTGGTATTGGGAGAACACCGACGGCGGCCACGGCAGCGCCGACGATCTGGAACGCGCGGAAGCCGACGCGGCGGAATTCGGGTTCCTGTGGGCCCATCTCGGGCCGGCGCCCGCGCGGCGCTGAACGCGCGCGGGCTGCCCGGTCAGCCGACGACCGCGACCACGGGCGTGTGGTCGGACGGCTGTTCCCACGTGCGCGGCGTGCGATCGACCTCGCACGACGTGCAGGTTTGCGCGAGCGCCGGCGACAGCAGCACGTGGTCGATGCGCAGCCCCGCGTTGCGGCGGAACGCCATCATCCGGTAGTCCCACCATGTGAAGGTCTTCTCCGGCTGTTCGAAGCGGCGGAACGCATCGACGAAGCCGAGTTCGATCAGTTGCACGAAGTGGGCGCGCTCCTGCGGCGACACGAGGTTCTGGCCTTCCCATTTCGCGGGGTCGTGCACGTCGCGGTCTTCCGGCGCGATGTTGTAGTCGCCGAGCAGCGCGAGCTTCGGGTAGCGCTGCAGCTCGGTGCGCAGCCACGCCTGCAGCGCGTCGAGCCATTGCATCTTGTAGACGAACTTGTCCGAGTCGGGCGCCTGGCCGTTCGGGAAATACGCGGACACGATGCGCACGCCGTCGACCGTCGCGGCGATCACGCGCTGCTGGGGATCGTCGAAGCCCGGAATGTTGCGTACGACGTCCGATTCGTCGACGGACAGCGTGTCGCGCGCGAGGATCGCGACGCCGTTGTAGGTCTTCTGGCCCGTGAACCAGCTGCGGTAGCCGGCGGCTTCAAGATCGGCGCGCGGGAATTTCTCGTCCGGCAGCTTCAGTTCCTGCAGGCACAGCACGTCGGTGCCGCTTTGCGCGAGCCAGTCGAGTACGTGCTGCTTGCGGACGTTGAGCGAGTTGACGTTCCAGGTGGCGATTTTCATGAACGGGGAGTGTGCGTGCGGGGTAAATGCGAAGGCCGCCATCTTACCGCGAGCACGCGGTGCGAACGCGCCCGTCGTGCGGGGCGGGGGCGGTGCCTCGCACCGCCGTCACGGTGAATCGGGAAGAAATTGTGACAAAAGTATTGACGTGAGTACTTCCTCACCCTATAATTTATTTCTCTGACGCGGGGTGGAGCAGTCTGGCAGCTCGTCGGGCTCATAACCCGAAGGTCGTAGGTTCAAATCCTACCCCCGCAACCAAGCACACCAGACGATGTGCAGCGCATATGACCGATGCGCGCTTCGTCGACAAGAACCCGGCTCCATGCCGGGTTTTTTGTTTTCTGCGCGCGGCGCCGCTATCGCGCCGCCCACTCGACCGCCGCCTTCGCATGCAGCGCGGTCGTATCGAACACCGGCAGCGGCGAGTCGTCCGCGCCGATCAGCAGCGTGATTTCCGTGCAACCGAGGATCACCGCCTGGGCGCCGCGTGTCGCCAGTTCCTCGATGATCGTCCCGTACGTCGCGCGCGATTCCGGCGCGATGATGCCGTGGCACAGCTCGTCGTAGATGATCCGGTGCACGTCGTCGCGCCCGCGTTCGTCCGGCACGAGTACCTCCATGCCGAACCTGTCGCGCAACCGCTCCGCGTAGAACGGCAACTCCATCGTGTAGCGCGTGCCCAGCAGCGCGACGCGCTCGATGCCCGCATCGCGAAGCGCGGCGCCGGTCGGATCGGCGATGTGCAGGAACGGCAGCGTCACCGCGGCTTCGATCGCGGCGTGGACGCGATGCATCGTATTGGTCGTCAACACGACAAGATCGGCGCCGGCCGCTTCGAGCTGCCGCGCGGCACTCGCCATCCGCTCGCCGAGCGCGGCCCAGTCGTGCGTGCGCTGCAGCGCTTCGATCTCCGCGAAATCGACCGTGACCAGCACGCTTTTCGCGTTGTGATGTCCGCCGTGCAGCGCCTTCGAATGGCGATTGATCATCCGGTAGTACTCGGCCGACGATTCCCAGCTCATCCCGCCGATCAGTCCGATCGTCTTCATCCGTCACCTTTGCGTTTCGTGTATTGCGGCAGACGAGTATAGGCGCCGCTGCCCGCGCCGGCCGGTACGATCCGTGCAAAGCGGGCCGGTACGGCACAGCCGGGCGCGACCGCACGCGACAGTTGAAACCGGCACTGTGTTTTTGTACAGTATCGGCACCGTGAACCCGACCATCATTCCGCCTGCCGATCCGCACGCGCCGCCGCCGGGCGACGTGCTGCCGCGCATGCGCAAGATCATTCATTGCGATTGCGACTGCTTCTACGCGTCGGTCGAGATGCGCGACGACCCGTCGCTGCGCCACCGGCCGCTCGCGGTCGGCGGCCGGCCCGACCAGCGCGGCGTGATCGCGACCTGCAACTACGAGGCGCGGCGCTACGGCGTGCATTCGGCGATGTCGTCGGCGCTGGCGATGCGCAAGTGTCCGGACCTGCTGATCCTGCCGTCAGCAATGGACAAGTACCGCGCGGCATCGCGGCAGATCATGGCGATCTATCGCGACTACACGCCCGACGTCGAGCCGCTGTCGCTCGACGAGGCGTACCTCGACGTCAGCGGGTCGGAGCAGTGCCAGGGCAGTGCGACGCTGATTGCGCGGGAGATCCGTCAGCGCGTGCACGATACGGTCGGCGTGACCGTGTCGGCCGGCGTCGCGCCGAACAAGTTCATCGCGAAGATCGCGTCCGACTGGAACAAGCCCGACGGGCTGTTCGTCGTGCGGCCGCACGAGATCGACGCGTTCGTCGCGGCGCTGCCGGTGCGCAAGCTGCACGGCGTCGGCAAGGTGACGGCCTCGCGGCTCGACCGGCTCGGCATCCAGACCTGCGCGCAATTGCGCGACTGGCCGCTGATCGACCTGCACCGCGAATTCGGCGCGTTCGGGCGGCGGCTGTACGAATTGTCGCGCGGGATCGACGAGCGGCCGGTGCAGGCCGACCAGGAGCGCAAGTCGGTCAGCGTCGAGACGACCTACGTCACCGATCTGACGACGCTCGAGCAGTGCGCGGCAGAAATCCGCCGCCTCGTCGTGCAGCTCGACGCGCGTATCGTGCGGGCGGGCGCCGCGCGGTCGATCCGCAAGCTGTACGTGAAGATCCGCTTCGCCGATTTCCAGCGGACGACGGTCGAGTGCGTGGCCGACGCGACGCATGCGGATACGGCCGTCACGCTGCTCGCGAAGGGGCTGCAACGGCGTGCGCAGGCGGTGCGGCTGCTCGGCGTCGGCGTGCGCATCGACGAGGATACCGCCGAGCGCCACGGGCAGTTCTCGCTGTTCGACGACGAAGCCGGTAACGCCGACGACGCAGCCGGCGAACCCCCGGCGCCATGAAAAAAGGCACCGCCGCGGCGGTGCCTTTCGATGCAGCCGGACGAGCCGGACAGCGTGCGCTCAGTGCGCGGGGGCGGCCATCCCGTTGTGGCGCAGCAGCGCATCGATCTGCGGCTCGCGGCCGCGGAACGCCTTGAACGAATCCATCGCCGGGCGGCTGCCGCCGACCTCGAGGATTTCGCGGCGATAGCGCGTGCCGGTCGCCGCGTCGAGCACGCTGCCGCTCGCGGCGGCCGCTTCCTCGAACGCCGCGTACGCATCGGCCGACAGCACCTCGGCCCACTTGTAGCTGTAGTAGCCGGCCGCGTAGCCGCCCGCGAAGATGTGGCTGAACGTGTTCGGCCAGCGCGAGAACGCGGCTTGCGGGATCACGTGATAGCGTTCGTTGATCTCGCGCGCGAATGCGGTCACGCCGGTGGCGCCGGCCGGGTCGAAGTCGACGTGCAGCAGCATGTCGAACATCGAGAACACGATCTGGCGCAGCGTGCCGAGCCCGCTCTGGAAGTTCTTCGCGGCGATCATCTTGTCGAACAGCTCGCGCGGCAGCGCGGCGCCCGTATCGACGTGCGACGACATCGACGACAGCACGTCCCATTCCCAGCAGAAGTTTTCCATGAACTGCGACGGCAGCTCGACGGCATCCCATTCGACGCCGTTGATGCCCGACACGCCGAGCTCGTCGACGCGCGTGAGCATGTGGTGCAGCCCGTGGCCGAATTCATGGAACAGCGTGATGACTTCGTCGTGCGTGAAGCATGCGGGCTTGCCGCCGACCGGTGCCGAGAAGTTGCAGGTCAGGTACGCGACCGGCGTCTGCACGGTGCTGCCGCGCTTCGCGCGCGAACGCGCGTCGTCCATCCACGCACCGCCGCGCTTGCCTTCGCGCGCGTACAGGTCGAGATAGAACTGCGCGACGAGCGAGCCGTCGCGGTTTTCGACGCGGAAGAAGCGCACGTCCTTGTGCCACACCGGCGCATCGTCCGGCTTGATCTGGACGCCGAACAGCGTCTCGGTGACGGTGAACAGGCCCTTCAGCGCGGCCGGCTCCGGGAAGTACTGCTTGACCTCGTTTTCCGAGAACGCGTAGCGCTGCTGGCGCAGCTTCTCGGCCGCGTATGCGACGTCCCACGGCGCGAGTTCGGCGAGGCCGAGTTCCTTCGCGGCGAACGTGCGCAGCTCGTCCCAGTCCTTGTCCGCGTGCGGGCGTGCGCGCGTCGCGAGATCCTCGAGGAACGCGATCACCTGCTGCGGCGATTCGGCCATCTTCGGCGCGAGCGACACTTCGGCGAAGTTGCGGTAGCCGAGCATCTGCGCCTCTTCGCGGCGCAGCTTCAGCGCATCGGCGACGATCGCCGTGTTGTCCCATTCGGCCTTGCCGTCGCCGTACTGCGGCCCGAGTTCCGACGCGCGCGTCGCATAGGCGCGGTAGAGCGTCTCGCGCAGCGCGCGGTTGTCGGCGTATTGCAGCACCGGGAAGTACGACGGGAAGTGCAGCGTGAATTTCCAGCCTTCCTTGCCGTCCTTCTGCGCGGCTTCGCGGGCGGCCTCGATCGCGTCGCCGGGCAGGCCGGCCAGTTCGGCGTCGTCCTGCACGATGTACGCGTACGCGTTGGTCGCGTCGAGCACGTGATCGGAGAAGGCCTTCGACAGCGCGGCCTGCTGTTCCTGAAGTTCCGCGAAGCGCGGCTTCTGGTCCTCGGGCAGCTCGGCGCCCGACAGGCGGAAATCGCGCAGCGCGTTGTCGAGGATCTTTTTGCGTTCGGTGGACAGCGTTGCGTATTCGGCACTCGCGGCGATCGCCTTGTACTTCTCGTACAGCGCGAGGTTCTGGCCGACGCTCGACCAGAATTCGGTCACGCGCGGCAGGTTTTCGCCGTAGGCGGCCCGCAGTTCGGGGGTATCGGCGACCGCGTTCAGGTGGCCGACGATGCCCCACGCGCGACCGAGCGGCTCCGTCGCGTGCTCGACCGTCTCGACGACATCCGCCCAGGTTGCCGGCGTCGCGGCGGCGCTTGCGGTCTCGACCGCGCGGTTGGCGGCATCGAGCAGCGTGTCGAGCGCGGGCGTCACGTGTTCCGGGCGGATCTCGCCGAAGCGGGGCAGGCCCGAGAAGTCGAGAAGCGGGTTGGTGTTGGCGCTGGCGGACATAAGACTCCCTGTCTGTTGCCGGATGAACCGGAGTGAAAAGGGTAAGGCGCGCACGGCAGCGCGGCGCCCGATATCGACATTATTGGGGCGCATCGCGCGCTTTCCAATCGTTAGTTTCTAACGACGCGATTGGCGCGGGGTCGAATGCGGGACGGGGCGGCCGGCAAGGTGCGGCCGGCGAGGCGCCGGCGCGCGGAACCGCACGCCGGCTGAACGGGCAGGGTCAGGCGGCTGCGTCGGCCGCGCGCTCGGCGGCTTCGATCGTGTTGATCAGCAGCATCGTGATGGTCATCGGGCCGACGCCGCCCGGCACCGGCGTGATGTGGCCGGCCACTTCCTTCACGCCCGCGAAGTCGACGTCGCCGCACAGCTTGCCCGCATCGTCGCGGTTCATGCCGACGTCGATCACCGTCGCGCCGGGCTTCACCATGTCGGCGGTCAGGATGTTGCGCTTGCCGACCGCGGCGACCACGACGTCGGCCTGCCGCGTATGCGCGGCGAGGTCACGCGTCTTGCTGTGGCAGATCGTCACGGTCGCACCGGCGTCGAGCAGCATCATCGCCATCGGCTTGCCGACGATGTTCGAGCGGCCGATCACGACCGCGTTCGCACCCTGCAGCGCGATGCCGTGCGCCTCGAACATCTTCATCACGCCGTACGGCGTGCACGGCCGGAACAGCGGCTTGCCGGTCATCAGCGCGCCGGCGTTCGCGATGTGGAAGCCGTCGACGTCCTTCTCCGGCGCGATCGCCTCGATCACCTTGTGGCTGTCGATGTGCGCGGGCAGCGGCAGCTGGACGAGGATGCCGTGGATCTTCGGGTCGCGGTTCAGCTCGTCGATGCGCGCGAGCAGGTCGGCTTCCGACAGCGTGGCCGGGTACGCATCCTTCAGCGAGAAGAAGCCGTTGTCCTCGCACGCCTTGATCTTGTTGCGCACGTAGACTTCGCTCGCCGGGTTGGCGCCGACGAGGATCACCGCGAGACCGGGCTGGTGGCCGCGTGCGGTCAGGGCGGCGGCGCGTTCGGCGGCCTGCGCGCGCAAGGTCTTCGAGAGGGCGTTGCCGTCGATGAGGAGGGCTGTCATGGTGGTGGTCCTGCCGGGAAGTTGGAATGCGGGCGTGCGGCACGCGAAGCGCCGCAGCAAAGCACGCAATTATACCGGTCGCCTGCCGTCGTCCGACAGTGAATACAAGGAAAGCGTCATGGCGCCGGTGCCGGCGCTCCGGGAGGAAGCGCCGGGATGCCGCGCGAGTGGGCCGCATCGCGCGGCGCGGTAGTGTCCGATGGTGCGGCCGGCCGGGCAGGGCTGCCCGGAGCCGCGTGCGACGCTCAGGCCTGCTTCTTCGACAGCGCGAGGCGCAGCAGGTCCGCCACCGTATTGACGTTGAGCTTTTCCATGATGTTCGCGCGGTGCGCTTCGACCGTCTTGATGCTGATGCCGAGATCGTCGGC
The DNA here is from genome assembly GCF_001411495.1 of Burkholderia cepacia ATCC 25416. Taxonomy (NCBI): domain Bacteria; kingdom Pseudomonadati; phylum Pseudomonadota; class Betaproteobacteria; order Burkholderiales; family Burkholderiaceae; genus Burkholderia; species Burkholderia cepacia. The sequence goes on along the minus strand of NZ_CP012981.1, from coordinate 3,447,012 downwards.
GATCTGCTTGTTCAGGCGGCCCGCGATGATCCGTTCGAGCACCTGCTGCTCGCGCGCGGTCAGCTTCGACAGGCGTTCGCTCGCGGCACGCTGCTCCTGGACGCTCTTGCTTTCGCTTCGGGCCTTGTCGAGCATCCGCTCGACGAGCTTGCGCAGCTCGGCTTCGTCGAACGGTTTCTCGATAAAGTCCATCGCACCCTTTTTCATCGTCGACACGGCCATCGGCACGTCGCCGTGACCCGTGACGAAGATGATCGGCAGCGCGGCATTGTCGGCGATCAGGCGCTCCTGCAGCTCGAGACCGCTCATGCCCGACATCCGCACGTCGAGGATCAGGCACGCGATCTGGCCGGCCTGCTGCGCCGGCTGGTACGCATCGAGGAACTGCTCGGCGCTCGAGAAGCATTGCACGCGATAGCCGTTCGCCTCCAGCAGCCAGCGCAGCGAGTCCCGTACGGCCTCGTCGTCGTCGACGACGAAGACGGTTTCCTGAGTGGTGGTGACAGGGCTATTCATAGTTCTCCCGTAACGGTATGTGATGCCGATGCCTCGCGCCCCCCTTGGCCGAGATCAGCGGGTTCCCCAATGGGCAGGCTGCAGTGGAACGTCGCGCCGGAAATGCGGCCATCCGGCTCGACGTTGTTGACCACCCACAGACGCCCCCGATGCGATTCGATGATCGAACGGCAGATGTTCAGCCCCATGCCCATGCCATCGGACTTGGTGCTGTAAAACGGTTCGAACAGGCGCTCGGCGGTCGCTTCGTCGACGCCCGGGCCCTGGTCGATCACGCGGATGTCGACGAATCCCGCCTCGATGTCGGCGATGACGCGGATCACGCCGTCCGCCGACGCCGGCTTCACGTCGGCCATCGCCTCGGCCGCGTTCTTCATCAGGTTCACGAGCACCTGCTCGATCAGCACGGGGTCGACATAAATAATAGGCATTCTTGCGAGGATTTCCGTGACGATCCGGATCCTGCGCTTCCTGGCCTCGATTTCAGCGAGCCCGACCGCGTCGGCGACGATGTCCGCGACCCGGGCCGGCTGGCGCTTCGGTTCGCTGCGCTTCACGAACTCACGGATCCGCTTGACGATCATCCCGGCGCGCAGCGCCTGCTGCGCGGTCTTTTCCAGCGCGGGCTGCAGTGTCTCGGGCGTGCCGCGGCCGCTCTTCACGAGCGCGAGCGTTCCCGAGCAGTAGTTGTTGATCGCGGCGAGCGGCTGGTTCAATTCGTGAGCAATCGACGACGCCATTTCACCCATCGTCATCAATCGGCTCGTGAACTGCAGCTTCTCTTCCTGCTGGTGCGCGAGCTCCTGCGCCTTCTTGCGGGTCGTGATGTCGGTCGCGATCTGCATCTGCGCGAGGTGGCCGTCCACCCACTGGATGTACTGGCGGCGCACCTCGAACCACTTCTGGATGCTCTCGACGTACACCTCCTGTGCATCGGCCGTGCTGCTCGTCAGCGCGGCGGCCGGCAAGCCCGCGAACGCGTCGACCATGTCGATCGAGTCGGACGATGCCTGCGCGCGGTCGAAGCCGCCGCCCGACAGCTCGAGATGGCCGTCCGGGCGAATGCCGAACAGGTGGCGGTAGTAGCGGTTCGCGAACAGCAGCTCGGCTTCGTCGGCGGCCAGCACCGACACCGCGGCGTCGAGGCTTTCGAGCACCGTCGTGAAGCGCTCGTGCGCGGCCGCGAGTTCCTCGCGTGCACGCTTCGGCTCGGTGATGTCGGTCATCGACGACATCCAGCCGGTCTGGCGGCCCGAACTGTCGATCAGCGGCGACACGTACAGGCGCGCATGGAACAGCGTGCCGTTCTTGCGCCGCACGCGTAGCTCGAAGCCCGAGCTCGGCGCCTTGCCGCGCAGCGTCATGTCGAGCTGGCGCTGCATTTCCGGGTAAGCGTCGCGCGGCCAGTACGGGAACGGCGCGACCTTGCCGACGAGGTCGGTTTCGTCCCAGCCCGTCATCCGGCAGAACGCGGGGTTCACGTGCGTGATGCGGCCGTGCATGTCGAGCACGCGCATGCCGATCAGCACCGAATTCTCCATCGCGCGGCGGAAGAACGCTTCCGCGTACAGCGCCTGCTGCGCCTCGAAGCGCTGGCGCGTGTGCTTCCACAGGCTCCAGAGGCTCCACAGCACGAAGCACGACAGGCCCGCCACGAGCCACACGAGCGTGTTGTTGGTGAGGTTTGTGAGCTGCGGGAATGCGTACACGCGCACGGTCAGCCCCTGGCCGGGCGGATCGAGCGGCAGGTCGTAGTGCGAGTCGCGCGGCAGGCGCGGGCGCGTCGACGTGGACGACAGCTCGCGGTTGTTCGCGTCGGTGATCGAGATCTTGTACTTCGACGACAGTTCCTGCGGGATGTCGTGCTTCAGGATGCCTTCGACCGAGAACACCGCGGCGATCGAGCCGAGGTACTCGCGGTCGCCGCGCATGACGGGCGTCTGCAGCGTGATGAAGCCGTTGCCGAAGTCGTCGTAGATCAGCGGCGAATAGGCCTGGCGGCGCGTGCTGCGCGCCTCGTCGTATGCGCCGCGCACGGCGTCCTGCATCTGCGCTTCGCCGGGCTTCGCGAGCCGCTGGCCGAGCAGCGGCGGATGCACGGTCGGCCAGCGCTGTACGCCGGGCGACGTGTACCAGTTCAGGTAGAGGATTTCCGGGTGCGTCTGCATCACGTCCGCGACGGCCATCTGGAACGCGTTCTGGTCGAGACGGCCGGACGCGAGATCGCGCGACAGTGCCTGGAGCTGTTCCTGCGCACCCGTCATCGACAGGCGGATCTGCTGCTGCGCCCACGCGACGTTCCGGAAGAGGGTGTCTTCCTGCTGCTGCTGTTCGCGGCGGTTGAGGCTCCACAGGATGAGGCTCATCACCACCAGGAACACGAGGATCGACAGCAGTGGCGTCAGCAAATAGGAATTGGACCACCACGGTCCGTGGTGCCAACGGGACGGCTGCGACTCCGCCGGCGGGCCCGACGGTCGCGCCGAGCGTGCGAAAAGCCGATCGGTCAACATGGCAGGATTGTAGCGCAGCGCAATACATGGAAAACCTATACCGGATATGTTGAACGGAAACGGATTTGTTTCGCCGGGACGCGCCGGAGAGCCCCGAAATATGGGTGCAGCGCAGCAATATTTCGTATTGCGAGAAAAGATCTCACTATTCGAAAATTTTGTTGCGCAGGCCCGCGCACGCTCATTACAATCCGCTGGAGCTTGCCCGCAGCCGGTCGCGTCGCGTCGTCTGCACGAGAGCGATCCTCACATTCCAGGACCCAGGAGACGAGAATGTCCGCTGTACCGAACGAAGTGATGAAATATGTCGCCGCCGAACGTGACGACGACCCGCAAGAAACCGTCGAGTGGCTGGAGTCGCTCGATGGCGTGATCTCCTCCGTGGGCACCGGCCGCGCGCATTACCTGATCGAAAAGCAGATCGAGTTCGCCCGCATGCACGGCGAACACCTGCCGTTCTCCGCCAATACCCCGTACATCAACACGATCCCGGTCGAAGCCCAGGCGAAGATCCCTGGCGACCAGGACATCGAGCACCGCATCCGTTCGTACACGCGCTGGAACGCGCTGGCGATGGTGCTGCGTGCAGGCAAGGACACGAACGTCGGCGGCCACATCGCGTCGTTCGCGTCGGCCGCGACGCTCTATGACGTCGGCTACAACCACTTCTGGCACGCAGCGTCCGAGCAGCACGGCGGCGATCTCGTGTTCGTGCAGGGCCACTCGTCGCCGGGCGTCTACTCGCGCGCATTCCTGCTCGGCCGCCTGAAGGAAGAGCAGCTCGACAACTTCCGCCAGGAAGTCGACGGCAACGGCATTTCGTCGTACCCGCACCCGTGGCTGATGCCGGACTTCTGGCAGTTCCCGACCGTGTCGATGGGTCTCGGCCCGATCATGGCGATCTACCAGGCACGTTTCATGAAGTACCTGGAAGCGCGCGGCATCGCGAAGACGGAAGGCCGCAAGGTGTGGGCATTCCTCGGCGACGGCGAGACGGACGAGCCGGAATCGCTCGGCGCGATCGGGATGGCGAGCCGCGAAAAGCTCGACAACCTCGTGTTCGTGATCAACTGCAACCTGCAGCGTCTCGACGGCCCGGTGCGCGGCAACGGCAAGATCATCCAGGAACTGGAATCGGAATTCCGCGGTGCCGGCTGGAACGTGATCAAGGTCATCTGGGGCAGCCGCTGGGATGCGCTGTTCGCACGCGACAAGACGGGCGCGCTGATGCGCCGCATGATGGAAGTCGTCGACGGCGAGTACCAGACGTACAAGTCGGAGTCGGGCGCGTTCGTGCGCGAGCACTTCTTCAACACGCCTGAACTGAAGGCGCTCGTCGCCGACTGGTCCGACGACGACATCTGGGCGCTGAACCGCGGCGGCCACGATCCGCACAAGATCTACGCGGCTTTCCACGAAGCCACGAACACGAAGGGTGCGCCGACCGTCATTCTCGCGAAGACCATCAAGGGCTACGGGATGGGCGAATCGGGCCAGGCGATGAACATCACGCACCAGCAGAAGAAGCTGCCGGTCGAGCAACTGAAGAAGTTCCGTGACCAGTTCCGCCTGCCGATCACCGACGAGCAGATCGCCGACGTGCCGTACCTGAAGTTCGAGGAAGGCTCGAAGGAACTCGAATACATGCGCAAGCAGCGCATGGATCTCGGCGGCTACCTGCCGCATCGCCGCGAGAAGGCGACGTCGCTGCCGGTGCCGGCGCTCGACGCGTTCGAACCGCTGCTGAAGGGCACGGGCGAGGGCCGCGAGATCTCGACGACGATGGCGTTCGTGCGGATCCTGAACATCCTGCTGAAGGACAAGGCGCTCGGCAAGCGCGTCGTGCCGATCGTCCCGGACGAATCGCGTACGTTCGGCATGGAAGGCCTGTTCCGCCAGATCGGTATCTGGAACCAGCAGGGCCAGAAGTACGTGCCGGAAGATTCCGACCAGCTGATGTTCTACAAGGAATCGGAGACCGGCCAGATCCTGCAGGAAGGCATCAACGAAGCGGGCGGCATGTGCGACTGGATCGCGGCGGCGACGTCGTATTCGACGCACGGCGAGATCATGGTGCCGTTCTACATCTTCTACTCGATGTTCGGCTTCCAGCGGATCGGCGACCTGGCATGGGCCGCGGGCGACATGCGTTCGCGCGGCTTCCTGCTCGGCGGTACCGCGGGCCGCACGACGCTGAACGGCGAAGGCCTGCAGCACGAAGACGGCCACTCGCTGCTGTGGGCGGCATCGGTGCCGAACTGCGTGAGCTACGACCCGACCTTCGGCTACGAACTCGCGGTGATCGTCCAGGACGGCCTGCGCCGCATGGTGCAGGACCAGGAGGACGTGTACTACTACATCACGGTGATGAACGAGAACTACGAGCACCCGGCGATTCCGCAGGGCGAGCACGTGGCGGCCGACATCATCAAGGGCATGTACTCGTTCAAGAAGGCCGACGCCGACAAGAAGGCGCCGCGCGTTCAACTGCTCGGCGCGGGCACGATCTTCAACGAAGTGATCGCTGCCGCCGACCTGCTGAAGAACGACTGGGGCGTCGCCGCCGACCTGTGGAGCGTGCCGAGCTTCACCGAGCTGGCGCGTGAAGGCCACCAGGTCGAGCGCTGGAACCTGCTCCATCCGACCGAGGAGCGTCGCCTGTCGCACGTGCAGAAGTGCCTGAAGGACACGCAGGGCCCGGTCATCGCGTCGACCGACTACGTCCGCGCGCTGGTCGACCAGATCCGCGGCCAGATCGATCGCCGCTTCGTCGTGCTGGGCACCGACGGTTTCGGCCGCTCGGATACCCGCGAGAAGCTGCGTCACTTCTTCGAAGTCGACCGTCACTGGGTCACCGTCGCCGCGCTCAACGCGCTGGCCGACGAGGGCACGATCGAGCGCAAGGTGGTCGCGGACGCGATCGCCAAGTACAACCTCGATCCGTCGAAGCCCAACCCGATGACCGTTTAACGCACACGCCGTGTGATGCCGCGCGCCGCTTCCGCGAGAAGCGCGCGCGGCCATGGAGACAGAAACAGATGAGTCAAGCGATCGAAGTGAAGGTGCCGGATATCGGCGATTACAAGGACGTGCCGGTGATCGAGATCGGCGTGAAGGTCGGCGACACGGTCGAGCCGGAGCAGTCGCTCGTCACGCTCGAGTCGGACAAGGCGACGATGGACGTGCCGAGCCCGGTAGGCGGCGTCGTGAAGGAAATCAAGGTCAAGGTGGGCGATTCCGTGTCGGAAGGCTCGCTGATCATCCTGCTCGAAGGCGGCGCCGCGGCGCAGGCCAACGGCGCGGCTGCGCCGGCCGCAGCACCGGCTCCGGCGGCAGCGCCTGCGCCGGCCGCAGCGGCACCGGTTGCCGCACCGGCAGCCGCCGGCGGCACGCTCGAAGTGAAGGTACCGGACATCGGCGACTACAAGGACGTGCCGGTGATCGAGATCGGCGTGAAGGTCGGCGACACGGTCGAGAAGGAACAGTCGCTCGTCACGCTCGAGTCGGACAAGGCGACGATGGACGTGCCGAGCCCGGCAGCGGGCGTCGTGAAGGAAATCAAGGTCAAGGTGGGCGATTCGGTGTCGGAAGGCACGCTGATCGTGCTGCTCGAAGCCGCAGGTGCAGCGGCTGCCGCACCGCAGGCGAGCGCACCGGCGCCCGCCGCAGCAGCGCCGGCGCCGACACCCGCCGCCGCACCCGCGAAGGCCGCACCGGCCGCTGCCGCACCGGCTCCGGCCGCGGCACCGTCGGGCGAATACCGCGCCAGCCACGCATCGCCGTCGGTACGCAAGTTCGCGCGCGAACTCGGCGTCGAAGTCGCGCGCGTGCAGGGCTCGGGTCCGAAGGGCCGCATCACGAAGGAAGACGTCACGGGCTTCGTGAAGGGCGTGATGACCGGCCAGCGCGCGGCACCGGGCGCGGCAGCCGCGCCGGCAGGCGGCGGCGAGCTGAATCTGCTGCCGTGGCCGAAGGTCGACTTCTCGAAGTTCGGCCCGTTCGAGGCGAAGCCGCTGTCGCGCATCAAGAAGATCTCGGGCGCGAACCTGCATCGCAACTGGGTGATGATCCCGCACGTCACGAACAACGACGAAGCGGACATCACCGAGCTCGAAGCGCTGCGCGTGCAGCTGAACAAGGAGCACGAAAAGGCGGGCGTGAAGTTCACGATGCTCGCGTTCGTGATCAAGGCGGTCGTCGCCGCGCTGAAGAAATTCCCGACCTTCAACGCGAGCCTCGACGGCGACAACCTGGTGTTCAAGCAGTACTACCACATCGGTTTTGCCGCGGACACGCCGAACGGCCTCGTCGTGCCGGTGATCCGCGATGCGGACAAGAAGGGGCTCGTCGATATCGCGAAGGAGATGGCCGAGCTGTCGAAGGCCGCACGCGACGGCAAGCTGAAGCCGGACCAGATGCAGGGCGGTTGCTTCTCGATCTCGTCGCTCGGCGGGATCGGCGGCACCAACTTCACGCCGATCATCAATGCGCCGGAAGTCGCGATCCTCGGGTTGTCGCGCGGTCAGATGAAGCCGGTGTGGGACGGCAAGCAGTTCGTGCCGCGTCTGACGCTGCCGCTGTCGCTGTCGTATGACCATCGCGTGATCGATGGCGCGGAAGCCGCGCGGTTCAATGCGTATCTCGGCGCGTTGCTCGCGGATTTCCGTCGCATCATTCTTTGATGAGCGGGGAGTGTGCTCGCGGGGTGCGTGGGTTTATGTCGGTCATCCACGTTTCGTCGTTGAACCCGTATCGCTAACGGTCTGCTAGCGTCGCCCCTGCGCGGGGCGGCGGTCACTTTTCTTTGTCTTCCAAAGAAAAGTAACCAAAAGAAAGGCGCGTCCTTGGGCGGACGGCAAAGGTGGTTCTGCCCAACGTCGCGTTCTCTTGTCAGGCCGTAGTCGCAGTAGTGGGTTCTTCCGCGGGTTTCTCCCTCTCTGTCTGCAGCTAATCAAGAAGGGGACAGTAATGAGTCTCATCGAAGTCAAGGTTCCTGATATCGGCGATTTCAGCGGCGTCGATGTCATCGAAGTCAACGTGAAGCCGGGCGACGTGATCGAAAAAGAGCAAACGCTCATCACGCTCGAATCGGACAAAGCCTCCATGGAAGTGCCCAGCGACGTCGCCGGCACCGTCAAGGAAGTCAAGGTCAAGGCCGGCGAGAAAGTCTCGCAAGGCACCGTCATCGCCATCGTCGAAGCAGCGGCAGGCGCCGCCGCTCCCGCGAAAGCACCCGAACCGGCCAAGCCCGCAGCGGCTGCTCCGGCACCGGCCGCCCCGGCATCCGCGCCGCAAGCCGGCAGCTACGCAGGCGCCGTCGACATCGAGTGCGACATGCTCGTGCTCGGCGCCGGCCCCGGCGGCTACTCGGCCGCGTTCCGCGCAGCCGACCTCGGCATGAAGACCGTGCTCGTCGAACGCTACTCGACGCTCGGCGGCGTGTGCCTGAACGTCGGCTGCATCCCGTCGAAGGCGCTGCTGCATACGTCGCTCGTCGTCGAGGAAGCCGCGGCGCTCGCGTCGCACGGCATCACGTTCGGCAAGCCGGAAGTCGATCTCGACAAGCTGCGCGACTTCAAGGGCGGCGTCGTCAAGAAACTGACGACGGGCCTCGCCGGCATGGCCAAGGCGCGCAAGGTCGAAGTGGTCACGGGCGTCGGCGCATTCGTCGATCCGTTCCACATGGAAGTGCAGGGCGAAAACGGCAAGAAGGTCGTCAGGTTCAAGCAGGCGATCATCGCCGCCGGCTCGCAAGCCGTGAAGCTGCCGTTCATGCCGGAAGACCCGCGCGTCGTCGATTCGACCGGCGCGCTCGAGCTGCGCCAGCTGCCGAAGCGCATGCTCGTGATCGGCGGCGGCATCATCGGCCTCGAAATGGCGACGGTGTACTCGACGCTCGGCGCCGAGATCGACGTCGTCGAAATGATGGACGGCCTGATGATGGGCGCGGACCGCGATCTCGTGAAGGTCTGGGAAAAGTACAACGCGAAGCGCTTCGGCAACGTGATGCTGAAGACCAAGACGGTCGGCGCGGAAGCGAAGGAAGACGGCATCTACGTGAAGTTCGAGGGCGAGAAGGCGCCGGCGGAAGCGCAGCGCTACGACCTCGTGCTCGTCGCGGTGGGCCGCAGCCCGAACGGCAAGAAGATCGGCGCCGACAAGGCAGGCGTCGCCGTCACGGATCGCGGCTTCATCGACGTCGACAAGCAGATGCGCACGAACGTCCCGCACATCTTCGCGATCGGCGACATCGTCGGCCAGCCGATGCTCGCGCACAAGGCCGTGCACGAAGGCCACGTCGCAGCGGAAGCCGCGCACGGCGAGAAGGCGTACTTCGACGCGCTGCAGATCCCGTCGGTGGCTTACACCGACCCGGAAGTGGCGTGGGCCGGCAAGACGGAAGACCAGTGCAAGGCCGAAGGCATCAAGTACGGCAAGGCCGTGTTCCCGTGGGCCGCATCGGGCCGCGCGATCGCGAACGGCCGTGACGAAGGCTTCACGAAACTGATCTTCGACGAGGAAACCCACCGGGTGATCGGCGGCGCGATCGTCGGCCTGAACGCGGGTGACCTGATCAGCGAAGTGTGCCTCGCCGTCGAGATGGGCGCGGACGCGGAAGACATCGGCAAGACGATCCATCCGCACCCGACGCTCGGCGAATCGGTCGGCATGGCCGCCGAACTGTACGAAGGCGTCTGTACGGACCTGCCGCCGCAGCGCAAGAAGTAACGCGACCGGGGCCGGCATGTTGCCGGCCACAAAAAACGCCGCCTCCCGGGCGATCCGGGCGGCGGCGTTTTCTTTTGCGGGCGGCCGATGCTCAAACGACCGTTCGAGCACGGCCGGCGGCTTGGCGATTCCGGCGTGGTGCGGTGCCAGAAACGAAAAAGCCGCGCTGTGCGCGGCTCTTTCAGGAGCAGGGGACGCTTACGCGGCCGGCTTGCTCGAACGACGTGCGGCAGCGGCGGTAGCAGCCTTCGTTGCGACGGCAGCAGCAGCGTTGAAGTTCGTTTCAGCGATTTCGACGGCTTGCTTCGTGGCCTTCTGAACCGTTTCGTACGTGGTGTTCGCAGCGTTCAGTGCCGACTTCAGTGCGGCGACAGCCGTTTCCGAACCGGCCGGGGCGTTCTTCGCGACGTTGTCGACGAGTGCCTGGACCTTCTTGTTCTGCTCTTCGAATTGCGCTTCTGCAACCTTCGCGAACTCGGCTTGCGTCGACGATGCGATTTCGTACAGGTGACGGCCGTACGACAGCACCTTTTCCGCGACCGGCTGCGACAGGCTGGCTTGCAGGGCGATCAGTTCCTGTGCGTCCTTCACCGACAGCAGGCGCTGTGCGTTTTCCTGGCCTTCGGCCAGCGTCGACTTCACGACCTGCAGGTTGAGTTCGATCAGCTTCTCGACGCCTTCGAACGCCTTGGTCGTCAGACCGAACAGGCTTTCGAGGTTGGCTTTCTGTGCAGCGGCGATTTGCTCGGGGGTCAGCAAGGACATGTCCAGCTCCTGAAAAGCGATCGCGTCGATCGCAGGGTAAAGGGCACTACGACGGGGAACCTCGGATGCGCGTGCTTTGTGCAACGCAGCAATGAGGCCTATTTTAGGGCAGAGAAAACGGATGTCAAGTGTTTTTTGTGCGTTGCACAATCGCGACAAATTATCGATAAAACAACAAGTTATCGTGCCCGTTCGGAATCGGTTTCACGCGCGTCTCCCAGATGGTGCGCACGGACGCGGGGCGCACGCGGCGCACCATGATCATGCACAGGTAAACCTGACAGGGTCATGGAACGTTATCCTTCTGTTCCTGTCGAAAACGCGCCGTTTCGATGCGCGTACCGTGGCGACGTGCCGCCGCCACGGCCGAGACCGGCTCCCAGGCACCCCGAGCGCCGGATACGTAGTTTCCCCGCTTTAAATCGCCTCCGAAGTGACGTTATCTCAATTAACCGTGTGTAATCGGGAGACGGGTACTGTCGGGCAGCGCATCCCATGAATTTTTTCGATGGGAGCGGGAGGGTTCATTGGTCAGAGGTTGGCCAACCCTTACATTCCGGTTTAACGACGATCGGTAAGTGCCTAATATTGCTCTTTTTTTCAGCTTTAACTACACTTGCGGAAACCTCCCGCCCGCTTTGTCCAGACCCCAATGAAAGCCGAATCGTTTTCACCGCGCAGATTGTTGCAGAGCATGACGCTCGGCACGGCTGTGTCGGTCGCTGTCGCCTTGCTGGCGACCACTGCGTCCGTCACGCCCGCTGACGCCTTTGCCGCCACTGCGAAGACCCAACAAGCCGCCAAGAAAAAGGCTGTCGCTCCTGCTTCGTCCGCGAAGAAGAAGTCGGCCAGGGCTACCTCCGACAAATCCGCCAAGGTCGCCGCGGCCGATGCGCCGCGCGCAAAGGCGTCGCGCAAGCGCGTGACGCTCGCGGCGAACAGCGTGCGTGCCGGCCATCACGGCGCGGTTCGCAAGGTCGCGTTCCAGCCGCGCCGGCAGAGCGTCGGCCAGGCGTTCGGCCTGCACGACACGCCGGACGCGCTCGCGCTGCGTTCGAGCGTCGCGTACGTCGTCGACCAGAATTCCGGCGAGCCGCTGTTCGACAAGAATTCGCACGCCGTCGTGCCGATCGCGTCGATCTCGAAGCTGATGACGGCGATGGTCGTGCTCGACTCGAAGGCGCCGATGGCCGACCAGATCGAAGTCACCGACGAAGACCGCGACTACGAGAAGGGCACGGGCTCGCGCCTGTCGGTCGGCTCGGTGCTGTCGCGTGAAGACATGCTGCACATCGCGCTGATGGCGTCGGAAAACCGCGCGGCCGCCGCGCTGTCGCGTTATTACCCGGGCGGTCGTCCGGCGTTCATCGCCGCGATGAACGCGAAGGCGAAGTCGCTCGGCATGGCCGATACCCATTTCGAGAATTCGACCGGCCTGTCGAGCTCGAACGTGTCGAGCGCGCGCGATCTGGTGAAGATGGTCAATGCGGCGTACCAGTACCCGATGATCCGTCAGTTCTCGACCGATCGCAGCTACGAGGTGTACACGGGCAAGCGCAATCTCGCCTACAACAGCACGAACGCGCTGATCCGCGGCAACGGCTCGTGGGACATCGGTCTGCAGAAGACGGGCTTCATCAACGAAGCGGGCGAATGCCTCGTGATGCAGGCGACGATCCACGGCCGGCCGATGGTGATGGTGCTGCTCGATTCGTTCGGCAAGTATTCGCGCTTCGCCGACGCGGCGCGTCTGCGTAACTGGCTCGACGCCGGCGGCGGCGAGCGCCTGACGGCGGCCAACACGCCGAACGGTGGGACCTGATCGCACGGCGGCGTGGCGGTTCGCCGCCGCGCCGATGGTCGAAAAAAAGCCCCGCAATCGCGGGGCTTTTTTACTGCGGGAGCGCGGGAGCGGCTTACGCCTGCCGCTGCAGCCCGTCCGCATCCTTCGTGGGCGCCGGCCGGTAGCCGAGCGATTCCGAAATGGTGAGGGCAGTACGGCTCAACTGGCCGAGCCAGGCATCCTGGAGACGATCGGCCGGTGCCGACAGCGACAGGCCCGCGACGAGCTTGCCCGAATCGTCGTAGATGCCGGCCGCGATACAGCGCACGCCGAGCTCCAGTTCCTCGTTGTCGCGTGCGCACGATTGCTGGCGGACGATCGTCAGCTCGCGCTCGAGCTTCGCGATGTCGGTGATGCTGTTCTGCGTATGGCCGGACAGCCCCGTGCGCGTTGCATAGGCGCGCACGCGCGACGTTTCGTCGGCTGCAAGGAACAGCTTGCCGACCGACGTAAGGTGCAGCGGCGCGCGGCCACCGATCGCACGGACGACCTGCATCCCCGAGCGCTCCGAATACGCGCGCTCGATGTAGACGATCTCGTCGCCCTGGCGCACCGACAGGTTCACGGTCTGCCCGGTGAGGCGGTGCAGCTCGCGCATCGGCATCAGCGCCGCGTCGCGCACCGACAGGCGTGCCTTCACGAGGTTGCCGAGCTCCAGCAGCCGCATGCCGAGGCGATACGTGCCGGGATCGGAGCGGTCGACGAGGCGGCAGGTCACCATGTCGTTGAGGATGCGGTGCGCCGTAGACGGGTGCAGCTCCGTGCGCTGCGCAAGTTCCTTCAGGCTCACGGGGTCACTGTGCGCGGCGAGCGCGTCCAGCAACCGCATCATGCGTTCGATCACCTGGATCGACGTTTTGGAATCCGGGGTGGGTTGGCTCATGTCGGGGGAGAAATCGGTTGACGCGGCAAGCGGTGTTGCAACGATTGTATCTCGTATCGTGAAAAAAGCGAACGCCGTTCGAGGAAGTCCTCGTTTCGCGCAGTGCGGGCTTGCGCGCGAGCCGGCGTTGGTCTCGCCGGCCAAACGGCGGATAATGAGAGCCGTTTTCTCGAAGGAGCGCGTATGCGAGTCGGTTTGTTCGTGACCTGCCTGGTCGATCTGATGCGTCCGGAAATCGGTTTTTCGGCGCTCAAGCTGATTCGCGACGCCGGCTACGAGGTGATCGTGCCGCCCGCGCAGACTTGCTGCGGCCAGCCGGCCTACAATTCGGGCGACCGCGCGCTCGCCCGCGATCTCGCGGAAAAGACGCTGCGCGAGTTCGAGCAGTTCGATTACGTCGTCGCGCCGTCGGGTTCGTGCGGCGGGATGATCCGCGCGCACTACGGCGACCTGTTCCGCGACGACCCCGAGCTGATGGGGCGCTACACGCGGTTCCAGCAGAAGGTCTACGAACTGACCGATTTCCTGGCGAATGTCGCGAAGGTCTCGCTCGCGCCGGGTGAATTCACGGGGCCCGTCACCTATCACGATTCGTGCTCGGGCCTGCGCGAGCTCGGCGTGAAGGCACAGCCGCGCGCGCTGCTCGCGCAGCGCGGCATTGCGGTCACCGAGATGAAGGACTGCGAGCACTGCTGCGGCTTCGGCGGCACGTTTGCGGTGAAGTACGGCGACATCTCGGCGGCCATCGCGGACGAGAAGTGCGCGAACGTGCGCGCGTCGGGCGCGGGCGCCGTCGTGCTCGGCGATCTCGGTTGCATGCTGAACATCGAAGGGCGGTTGCGCCGCACCGGCGACCGCGACACGCGCGTGCTGCACGTCGCGCAGGTGCTGGCGGGCGACGTCTGACGCCCGGTTCCGCTCACTTTTCCCCGATACCGCGATGCAAGTCCAATCGATGCATTTCAAGGCGCGCGCCGGCCAGAAGCTGGCCGACCAGCGCCTGCAGCAGAACCTGAAGAAGCTGTCGACGAAGTTCGTGTCCGCGCGTGCCGACGCGATGACCGCGATCGACTTCCCGGCCACGCGGGCCGCGCTGAAGGCGCGCCGCAACCGCGCGCTGGAGAACCTCGACGTGTGGCTCGAGGCCTTCGAGCAGGAGGCGACGCGGCGCGGCACGACCGTGCTGTTCGCTGAGACGACGGCGGACGCCGCGCGGCTCGTGGCCGACATTGCGCGCCGTCACGACGTGAAGAAGGTCATCAAGACCAAGTCGATGGTGTCGGAGGAAATGCGCCTGAACGCGGTGCTCGCGGAAATGGGCGTGCAATCGATCGAGACGGACCTCGGCGAATACATCCTGCAGATCAACGACAACGAGCCGCCGAGCCACATCATCGCGCCCGTCGTCCACAAGGACAAGGACGAGATCGCCGACCTGTTCGCGCGCACGCACCACCGCGAGCGGCTCACCGAGATTCCGGACATGACGCGCGAGGCGCGCGAGGTGCTGCGCCCGCATTTCATGTCGGCCGACATGGGCGTGACCGGCGGCAACTTCGTGATCGCCGAGACCGGTTCGGTCGCGATCGTGACGAATGAAGGGAACGAGGGGATGTGCACGGTGATGCCGCGCGTGCATGTGGCGGTGACGGGCATCGAGAAGGTGCTGCCGACCCTCGAGGACCTCGCGACCGCGATGCGCCTGCTGCCGCGTTCCGCGACGGGTCAGAAGACGTCGAACTATTTCTCGCTGCTGACCGGGCCGCGCGGGCCGGACGATGAGGACGGCCCCGAGCACAACTACGTGGTGCTCGTCGACGGTGGCCGCACGGGGCTGATCGGCGGCGAGTTCCAGGAGATGCTGCGTTGCATCCGCTGCGGCGCATGCATGAACCATTGCCCGGTTTACCAGAAGGTCGGCGGCCATGCGTACGGCTGGGTCTACCCGGGGCCGATGGGTTCCGTGCTGACGCCGAGTTACGTCGGGCTCGATCGCGCGCTGGATCTGCCGCAGGCCGCGACGCTTTGCGGAGAATGCGACAGCGTCTGCCCGGCCGGGATTCCGCTGTCGCATCTGTTGCGCACGCTGCGCGAAAAACAGGTCGAGCGGCACCTGCGGCCGTGGCGCGAGCGGGCGGCGCTCACCGCATGGGGTTTCGTCGCGCGGCGGCCGATGCTGTACGCACTGACGACGAAGCTCGCGGTGCGCATCCTCGAGCGGCTGGGTGCCGGAGGCACGCTGCGGCGCCTGCCGATGATGGGCGGCTGGATGGACACGCGCGACATGCCGACCCCGACCGGGCGCACGTTCCGGGAACTGTACGCGGCGTCGCAAAGCCACCTCGGCTGACGACTGTTCATCCGGCGACAACAGAGCGTTCGCTATTTGGATATTTATCTCGATAGATGCGGTCTATAGAATCTCGTCTGTAGTCCCCGGAATCGGGTTTCGGGGTACGAGGTCAAGGAGGTCCGCATCATGAAAAAGACAATATCGATGTACTGGCCGCTGGCAATCGTCGTTCCGCTGGCCGCGGCTGCCTATCTGCATGCGATGGCCGATGCGCCGTCGCGTGGCCCGCTCGCAGTTCACCAGGCATCCGCTGAATTGGCTCGTGCGGTGTCGTTCGGGCTGGTCGACGACGCGGCGAAGCCGCTGCCGGCGGCATCCGGCGACGTCGCGCTCGTCGCGCCGAAGGCGCTGTAATGCACGGCGCCGTCGCTTTGCCGGGCGGCGCGATTCCGGTCGCCTTTGTATAATGGCGTGTTCTTCTCCCGCGCGGTTCGCCGCGGCTTTCCGATAGTGCGATGACCCGCGTTTCGATCTGTTTCGTCTGTCTCGGCAACATCTGCCGTTCGCCCACCGCGGAAGGCGTGATGCGTCATCAGGTCGATGCGGCCGCGCTGGCGGACCGGATCGCGATCGATTCGGCCGGCACCGGCGACTGGCATGTCGGCGAGCCACCCGATACGCGTGCGCAGGCGGCCGCTCGCGGCCGCGGCTACGACCTGTCGGCGCTGCGCGCGCGACAGGTGAGCGCGGCGGATTTCGAGCGCTTCGACCTGCTGCTCGCGATGGACGAGGCGAATCTCGCGGAGCTGCGCCGCCGCTGTCCGCCGCAGCATCTCGACAAGGTGCGCCTGCTGATGGAATTCGCGCCGGATTCGACCGAAACCGAAGTGGCCGATCCGTATTTCGGCGGCGCGCAGGGCTTCGAGCAGGTGCTCGATCAGGTCGAGCGCGCGTGCGCGGGCCTGCTCGAGACGCTCCGGCCCCGCACGGAGCGCTGATCGCGCGGTATTCAGCGGTCTACGAATACCCTTTCAAAGACATGGATACTTGACTAAAAACGTCAAATATTTATACTTGACCAAAATCGTCAAGATTGCAGTCCCCTAGACACCATGAGACTCACCACCAAAGGCCGTTTCGCCGTCACGGCGATGATTGACTTGGCACTGCGCCAGGAGCAGGGCCCGGTGACGCTTGCAGGCATCAGCCAGCGCCAGCGGATTTCGCTCTCGTATCTCGAACAGCTGTTCGGGAAGCTGCGCAGGCATGAAATCGTCGAATCCGTGCGCGGCCCGGGCGGCGGCTACAACCTCGCGCGTCGCGCGCAGGACGTCACCGTTGCCGACATCATCATCGCGGTCGATGAACCGCTCGACGCCACGCAGTGCGGCGGCAAAGGCACGTGCGACGGCTCGAAGCAGCCCGACGGCCATTGCATGACGCACGAGCTGTGGTCGACGCTGAACCAGAAGATGGTCGAATACCTCGACTCCGTGTCGCTGCAGGATCTCGTCGATCAGCAGCGCGCACGCGAGGGCGCCCCTGCGGTGTTGCGCGATCGCCGCACGCCGGAGCCCGTCGCCGCACCGGCCGAGCCGGTGCGCACGATGCCGCTCGGTCCCAATTCGGTGTTCAACATCGCGAGTTCGTGAGCGCGAAGGCGCCCGCCATACCCCATAACGCACATAGTCCCTGCACAGAATTCCCGGAGCGACAGATGACCCAAGAGACTCTCCACCTGCCCATCTACATGGATTACAGCGCGACGACACCGGTCGACCCGCGTGTGGTCGACAAGATGGTGCCGTACCTGCGCGAGCAGTTCGGCAACCCGGCATCGCGCAGCCACGCGTACGGCTGGGATGCCGAGCGTGCGGTCGAGGAAGCGCGCGAACAGGTGGCCGCGCTCGTGAACGCGGATCCGCGCGAGATCATCTGGACGTCCGGCGCAACGGAGTCGGACAACCTCGCGATCAAGGGTGCCGCGAACTTCTACAAGGGCAAGGGCAAGCACATCGTCACGGTGAAGACCGAGCACAAGGCCGTGCTCGACACGTGCCGCGAGCTCGAGCGCGACGGCTTCGAAGTCACTTACCTCGACGTCAAGGATGACGGCCTGATCGACCTCGACGTGTTCAAGGCCGCGCTGCGTCCGGACACGATCCTCGTGTCGGTGATGCACGTGAACAACGAGATCGGCGTAATCCAGGACATCGAGACGATCGGTGAAATCTGCCGCGAGAAGGGCATCGTGTTCCACGTCGACGCCGCACAGTCGACGGGCAAGGTCGGGATCGATCTCGCGAAGCTGAAGGTCGACCTGATGTCGTTCTCGGCACACAAGACGTACGGCCCGAAGGGCATCGGCGCGCTGTACGTGCGCCGCAAGCCGCGTGTGCGCATCGAAGCGCAGATGCACGGCGGCGGCCACGAGCGCGGGATGCGTTCGGGCACGCTGCCGACGCACCAGATCGTCGGCATGGGCGAAGCGTTCCGCATCGCACGTGAAGAAATGGCGACGGAAAACGAGCGCGTCCGCATGCTGCGGGACAAGCTGCTGCGCGGCCTGTCGCAGATCGA
This sequence comes from Burkholderia cepacia ATCC 25416, assembly GCF_001411495.1. Taxonomy (NCBI): domain Bacteria; kingdom Pseudomonadati; phylum Pseudomonadota; class Betaproteobacteria; order Burkholderiales; family Burkholderiaceae; genus Burkholderia; species Burkholderia cepacia. Next base: position 3,428,890 of record NZ_CP012981.1, on the reverse strand, counting down.
GGAAACGTACGTGAACGGCGACATGGAACGCCGTGTCCCGCACAACCTCAACATCAGTTTCAACTTCGTCGAAGGCGAGTCGCTGATCATGGCGATCAAGGACGTCGCGGTGTCGTCGGGCTCCGCGTGCACGTCGGCGTCGCTGGAGCCGTCGTACGTGCTGCGTGCGCTCGGCCGCAACGACGAGCTGGCGCACAGCTCGATCCGCTTCACGGTCGGCCGCTTCACGACGGAGCAGGAAGTCGACTTCGTGATCAACCTGCTGAACAGCAAGATCGCGAAGCTGCGCGAACTGTCGCCGCTCTGGGAAATGCACCAGGAAGGCATCGATCTGTCGACGATCGAATGGGCCGCACACTGAGCACCGGATTGAACATACCCGCGGGCGGATTCGCGCACGCAGACGTAACGAGTCAAGGAGTCTGAGTCATGTCTTACAGCAACAAGGTTCTGGATCACTACGAAAACCCGCGCAACGTCGGTTCGTTCGCGAAGGACGACGACACGGTCGGCACGGGCATGGTCGGCGCGCCCGCCTGCGGCGACGTGATGAAGCTGCAGATCCGCGTCGGCGCGGACGGCGTGATCGAAGACGCGAAGTTCAAGACGTACGGTTGCGGTTCGGCGATCGCGTCGAGCTCGCTCGTCACCGAGTGGGTGAAGGGCAAGACGCTCGACGAAGCACTGTCGATCAAGAACACGCAGATCGCCGAAGAACTCGCGCTGCCGCCGGTGAAGATTCACTGCTCGATCCTCGCGGAAGACGCGATCAAGGCAGCCGTGGCCGACTACAAGAAGCGCCACGACACCAAGGAAGGCGATCAGGCAGCAGCCTGAGCGGCATCGAGCGGCTAGAGAACGAAACGCGGCAGGCCCCGGTGGCGTGCCGCGGCAAGGACATCATGGCAATTACACTGACCGAAAAAGCAGCACAGCACGTCCAGAAATACCTCGTCCGTCGCGGCAAGGGTATGGGCCTGCGGCTTGGCGTTCGCACGACCGGGTGCTCGGGGCTCGCGTACAAGCTCGAGTATGTCGACGAGCTGGCTCCCGAGGATCAGGTGTTCGAGAGCCATGGCGTGAAGGTGATCGTCGATCCGAAGAGTCTTGCGTACATCGACGGCACCGAGCTCGACTTCGCCCGCGAAGGCCTGAACGAAGGGTTCAAGTTCAACAACCCGAACGTGAAGGACGAGTGCGGTTGCGGCGAATCGTTCCGCGTGTGACGCGGATCTCCGCGCGATGCGGGCAAGAGGCGGCACGGGCCGCCTTTTTAATGTGCGGCGTTTGCCGTGCGACGAACCGGAATTGAACGCGACGATGGTTTCGCTGAAAGACAGCCACTTCGACCTGTTTCACCTGCCGGCGCAATTCGCGCTCGATGAGACGGCGCTCGACGCCGCCTATCGGACGGTGCAGACGCAGGTGCATCCGGACCGCTTCGCGGCGGCCGGCGATGCGCAGAAACGCATCGCGATGCAATGGGCAACCCGTGCGAACGAGGCGTACCGCACGCTGCGCGATCCGCTGAAGCGCGCGTCGTATCTGCTGTCCCTGCGTGGTGTCGACATCGGTGCGGAAAACAACACCGCGATGGAGCCCGCGTTCCTGATGCAGCAGATGGAGTGGCGCGAGGGCATCGAGGATGCCGCGGCCGCCCGCAATGTCGACGCGCTCGACGTGCTGCTGGCCGAGTTGCGCGAAGAGCGGCGCATTCGTGTGGAGCGTCTCGGCACGCTGCTCGACAGCGGCGCCGATCAGGCGGCCGCCGAGGCCGTGCGCCAGCTGATGTTCATCGAACGGGTCGCGTCGGAAGTGGGCGCGCAGATCGAGCGCCTCGAAACTTAACCGCGTGCCTCGCGGCACGCGCAGCAAACGGGCCGAGCGCCCGAACGAACCAAGATGGCTTTACTGCAAATTTCCGAACCGGGCATGGCGCCGGCGCCGCATCAGCGGCGACTCGCCGTCGGGATCGATCTCGGCACGACGAACTCGCTCGTCGCGGCCGTGCGTAACAGCGTACCGGAGGTGCTGCCGGACGAGGCGGGCCGTGTGCTGCTGCCGTCGGTGGTCCGCTACCTCGAAAAGGGCGGCCGGCGTATCGGCCACGAGGCGAAAGAGCAGGCCGCGACCGATCCGCGCAACACGATCGTGTCGGTCAAGCGCTTCATGGGCCGCGGCAAGGCCGAGGTCGAAGGCGCGGCGAACGCGCCGTACGAATTCGTCGATGCGCCGGGCATGGTGCAGATCCGCACCGTCGACGGCGTGAAGAGCCCCGTCGAAGTGTCGGCCGAGATTCTCGCGACGCTGCGCTATCGCGCGGAAGATTCGCTTGGCGACGACCTCGTCGGCGCGGTGATCACGGTGCCCGCGTATTTCGACGAAGCGCAACGCCAGGCGACCAAGGACGCCGCGCGCCTCGCGGGCCTCAACGTGCTGCGCCTGCTGAACGAACCGACCGCCGCGGCGATTGCCTACGGTCTCGACAACGGGGCCGAAGGCCTCTACGCGGTGTACGACCTCGGCGGCGGCACGTTCGATCTGTCGATCCTGAAGCTGACGAAAGGCGTGTTCGAAGTGCTGGCCGCGGGCGGCGATTCCGCGCTCGGCGGAGACGATTTCGACCATGCGCTGTTCGGTCACGTGCTCGCGCAGGCCGGCATCGATGCGAAGACGCTTGCGCCCGAGGACGTGCGCCTGCTGCTCGACCGTGTGCGCGTGCTGAAGGAAGCGCTGTCGTCCGCGCCGCAGGCGTCGCTCGACGTCACGCTGTCGGGCGGTGCGCATCTCGTTCAGACGATCTCGCACGATACGTTCGCGTCGCTCGTCGAGCCGCTCGTGCAGCGTACGCTCACGCCGACCCGCAAGGCGCTGCGCGACGCGCAGGTCACGCCGGCCGACATCAAGGGTGTCGTGCTCGTCGGCGGCGCGACGCGCATGCCGGTGATTCGCGACGCGGTCGCGAAGTATTTCGGCCAGCCGCCGCTCGTGAACCTCGATCCGGATCAGGTCGTCGCGCTCGGCGCGGCAATCCAGGCCGACCTGCTCGCAGGCAATCGCGGCACCGGCGACGACTGGCTGCTGCTCGACGTGATTCCGCTGTCGCTCGGTGTCGAGACGATGGGCGGCCTCGTCGAGAAGATCATCCCGCGCAACTCGACGATTCCGATCGCGCGCGCGCAGGAATTCACGACCTTCAAGGACGGCCAGACCGCGATGGCGATCCATGTCGTGCAGGGCGAGCGAGAGCTCGTCGCCGACTGCCGCTCGCTCGCGCGCTTCGAGCTGCGCGGCATTCCGCCGATGACGGCCGGTGCGGCGCGCATTCGCGTGACCTACCAGGTCGACGCGGACGGCCTGCTGTCGGTGTTCGCGCGCGAGCAGCATTCGGGCGTCGAGGCGTCGGTCGTCGTGAAGCCGTCGTACGGTCTTGCCGACGACGATATCGCGAAGATGCTCGAGGACAGTTTCAAGACTGCCGAAATCGACATGCGCGCCCGCGCGCTGCGCGAAGCGCAGGTCGAGGCCGAGCGGATGCTCGAGGCGACGCAGGCTGCGCTGGCGGCCGACGGCGAGCTGCTCGACACGGACGAGCGCACGCAGGTCGATGCGTTGGCCGCGGCGCTGCGCACGATCGCGCAGGGCGACGACACGGACGCGATCGAAACCGCGACCAAGGCGCTGGCCGACGGCACCGACGAATTCGCGGCGCGCCGGATGGACAAGAGCATCAAGCGCGCGTTGTCGGGCCGCCGGCTCGACGAGATCTGAACTCACGAACTGCGCATCGGCCGGTAACGGCCCGCGCGATATTGAACCGTGCGGCGCCTGGCGCCGCACCCTGACTGACGGAACGGACATGCCTCAACTGGTGGTGCTGCCTCACGTCGAACTGTGCCCGGACGGCGCGGTGATCGACGCGACGCCCGGCAAGAGTATCTGCGACAACCTGCTCGAACACGGGATCGAGATCGAGCATGCATGCGAGAAGTCGTGCGCGTGCACGACGTGCCACGTGGTGATCCGCGAAGGCTTCAACGATCTGACACCGTCCGAGGAGGACGAGGACGATCTGCTGGACAAGGCGTGGGGCCTCGAGCCGACGTCGCGCCTGTCGTGCCAGGCGATCGTGAAGGAAGATTCGGACCTGGTGGTCGAGATTCCGAAGTACTCGATCAACCACGCGAAGGAAAATCACTGACAGGAACCGGAGGCAGGCGATGAAATGGACCGATTCGCGTGAAATAGCCATTGCGCTGGCGGACAAGCACCCCGACATCGACCCGCAGCGGATCAACTTCGTCGACCTGCGTCAGTGGGTGCTCGAACTCGACGGTTTCGACGACGATCCCAAGCACTCGGGCGAGAAGATCCTCGAAGCGATCCAGGCCCACTGGATCGACGAATCGGATTTCGACGACGAAGACTGAACACCGCGTGCGCCGTAACGGCGCAGACGGCCGGTCATGAAAAAACGGCTCGTGAGCAATCGCTCACGAGCCGTTTTCTTTTTCAGGCCGCTTGCCCGCGTATGACACGCGGGCAGGGGGCACCGATGCGATCAGGCGATTACGCGCCGACCAGCGTGCCGTTCTCGATCCGCACGCGCTGGCCCTGGCCGAAAGGCGGCGGGTTGTGGTACGTGAACGTGCGCGTCGCGCCGCTCTCCATCTGCACTTGCACCTGATAGTCGGTTTCCGCACGCACCTGCTTTTCAACCTGGTTGCCGGCGAGACCGCCGCCCAGCGCGCCGATGATCGTCATCGCGGTGCGGCCGTTACCGTGGCCGAACTGGTTGCCGAGCAGGCCGCCGGCTGCAGCGCCGCCCACGGCGCCGATCCCCGAGCTCTGGCCCGGCGTGCGCGTCTGCGTGATCGCGACGACCGTGCCGCAGCTCTGGCAGTAGGTCTGGGCCGGCGCCGACGGCTGCTGCGCGTATTGCGGCGGCTGCGGTGCCGTCGTATGGCGGCGGTGCGGTGCAGCCGGGCGCGGCGCGGGCTTCGGCTCGGCCTGCGCGATGGCAGCCTTCTGTTCGGCCGCCTTCTGCTGCGCGGCGGCTTGTTCCGCCGCCTGCTGCTGGGCTTGCGCGGCCAGCGCGGCGCTGGCCGCCGCGGCCGTATCGACGGCCGGCTGCGACGCGATCAGCGCGGCCTGGGTCTGGCCGTTCTGTGCGTTGCTGCTGCTGGCCTTCGGGAAGATGCCCGTGATCGCAGCCGTCGCCGCGAGGCTGGCGACGATGACGGCGCCGGCGGCGGTGGCGATAAGCGGGTGGAGGCGTTGCTTTTGCGGCGTGGTCTGATTCTGGTTGTCCATTTTTTTCTCCGATGTCGATCCGGATCGGCACTGCGGCGTCGGGCCGGATCCCACGCTTCGGGCTCGAGCAGACTTGGCGTTCCTGCGCCTCGTTCTGGTCCCGTGTCATGCGTGGTGACGCAAAAGGAGTGTCGTCCACCGGCAAGCGGCGCGCCGTATCAAGGTGTAACGAATTGCAGCGGGGCGCTGGCGACTATGACAGGGAAAACCCGGAGAAGGCCGTCGCGACGGGGGAATAAAACGGGGGAGGATCGAGAGCCGGCGGACGCCGGCCGAAGGGATTTACGCGTCGTTACAAAGCTGACGCGTGCGCGCCGCGGGGCGCGGCGCACACGCGGGCGGGGCGATCAGTCTTCGCGGCGCAGATGCGGGAACAGCAGCACGTCGCGGATCGTCGGGCTGTCGGTCAGCAGCATCACGAGACGGTCGATGCCGATCCCGCAGCCGCCGGTCGGAGGCATCCCGTATTCGAGCGCACGGATGTAGTCGGCGTCGAAGAACATCGCTTCCTCGTCGCCCGCATCCTTCTGCTCGACCTGCTTCTTGAAGCGTGCGGCCTGGTCTTCCGGATCGTTCAGCTCCGAGAAGCCGTTCGCGATTTCGCGGCCGGTCATGAACAGCTCGAAACGCTCGGTGATGCCCGGCACCGTATCCGATGCGCGTGCGAGCGGCGACACTTCGACCGGGTAATCGATGATGAAGGTCGGCTCCCACAGCTGCGCTTCGGCCGTTTCCTCGAAGAGCGCGAGCTGCAGTGCACCGGTACCCGCGTTCAGGAACGCCGGCTGCGACACGTCGACGCCGAAGCGCTTCAGTTCGGTGCGCAGGAACGCGTCGTCCGACAGCTGGCCGTCGGTGTAGTCCGGTGCGTACTTCTGGATCGCCTGCGTGATCGTCAGGCGATGGAACGGCTTCGCGAGGTCGAGTTCGCGGCCCTGGTACTGGATCGTCGCGGTGCCGAGCGCATCGATCGCCGCCTGGCGGATCAGTTGCTCGGTGAAGTCCATCAGCCAGCGGTAGTCGGTGTACGCGGCGTAGAACTCCATCATCGTGAATTCCGGATTGTGACGCGGCGACACGCCTTCGTTCCGGAAGTTACGGTTGATCTCGAACACGCGCTCGAAGCCGCCGACGATCAGGCGCTTCAGGTACAGCTCCGGCGCAATGCGCAGGAACATCTGCATGTCGAGCGCATTGTGATGCGTGACGAACGGCTTCGCCGCTGCGCCGCCCGGGATCGGGTGCAGCATCGGCGTTTCGACTTCCATGAACTCGGCGTTGTCCATGAACTTGCGGATCGATGCGATCGTCTTCGTGCGGGCGCGGAACGTGTCGCGCGTTTCCGGCGTGACGATCAGGTCGACGTAGCGCTGGCGGTAGCGCATTTCCTGGTCGGACAGGCCGTGGAACTTGTCCGGCAGCGGGCGCAGTGCCTTCGACAGCAGGCGCAGTTCCTTGCACTGGACCGACAGTTCGCCCTTGTTGGTGCGGAACAGCACGCCACGCGCGGCGACGATGTCGCCCAGGTCCCACTTCTTGAATGCGTCGTAGGTTTCCGCGCCGACGTCGTTCGGCGTCACGAAGAACTGGATCTGGCCCGACCCGTCCTGCACCGTCGCGAAGCTCGCCTTGCCCATCACGCGCTTGAGCATCATGCGGCCGGCCACCGACACCTCGACCGGGTTCGCTTCGAGCGCGGCCTTGTCCGAGTCGGCGAATTTCGCCTGCAGGTCGGCAGCGTGGTGCTCGGGCCGGAAATCGTTCGGGTAGGCGACGCCTTGCTCGCGCAGGGCGCGCAGCTTCTCGCGGCGCTCGGCGATGATCTGGTTTTCGTCCGCGGTGACGGCGGGCTGCGTTTGGGTCGGTTCGGTCATGATGGTCGGAATTCGGAGTGGGTGCGGCAACGCAAACGGGAAGGGCAAGGGGGCGCGGCCTGGCCAGGCCGCGCCGCGGCGCTTACACGCCCTGTTTGAGGCTCGCGCTGATGAAGTCGTCGAGGTCGCCGTCGAGGACGGCTCTCGTGTTGCTCATTTCGACGTTCGTGCGCAGGTCCTTCACGCGGCTCTGGTCGAGCACGTACGAGCGGATCTGATGGCCCCAGCCCACATCGGTCTTGCTCGATTCGAGCTTGTCCTGTTCGGCCTGACGCTTGCGCATCTCGACTTCGTACAGGCGCGACTTCAGCATTGCCATCGCTTCGGCGCGGTTGCGGTGCTGCGAGCGGTCGTTCTGGCACTGCACGACGATACCGGTCGGCATGTGCGTGATCCGCACCGCGGAGTCGGTCTTGTTGATGTGCTGGCCGCCCGCGCCCGATGCGCGGTACGTGTCGATGCGCAGGTCGGCCGGGTTGATCTCGACTTCGATCGAGTCGTCGATTTCCGGATAGACGAACACCGACGAGAACGACGTGTGGCGGCCGCCCGACGAGTCGAACGGCGACTTGCGCACGAGGCGGTGGATGCCCGTTTCGGTGCGCAGGAAACCGTATGCGTATTCGCCCGAGACCTTGACCGTCGCGTTCTTGATGCCGGCGACGTCGCCGTCGGACTCTTCGAGCACTTCGGCCTTGAAGCCCTTGCGTTCGCAGTAGCGCAGGTACTGGCGCAGCAGCATCGATGCCCAGTCGCACGCCTCGGTGCCGCCGGCGCCGGCCTGGATGTCGATGAAGCAGTTGTTCGGGTCGGCCGGGTTCGAGAACATCCGGCGGAACTCGATGTCGCCGACGCGTGCCTCGAGTTTCGCGGCGTCTTCTTCCGACGCGATGAGGGTGTCTTCGTCGCCTTCCTCGCGGGCCAGCTCGAACAGGTCGAGCGCGTCGCGCAGGTCGCCGTCAAGCGCGGTGAGCGTCGTGACGACGCCCTCGAGCAGCTTCTTCTCGCGACCGAGCGCCTGGGCGTTCTTCGAATCGTTCCAGACGTTCGGGTCTTCGAGTTCCTTGTTGACTTCGGTCAGACGCGCAGCTTTTGCGTCGTAGTCAAAGATACCCCCGGAGCTCGCCCGCGCGATTGCGCAGGTCGAGCAGGGAGCTTTCGATCGCGTTGAGACGTTCCGCTTCCATGATCGCTCGCTATTCTTGCTTCGTAAAAAAGCGGAATTATAGCCGATCGGCAGGGTTGCCCGGTGACGCAAACGGTGCTCGCGCGTGCACCGCGGCCCCGTCCGGCGCGGCGCGCATGCATCGGCGGGCGCTCAGCCGGCCGCGTGTTCGACGATCAGCTGGACGCGCGTGACGCCGTTCCACGTGTCGGCGACGAGCCGGTACGCGACCAGCGCGCTTTCCGGCAGGGGTTCCGTGTGGTTGAACCAGATCGCGTTGAAGCGCTGGCGGCCGCGTGCAAGCTGCAGTTTCAGGTGCTTTTCCTTCACGAGCGACTGGGACACGACGTCGAATTCGCCCGAGAAAAGCGGGGCCGGAAAACCTTGCCCCCAGACGGCCTCGTCGAGCAGCCCGACGAACTGCGGCGTGAAGTAGGCGTCCTCGAGTTCGCCGTCGGTCTCGATCACGCGGGCGAGCGCGTCGTCGGACAGCCATTCGCGCGCGACCGCCTCGAACGCGGCGGCGAAGCGCGGCACGTTCTCGGTGTCGAGCGTGAGGCCGGCCGCCATCGCGTGGCCGCCGAACGCGACGATCAGGTCCGGTTCGCGTTTCGACACGAGGTCGAGTGCGTCGCGCAGGTGGAAGCCGGCGATCGACCGGCCCGAGCCCTTGACCCGCTTGCCTTCGTCGTCCGCGTGCGCAAACGTGAACGACGGGCGGTGGAATTTTTCCTTGAGCCGCCCGGCGACGATGCCGATCACGCCCTGGTGCCACTCGGGGTTGAAGAGGGTGATCGTGCACGCGTCGGCCGGGTCGACGTCGGCGAGATCGGCGAGCGCCTGCTGCTGCATGCCGGCCTCGATCTCGCGGCGCTCGCGGTTCATCACGTCGAGCTGCTGCGCCAGGTCCCATGCGCGGCCGATGTCGTCGGTGATCAGGCACTCGATGCCGAGCGACATGTCGGAGAGCCGCCCGGCGGCGTTCAGGCGCGGGCCGAGGCCGAAACCGAGGTCGAAGCCCGATGCCGTGCGCGCTTCGCGCGCGGCGGCGCGGAACAGCGCGGCGACGCCCGGTTGCATGCGGCCGTTGCGGATGCGCTGCAGCCCTTGCGCGACGAGCACGCGGTTGTTGCCGTCGAGCCGCACGACGTCGGCGACGGTGCCGAGCGCGACGAGGTCGAGCAGGCCGTCGAGGCGCGGCTCGGCTTCCTTGCTCGCAAAGGCGCCGCGGCGGCGCAGCTCGGCGCGCAGCGCGAGCAGCACGTAGAACATCACGCCGACGCCGGCGAGGTGCTTGCTCGGGAACGCGCAGCCCGGCTGGTTCGGGTTGACGATCGCGCGTGCGGCGGGCAGTGCGTCGCCGGGCAGGTGGTGATCGGTCACGAGCACGTCGATGCCGCGCGCGTTCGCCGCTTCGACGCCCGCGACGCTCGCGATCCCGTTGTCGACGGTGATCAGCAGGTCGGGCTTGCGCGCGGCGGCGAGTTCGACGATCTCGGGCGTGAGGCCGTAGCCGTATTCGAAGCGGTTCGGCACCAGGTAGTCGATCTGCGCGCCGAACATCCGCAGGCCGCGCACCGCGACCGCGCAAGCGGTCGCGCCGTCGCAGTCGTAGTCGGCGACGACGAGCAGGCGCCGCTTGTCGGCGATCGCGTCGGCGAGCAGCGACGCCGCATCGGCGCAGCCTTTCAGCTCGGTGGGCGGGACGAGCCGCGCAAGCGCGGTCTCGATGTCGGCGGGGGACTGCACGCCGCGCGACGCGTACAGGCGCGCGAGCACGGGATGCAGGCCGTGGCGCGCGAGCGCTTCGGCGTCGGCGGGCGCGACGGGGCGGGTAACGATCCGGGTCATACGGGGTGTGCTTGTTATTCGAACAGGGAGGCCAGCGCGCGGCGGCGCCAGAACTTGCGCAGGTCTGAGCGCGTCGCACGCAGCGTCACGGAACTCGTGTCGCCGCACAGCGTGAAATCGACGCCCGCCAGCTCGCCGTTCCGCAGCGCGGCGAGGGCCGGCGCGAACCAGTCGCGCTCGAGCGCGGCGAGTCCGTCGTGCCAGCGCGCCCAGTCCTGCTCGATGAACGGGGTGGTCAGCGCCGGCAGTTCGACGAGCGTCGCGCCGCCGGCAGCGGGCAGTGCACCGAATGCGGCGGGCACGCCCGAGGCGTCGATCCGCGCGGCGCGCGCAAGGCCGAGCGCCGCGGGCGATGCGGACAGCACGCGCGCGAACGGCTGGCCGACCGGTTTCAGCGTGCCCTGCGCATGGAACCAGATCGAGTTGACGGCCGGCAGCCCGCGCGCTTCGCGCGCTTCGTTGACCGGGTGCTGGAACCAGGCCATCTGCACTTCGTTCTGCAGCTTCATCCACATCCGCGAGCGTTCGCCCGTATGCGCCTCGTGCGGCAGCCAGATTTCGATGTTGCGGCCGCTCGCGCGCAGCGGCGCGGCGCCGGCGAGCCGGGCGAGCTGCTCGCTCGACAGGTACCAGCGTGACGGGTTCGGCGCTTCGAGCCGTACGCCGAGCTCCTCGATCAGCGGCCGGGCGACCGCGAGCAGCGCGGCCGCGTCGCCGTCGTCGAGCGCAAGGGCCGCCGGATCGACGAGCACCAGGTGATCGTGCGCGATTTCGACGTGGACGGGCTCGACGCAGGCCCAGGCCCGGGCGCCCGGATCGCCGCCGTCCGCCAGCAGCATGTAGGGCGCGAGCGGCGCCTCGTCGGCGGCGTTGCCCTGGGTCGCGCCGAACTGGCGGGCCAGCCAGCGCTCGTGCGGCAGCGTGCGCTGGAAGTCCTCGCCGGCCACGCGCTCGACGAGGCTCGCGCGTGCGAGCAACTTTTCGAGCGCGGGGCTGTCCAGCGTGTGCAGGGACGAGGCCGCATCGGCCGCCGACGGCAGCGCGAACGGAACGAGAAAATGGAGGCGTCGGTCGTGCATGATGGTGCGCATTGTATGGCAAACTGCGCGCGTGATCGGGCCGGCTGACGGCCCGTTCGCGTCCGGCGGCCGTTTTTCGACCGTGCCCGGGCCGGTGGCCGCCACCGGGCGGCGGTCCGGCCGCGGGGCGCCTCCCCGCCGTAACCAGCAGAAAGGATTCGCTTGAAACTTCCGTACGAATGGCAGATCGGCTGGCGCTACACGCGCGCCGGCAAACGCACGACCGGTAACGGCTTCATTTCCTTCATCGCGCTCGTGTCGATGCTCGGGATCGCGCTCGGTGTCGCGGCACTGATCGTCGTGCTGTCGGTGATGAACGGCTTCCAGAAGGAAGTGCGCGACCGCATGCTGTCGGTGCTCGCGCACGTCGAGGTGTTCTCGCCGACGGGCTCGATGCCCGACTGGCAGCTGACCGCGCAGGAAGCGCGCCGCAATCCGTCGGTGATCGGCGCGGCGCCATATGTCGACGCGCAGGCGCTGCTCACTCGCCAGGACGCGGTGAGCGGCGTGATGCTGCGCGGTGTCGAGCCGACGCTCGAGCCGCAGGTGTCGGATATCGGCAAGGACATGAAGGCCGGCCAGCTCGCCGCGCTCGTGCCGGGCCAGTTCGGCATCGTGCTCGGCGACGCGCTTGCCGGCAACCTCGGCGTGACGGTCGGCGACAAGGTGACGCTCGTCGCGCCGGAGGGTTCGATCACGCCGGCCGGCATGATGCCGCGGCTGAAGCAGTTCACGGTCGTCGGCGTGTTCGAGTCCGGGCACTACGAATACGACAGCACGCTCGCGATGATCAACATCCGCGATGCCGAGGCGCTGTTCCGGATGGCCGCGCCGACCGGTGTGCGGCTGCGGCTGAAGGACATGCAGAAGGCGCCGGACGTGGCGGTCGAGCTGTCGCATACGCTGTCGGGCAGCCTGTACATCCGCGACTGGACCCAGCAGAACAAGACGTGGTTCTCGGCCGTGCAGATCGAGAAGCGGATGATGTTCATCATCCTCACGCTGATCATCGCGGTGGCCGCGTTCAACCTCGTGTCGTCGCTCGTGATGACGGTGACCAACAAGCAGGCCGACATCGCGATCCTGCGCACGCTCGGCGCGCAGCCGGGGTCGATCATGAAGATCTTCGTCGTGCAGGGCGTGACGATCGGCTTCGTCGGCACGGCGTCGGGCGTCGCGCTCGGCTGCCTGATCGCATGGAGCATCCCGTGGCTGATCCCGATGATCGAGCACCTGTTCGGTGTGCAGTTCCTGCCGCCGTCGGTGTACTTCATCAGCGAGCTGCCGTCGGAACTCGTCGCGAGCGACGTGATCCGGATCGGGCTGATCGCGTTCGCGCTGTCGGCTGTCGCGACGCTCTATCCGAGCTGGCGCGGGGCGAAGGTGAAGCCGGCGGAGGCCCTTCGCTATGAATGATCGCGCGACCGCATTCGCGGATTCACGACAACACAACACACAGGATTCGGCAGGTATGCAGGAATACGTGCTTCAGGCGCGCGGGATCACGAAGGCGTTCGTACAGGGCGGCTTCAACGTGCAGGTGCTCGACAATACCGAGCTGACGGTGCGGCGCGGCGAGAAGCTTGCGGTCGTCGGCGCGTCGGGCTCCGGCAAGAGCACGCTGCTGCACGTGCTGGGCGGGCTCGACGAGCCGAGCGCGGGCGAGGTGTCGCTGCTCGGCAAGCCGTTCACGCAGCTCGCCGAGCGCGAGCGCAACGAATTGCGCAACCGTGCGCTCGGTTTCGTCTACCAGTTCCATCACCTGCTGCCCGAGTTCACCGCGCTCGACAACGTCGCGATGCCGCTGCGCATCCGCCGGATGACGACCGAGGCCGCGCGTGCCGAGGCCCAGGCGATGCTCGAACGCGTCGGTCTCGGGCCGCGGGCGAAGCATCGGCCGGGCGAGCTGTCGGGTGGCGAGCGGCAGCGCGTCGCGATCGCGCGCGCGCTGGTCACGAAGCCCGCGTGCGTGCTCGCCGACGAGCCGACCGGCAACCTCGACGGCACGACGGCAGATACGGTGTTCAATCTGATGCTCGAATTGTCGGAAACGCTCGAAACGAGCTTCGTGATCGTCACGCACGATCCCGATCTCGCCGCGCGCTGCGACCGCATCATGCGGCTGCGCGACGGCGTGCTGCACGAGGAGCCGGCGTTGCCGGTGTAAGTGAACGCCGCTGGCCGGCTGTCGGGTTCGTCCCGGCGCGGCGCCAGCGTGCTGGAACATCGCCATGTGGATCGATACGCACTGCCATCTCGATGCCGCCGAGTTCGACGCCGACCGCGACGCGGTCGTACAGGCGGCGCACGCGGCCGGCGTGTCGCGCATCGTGATCCCGAGCGTCGGGCGCGACAACTTCACGACGGTGCGCGAGCTTGCGCACCGCACGCCGGGCGCGGTCTATGCGCTCGGCATCCATCCGATGTATACGCCGCGCGCACGCGACGAGGATCTCGACCTGTTGCGCATGGAAATCGAGGCGAGCCTCGACGATCCGCGCTTCGTCGCGATCGGCGAGATCGGACTCGACTATTTCGTGCAGGGGCTCGACGACGCGCGGCAGCAGTTCTTCTACCAGGGGCAGCTGAAGCTTGCGCGCGAATTCGACCTGCCCGTGCTGTGTCACGTGCGCAAGTCGCAGGACCGCGTACTGGCCGGGCTGCGCCGCTTCGGCGTGCGGCGCGGCATCGCGCATGCGTTCAACGGCAGTTTTCAGCAGGCCGAAGCGTATCTCGCGCACGGGCTGCATCTCGGCTTCGGCGGCAACGTGACGTTCACGCGGGCGCTGCAGATCCGCCGGCTCGCGACGCAGTTGCCGCTCGAGGCGATCGTCGTCGAGACGGATGCGCCCGACATCGCGCCCGAATGGGCATACAAATCCCGCAACACGCCCGACCAGGTGCCGCGCATCGGCGACGTGCTCGCCGAACTGCGCGGGATCGACACCGGCGCGCTCTCCCTATGCACTTCGGCTAACGCGCTCGCCGCGCTGCCGCGACTCGCCCTTTCGTCCGCATAATCGTTGCCGGAAGGCGCCGTATTCGCAATGGCGGCGCCGGATCGACGAGGAGGGACGATGCGCGTGTGGTGGATCGCGTTCGCGCTCGGCGTGGTCGTACTGCAGCGGCAGGCGACGCTGCCGGGTGCGTTCGCATGGACGATCGGTGCGACCGTGCTCGCGGGCTGCGTGGTCCTGGGCGCGTGGTGCATGCGCCGCCGGCGTATGCGCATGACCGTCGCGTTCGGATGGATGCTTTGCGCGCTCGCGGCCAGCGTCGCCGGATTCGGCTACGCGGCCGCGCGGGCCGAATGGCGGCTGGGCGACAGCCTGCCCGTCGAGTGGGAAGGGCGCGACATCGTCGTCACCGGTGTGATCCGGGGGCTGCCCGTGGTCGACGACACAGGTGCGCGGCTGCTGTTCGCGGTCGAGTCGAACGATGCGGGGCTGGCCCGTTTCCCGCCGTTGATCCGTCTGTCGTGGCGCGCGTATGACGCGGCCGCGACGCGCGACGCGCTGCCCGATCTGCGCGCCGCGCAGCGCTGGCGTTTCGTCGTGCGCCTGAAGCGCCCGCATGCGGAGGCCAATCCCGGCGTGCGCGACAGCGAGGCGGCCTGGCTTGCCGCGGGCATTCGCGCCGTCGGTTATGTCAGCGCGCCCCGGCGGGCGGTATTGCTCGATGCGCGCGCGTCGGGATGGCGTGCATCGATCGATCGGCTGCGCGACGTGCTGCGCTCGCGCATCGGCGAGACGCTTGGCGGCGACGCCGGCCATCGCGGCATCGTCGCCGCGCTCGCGATCGGCGACCAGTCGGGCATCGGCGACGACGACTGGCGCGTGCTGCGCAACACGGGCACGAGCCACCTCGTCGCGATCTCCGGCCTGCATGTCGGGCTCGTCGGCGCGATCGCGGGCGGGCTCGTGTCGATGGTCTGGCGTCGCCTGCGCTGGCGCGCCCGGGCCGCGACGCTCGTATTGCCGGCGCCGTACGCGGCCGCGCTCGCCGCGCTGACGGCCGCGGCCGGTTATGCGGCGCTCGCCGGCTTCAACGTGCCGGCGCAGCGCGCATGGTGGATGATCGCGGCCGGCGGCATTGCGTATCTGGCCGGGCGCAGCGTGCCGGCTTCCGCGGTGCTGTGCGCGTCGCTCGGCGGCGTACTGCTTGCCGATCCGTGGGCCGTGCTGTCGGCCGGGTTCTGGCTGTCGTTCGGGGCGGTCGCCGTGATCCTGCTGGCGGTTTCCGGCTGGCGCGCCGTGCGCGAGGCCGATGCGCAAGGCGATGGGGGTGAGGAGGGTGGCGGCACCGCTGGCTTGTCGAACCGGGCGCGCGCGTGGGGTGCACGCGCCGGGCGCCGCATCGCCGAGGCCACGCGCGTGCAGTACGCGGTGACGATCGGCCTCGCGCCGCTGACGGCCGCCTGGTTTGCGCAGATATCGCTGTCGGGCCCGTTCGGCAATGCGTTCGCGATTCCCTGGGTCAGCTCGGTCGTGACGCCGGTCGTGCTGGCCGGCATCGCGCTGCCGGCGCCGTTCGACGCCTATGCGTTCCGGCTTGCGCACGCGGCACTCGAACCGATGATGACGTTGCTGGGATACCTCGCCGACTGGCCGGCCGGCGTGTTCTGGTTGCGCATGCCCGACTGGCCGGTGCTGGCGCTGGCCTGCGCGGGCGTCGCATGGGCGCTGATGCCGCGCGGCTGGCCGCTGCGCTGGGCTGCGCCGCTCACGTGGCTGCCGCTCGTCGCGCCGGCAGCCGATGCGCCGCCGCCGGGCGGTTTCCGGCTGACCGTGCTCGACGTCGGGCAGGGTGCGTCGGTGCTGGTGGAGACCGCCCGACGGACCTTGCTGTTCGACGCGGGACCGGGCGCGGAGTCGACGCATGCCGGTGCGCGGATCGTCGCGCCGGCATTGCGCTCACGAGGCATCGCGGTGGTCGATTCGCTCGTGCTCAGTCACGCGCATGCCGATCACGCGGGCGGCGCGCCGGCCGTCTATGCGGCTGCCGACGTGCGCCAGCTGCTGGCGGGCATTCCGCCGACGAGCGGGCTGTGGCGCGATGCGATGGCCGCCGGCGTTGCCGACCGGCTGCCGTGCGCGGCCGGGCAGCGCTGGACCTGGGACGGCGTGGTGTTCACGATGCTCTGGCCGTCGGGCGGTCCGGGCGCGGGTTCGTCGAACGGGCAGTCGTGCGTGCTGCGCATCGACGCGGGCGGGACGTCCGCGCTGCTGACGGGCGACATCGAAGCGCCCGTCGAGCGCCAGCTCGTGGGCACGGCGCGCGACACGCTGGCCGCGCAGATCCTGGTCGTTCCGCACCACGGCAGCCGCACGTCGTCGGTCGAGCCTTTCCTCGATTCGGTCGGGCCGCGCGTCGCGGTATTTCCTGTAGGCTATCGCAATCGTTTCGGACATCCGCACCGGGCGGTTCTCGCACGTTACGAGGGGCGCGGGATTCCGCTGCCGCGCACCGATCGCGACGGCGCCGTGCGGTTCGACGTCGCGCCGGCCGACGGCGGGTTTGCCTTCGAGCTTCATCGCGACGTTCGGCGGCGATACTGGATGGATCGGTGAGCGCGGCAAGGGCCGCGTCAATTCCGGTCGACAAGGGAGACATCGGCGTTTGAAGGACATCCTCCATTTCTCGCATGCGAACGGCTTTCCGGCGTCGACGTACCGCACGATCTTCGCCGAACTGGCCGACGACTACGAGCTGCGCTACATCGAACGGATCGGCCACGACCGCCGCTATCCGGTGACGCGCGACTGGCCGCATCTCGTCGAGCAACTGCTTGACGACATCGGCAGCCGCTACGAGCGTCCCGTCTGGCTCGTCGGCCATTCGCTCGGCGGCTACCTGTCGCTGATGGCTGCGCTGAAGAAGCCTCAATGGGTGCGCGGCGTCGTGATGATCGATTCGCCGATCATCGCGGGCTGGCGCGCCGGCGCATTGCGTGCGAGCCAGTGGGCGGGGCTCGACGAGCGGCTGTCGCCGGCGGCCGCGACGCGTAACCGGCGCACGCGCTGGGTGAGCCGTGACGAAGTCTGGCGGCACTTTCGTGAGAAACCGGCGTTCGCCCGCTGGGACGAACGGATGCTGGCCGACTACATCGACTACGGGATTCCGCAGGCCGGGGCCGACGGCGAGCGGGTGCTCGCGTTCGACCGGCAGGTCGAATACCTGATCTACCGGACGCTGCCGCACACGCTCGGCCCGAGGCTCGCGCACGGCGCGCCGGTGCCGCTCGGTTTTCTCGCCGGCACGCGTTCGCGCGAGGTGCGCCAGGTCGGGCTCGATGCGACGCGCCGCGCGGCGCGCGGCCGCGTCGAATGGCTGGAAGGCAGCCACCTGTTCCCGATGGAGCGGCCGCTCGAGACCGCCCGCGCATTGCAGCGGATGCTGAATTCGCTGAAGGCGGCCGAGGGCGAAGTGTCGCAGGGCGGCGCCCCGCTCGCGAAGCGCGCCTGACGCCGGGCCGGGTGACCGGGCCGCGCCGCCTGTGCGTGCGGCTGCGCCGGCCGGCGGGGGGCTTCGCCCCGGCGCCCACGGCTGGTGCGGGGTGGCGCGAAAGGGCGCGATCATCGAGTCAATTGCTGAGAGAAGGGCGGGCTTTACGGTATAATCCGTTTTTCCCGCGAGCATTCAGCGATGACCAAATATGTTTTCGTCACCGGCGGCGTAGTTTCTTCCCTCGGCAAGGGTATTGCCGCCGCCTCCCTCGCCGCGATCCTCGAATCGCGCGGTCTGAAAGTCACCCTCCTCAAACTCGATCCCTACATCAACGTCGACCCCGGCACGATGAGCCCGTTCCAGCACGGCGAAGTGTTCGTGACGGAAGACGGAGCGGAGACCGACCTCGACCTCGGCCACTATGAGCGCTTCATCAGCACGAAGATGCGCAAGGCCAACAACTTCACGACCGGCCAGATCTACGAATCGGTGATCCGCAAGGAACGCCGCGGCGACTATCTCGGCAAGACCGTGCAGGTGATTCCGCACATCACGAACGAAATCCAGGCGTTCATCGAGCGCGGGGCGGCATCGGCCACCTGCGGCGAGCCGGATGTCGCGATCGTCGAGATCGGCGGCACGGTCGGCGACATCGAATCGCTGCCGTTCCTTGAAGCCGCGCGCCAGATGAGCCTGCGCCTCGGCCGCAACAGCGCGTGCTTCGTGCACCTGACGCTGGTGCCGTACGTCGCGACGGCCGGCGAGCTGAAGACGAAGCCGACCCAGCACAGCGTGCAGAAGCTGCGCGAGATCGGCATCCTGCCGCACGTGCTGCTGTGCCGTGCGGACCGCCGCATTCCGGACGACGAATCGAAGAAGATCTCGATGTTCTCGAACGTGCCGGAAGACGCCGTGATCTCGGTGTGGGACGCCGACAGCATCTACAAGATTCCGCAGATGCTGCACGACCAGGGCCTCGACCGGATCATCTGCGAGGAACTGAAGCTGTCGCCGAAGGACGCCGACCTGAGCATGTGGTCGGAACTCGTCGAGAAGCTCGAGAACCCGAAGCACGAAGTGACGATCGGCATGGTCGGCAAGTACGTCGACCTGACCGAGTCGTACAAGTCGCTGATCGAGGCGCTGCGCCACGCATCGCTGCACACGTCGACCAAGGTCAACATCGAATACATCGACTCGGAAGAGATCGAGTCGAACGGTGTCGACAGCCTGAAGCACCTCGACGCCGTGCTGGTGCCGGGCGGTTTCGGCCGTCGCGGCACGGAAGGCAAGATCGCGGCGATCCGCTATGCGCGTGAAGCCAAGGTGCCGTATCTCGGCATCTGCCTCGGCATGCAGCTCGCGGTGATCGAATTCGCACGCGACGTCGTCGGCCTGAAGCAGGCGAACAGCACGGAATTCGAGCCGGACACGCCGGAACGCGTGGTCGCGCTGATCACCGAGTGGTATGACCGCGACGGCAAGGTCGAGACGCGCACCGAGGAATCCGACCTCGGCGGCACGATGCGCCTCGGTTCGCAGCGCTGCCCGATCAAGCCCGGCACGATGGCCGAGGAAATCTATGGCAAGGACGTGAACGAACGCCATCGCCACCGTTATGAAGTCAATAACCGCTTCGTGCCCCAGCTCGAAGCCGGCGGCCTTATCATCAGCGCCCGTACCCCGAGCGAGGATCTGCCGGAAATGATGGAGCTGCCGCGTTCGATGCACCCGTGGTTCGTCGGCGTCCAGTTCCACCCGGAATTCACGTCCACGCCGCGTGACGGTCATCCCCTCTTCAAGTCGTTCGTCGAAGCCGCGCTCGCCAACAAGCAAGCGCGCGGAGTGCAGGCATGAAGCTGTGCGATTTCGAGGTCGGTCTCGACAAGCCTTTCTTCCTGATCGCGGGTACCTGCGTCGTCGAGTCGGAGCAAATGACGATCGACACGGCAGGCCGCCTGAAGGAAATCTGCGCGAAGCTGAACGTTCCGTTCATCTACAAGTCGTCCTACGACAAGGCGAACCGCAGTTCGGGCAAGTCGTTTCGTGGCCTCGGAATGGACGAGGGCCTACGGATCCTGTCCGAGGTGAAGCGCCAGCTCGGCCTGCCGGTGCTGACCGACGTGCATTCGATCGACGAGATCGAGCAGGTCGCGTCGGTCGTCGACGTGCTGCAGACGCCCGCGTTCCTGTGCCGCCAGACCGATTTCATCCAGGCGTGCGCGCGCTCGGGCAAGCCCGTCAACATCAAGAAGGGCCAGTTCCTCGCGCCGCACGACATGAAGAACGTGATCGACAAGGCGCGCGACGCCGCACGTGAAGCGGGGCTGTCGGAAGACCGCTTCATGGCGTGCGAGCGCGGTGTCTCGTTCGGCTACAACAATCTCGTGTCGGACATGCGTTCGCTCGCGATCATGCGCGAGACGAGCGCCCCGGTCGTGTTCGACGCGACCCACTCGGTGCAGTTGCCGGGCGGGCAGGGCACGAGCTCGGGCGGCCAGCGCGAATTCGTGCCGGTGCTTGCCCGTGCGGCAGTCGCGACGGGCGTCGCGGGCCTCTTCATGGAAACGCACCCGAATCCGGCCGAGGCAAAATCGGACGGCCCGAACGCGGTGCCGCTGAACCGGATGAGCGCGCTGCTGGAGACCCTCGTCACGCTCGACCAGGCGGTGAAGCGCCACCCGTTCCTGGAAAACGATTTCAATTAAAGATCGAATGAACCTTGCGACGGTTTCGCGCGTCAGTAGCGAAAGCGGTTCGGGCGCGCGCGCCGTCGCAGTTTGAAGAATCCATCGTCATTCTCAGAGGAAACCCATGAGTGCAATCGTAGATATCATCGGCCGCGAGATTCTGGATTCGCGCGGCAACCCCACCGTCGAATGCGACGTGCTGCTCGAATCGGGCACGATGGGCCGCGCGGCGGTGCCGTCGGGCGCGTCCACCGGTTCGCGTGAAGCGATCGAACTGCGCGACGGCGAAGCCGGCCGCTACAACGGCAAGGGCGTGCTGAAGGCGGTCGAGCACATCAACACCGAAATCTCCGAAGCCATCATGGGCCTCGACGCGTCGGAACAGGCGTTCCTCGACAAGACGCTGCTCGAGCTGGACGGCACCGACAACAAGTCGCGCCTCGGCGCGAACGCGATGCTGGCCGTGTCGATGGCCGTCGCGAAGGCGGCCGCCGAAGAGGCCGGCCTGCCGCTGTACCGCTACTTCGGCGGTTCGGGCGCGATGCAACTGCCGGTGCCGATGATGAACATCGTCAACGGCGGCGCGCATGCGAACAACAGCCTCGACATCCAGGAATTCATGATCGTCCCGGTGAGCCAGCCGACGTTCCGTGAAGCCCTGCGTTGCGGCGCGGAAGTGTTCCACGCACTGAAGAAGATCCTGAGCGACCGCGGCATGAGCACGGCAGTCGGCGACGAAGGCGGCTTCGCGCCGAACTTCGGCAGCAACGACGAGTGCCTGTCGACGATCCTGCAGGCGATCGAGAAGGCCGGCTACCGTGCGGGCGAAGACGTGCTGCTCGCGCTCGACTGCGCGGCATCCGAGTTCTATCACGACGGCAAGTACCAGCTCGCGGGCGAAGGCCTGCAACTGTCGTCGGCCGAATTCACCGACTACCTCGCGACGCTCGCCGACAAGTTCCCGATCGTGTCGATCGAGGACGGCATGCACGAAAGCGACTGGGAAGGCTGGAAGCTGCTGACCGACCGCCTCGGCAAGAAGGTGCAACTGGTCGGCGACGACCTGTTCGTCACGAACACGCGCATCCTGAAGGAAGGCATCGAGAAGGGCATCGCGAACTCGATCCTCATCAAGATCAACCAGATCGGTACGCTGACCGAAACGTTCGCGGCCATCGAAATGGCGAAGCGCGCAGGCTACACGGCCGTGATCTCGCACCGCTCGGGCGAAACGGAAGATTCGACGATCGCGGATATCGCGGTTGGCCTGAACGCCGGTCAGATCAAGACGGGTTCGCTGTCGCGCAGCGACCGTATCTCGAAGTACAACCAGCTGCTGCGCATCGAGGAAGATCTCGGCGACATCGCGAGCTACCCGGGTAAATCGGCTTTCTATAACCTGCGCTAACGCGCTACTATCGGGTTCGTCATATCGACGCCGCTCTGTGCATGTGCGCGGAGCGGCGCTTCTTATATCTGCGTTTCTTACATGCGGCTTGTCACTGTCGTCCTGATTGCCTTGCTGGCGCTCATTCAGTACCCCCTATGGTGGGGACACGGCGGCTGGCTGCGGGTGCATGAATTGCGTCAGCAGCTCGACGACCAGCTCCAGAAGAATGCGGACGAGAAGCTGCGCAACGAGCGCACTGCCGGCGAAGTGCAGGATCTGCAGAGCGGCACCGCGGCCATCGAGGAGCGCGCGCGCTACGAGATGGGCATGGTGAAGGACGGCGAGGTATTCGTGCAGTTCGTGTCGCCGAATGCGCCGGCCGCGCCGTTGAACAACATGCCGTCGAATACGTCGACGCGCGGCGCCGTGTCCGCGGCGCCGGTGCGCGTCGTGCCGAATCCGCAGTCGATCGCGAAGCCGTCGCGGCATCATGGCGGCGATAAGGGCAAGGCCGCGCATCACTGATCACGATCGTTCGAACCCATTGAAAAAGCGCGGGAAATGCCGCGCTTTTTTATTTCCTGCCGGTAGTCAATCGGCTGAGCGATGGATGCTCACCACCACCATCCCGGGTAGCCGTAGCTGATACCCGTGCCCCAGCGATTGCCCCATCCGCCGTAATACCCGCCGTAGACGGTCACGGGCGGCGGCGAGTAATAGGCCCATGCGCGCGCGGCTGCCTCGGCTGCCATCGCGCTGTTCTGTTCGCGCAGCACCTGCTGGTCGATCTCGTCATAGCGCTTGCGTTCGGCGCTCGACAGCGCGGGCGGCTGGCCGCCCGATGCGCCGGGTTCGGGCAGGCGGCTCAGGATCGTGGAAGTCGGCGGCGGCATCGCGCAGCCGGCAAGCGCGAGCGTGCAGGCGGCAACGCTCGTCAGGACGACGGTTCGAAACGGGAGACGAAGCGGGCGATTCATGTGTTTCTCCTGCAGCGCGCCGACGACGGGAAGCGGCTTGCGCCGAAGTGCGGGACTTCGGCGCGCGAGCCTTGCGTGCGACGCTCGTGCGTCATTATGCGCCCGTGCCCGGACGGCGGGCATCGGGTCGCCGCTCAGTGACGCTGTTCGGTCGCGGGCGCGATGCCCGTCTCGACGCCGGGTGCCGCGAACAGCTGCGCGACGTCGACCGGATCGAATTCATAGCGCTGATTGCAGAACTCGCAATGGATCTCGACGTGGCCACGCTCGACGATCACGCTGTCGACCTCTTCGCGGCCGAGCATGCGCAGCATCGCACCGACCTTCTCGCGCGAGCACGAGCACTGGAAGCGCGTGCCGGCCGGCTCGAAGTGCTGCACGTTTTCCTGCCAGAACAGCCGGCGGAACACGACTTCCGGTTCGACCTCGAGCAGTTCCTTGGCGGACAGCGTGCCGCCGAGCGTGCAGACGCGTTCCCACGTATCGGTATCGGTTTCGGCGTTGCGCGGCACGATGCCGCCGTCGCCCGGCAGCTTCTGCAGCAGCATGCCGACTGCGCGGTCGCGATCGGCAGCGAGCCACATCCGCGTGTCGAGCTGCTCCGAGTGATGCATGTAATGCTCGAGCACCTGCGAGACGGATTCGAGCGGGCCGTCGACGCCGTTCAGCGGCACGATGCCCTGGTACGGCTGCTGGCCCGGCAGCTTGTCGGCCGGGTCGAGCGTGATCACGCAACGGCCGTGACCGCTCGCATTGACGAGCGATGCGAAGCTCGTGTCGTCGCCGATCGTCTGGGCGGCGTCGCCGGCGAACTTCGCGGTGGCCCGCATCGACAGATCCGAGCCGCACTGGACGACCAGCATCTGGACCGGCCCGTCGCCGAAGATCTGCATGATCAGGGTGCCGTTGAATTTCAGGTTCGCGGACAGCAGCGCGCATGCGGCCATCATCTCGCCGAGCACCGTGCGCACGGGGGCCGGGTAGTCGCGGCGGGAGAGCACTTCCTGCCACGTATTGCGCAGCGAAACGATCTCGCCGCGCACGGGCGCCGCATTGAACATGAATTTCTGTAACTGGTCGCTCACTCTTCTTCCTTGAAATCCGTGCGAATCACCCGATTCGCACGAGTTGCTCCTTGAAATGCGCACGCCGCTCGACGTACGTCTTCGCGTTCGTGCGCAGCCGCGCGATGTCTTCCGCCGTCAGCTCGCGCACGACTTTCGCCGGTGCGCCGAGAATCAGCGAATTGTCCGGGAACGTCTTGCCTTCCGTCACGACCGCGCCGGCACCAACCAGACAGTTGCGGCCGATCACCGCTCCATTCAAGACCACCGCCTGAATCCCGACCAGCGACCCTTCGCCGATCGTGCAGCCGTGCAGCATGGCCTGGTGGCCGATCGTCACGTTTTCGGCAATCGTCAGCGGAAAGCCCGGGTCCGTATGCAGTACCGCGCCTTCCTGGACGTTGCTGCCCGCGCCGACGGTAATCGTCTCGTTGTCGCCGCGAATCGTCGCACCGAACCAGACGCTCGCGTTCTCCTCGAGCACGACCTTGCCGATGATGGCCGCCGTGTCGGCGACGAATACGCTTTCGTGGATCGTCGGGGCCGTATCGCCCAGCTTGTAGATCGTCACGGAGTCTCCTTGTCTCTTCGATGATGGGCGCCGGTAGAATGGCGCGTCCGGTTTGCCCGGCGCGTTCGCATTGCGCCGCGGAACAATCGCCTATTGTAAACCGTCGCGTGCGTGCGCTCCCGCGATGCGCGCGCAGGGTGTCCCCGTTTATGAGCATGGAGTATTCTTCTTTCGGCGATGCGCGTGCCTGCGTGCGCCGCGCCGCGCTTGTCGCACTGCGTGACGCAGAACCCGCGGCCAAGGCCGCACAGGTGCGCTCGCTCCACGATGCGCTGCTGGCCGGGCGGGCGACGATCGCCCCGTCGCTCGAGTTGCCCGAGCCGGCCGACTTGCCCGGGCGCCCGGCGCGCCCGCCGCTGGTCGAGCCGCGCCAGCTCGAGCGACGTAGCGTGCGTTCGCCCGAAGGGCGCGCCGTGCTGCTGCACGCGCTTGCCCATATCGAGTTCAATGCGATCAACCTCGCGCTCGACGCCGTCTGGCGCTTCGCGGGCCTGCCGAACGCGTTCTACTCGGACTGGCTGAAGGTGGCGGCCGAGGAGGCGTACCACTTCACGCTGCTGTCCGACCGCCTGGCGGCATTCGGGCATGCGTACGGCGATTTTCCCGCGCACAACGGCCTGTGGGAGATGTGCGAGCGAACCAAGGGCGACGTGCTTGCGCGCATGGCGCTCGTGCCTCGTACGCTCGAGGCCCGCGGGCTCGACGCATCGCCGCCGATTCGCGCGCGGCTCGTACAGGCGGGCGACGATGCGTCGGCCGCGATCCTCGACGTGATCCTGCGCGACGAAATCGGCCATGTCGCGATTGGCAACTGCTGGTTCCGGCATCTGTGCGACGAAGCCGGCCGCGATCCCGTGCCGACCTACCGGCAGCTCGCCGAGCAATACCATGCACCGCGGCTGCGCGGCCCGTTCAATTTCGACGCACGCCGCGATGCCGGATTCGAGCAGGCCGAACTCGACGAACTGGCCGCGCAGGACGGGGCGGACGGAAGCGCGCCGCGCTGACCCGCTCGGGTTCGGCTGCGTTTCGACCGCCGCCGGCTGTCCAGGGCACCCGGCAGATGGCGCGTCCCGGCGGCCCGTGCGCGCCGGCGCCGCTAGAGCGGCGCCTCGACTGCCGGCCGCCGGAAAGAAAGCGCCGCCGCTATAATCGAACGACCATTCTTTTTTTGAGCGGCTGCGATGAGTGCCTCGAGTTCTGTTTCCGATTTCGTCATGGTGCGCGGCGTCCAGCTGCATGTCCGGCGCTGGGGCCGGCCCGATGCGCCGACGCTGTTCATGCTGCATGGCTGGATGGACGTCGCGGCGTCGTTCCAGTTCGTCGTCGATGCGCTCGCGGGCGACTGGCAGGTGATCGCGCCCGATGCGCGCGGCTTCGGGCTGTCCGACTGGCCGGTCGCGCGGCAGGGTGGCGGCCACTACTGGTTCCATGAATACCTGGGCGATCTCGATGCGCTCGTCGACCACTATGCGCCGGCCGGCGAAGTCAACCTGGTCGGGCACAGCATGGGCGCGAACGTCGTGTGCCTGTATGCCGGCGCACGGCCGGAGCGCGTGCGGCGCGTGGTCGATCTCGAGGGTTTCGGGCTCGCGCCCGCGCGGGCCGAGCAGGCGCCGCGCCGGCTGCGCGGCTGGCTCGACGAGTTGCGCGAACCGCCCGCGCTGCGCCCTTATGCGTCACTCGACGACGTGGCGGCGCGCCTGACCAAAACCAATCCCCGGCTGGACCCGCGTCGCGCCGCGTTCCTCGCCGCGCACTGGTCGAAGCGCGGCGACGACGGCCTCTACCACCTGCTGGCCGACCCCGCTCACAAGATGCCGGGCCCGCTGCTGTACCGGCTCGACGAAGTGATGGCTACCTGGGCGCAGGTGCGTGCGAAGGTGCTGCACGTCGAGGCCGTCAACTCGCCGACGCTCGCACACATCGCCGGCGATATCCCGCTGCCGGAATTCAAGGCGCGTTTCAACGCGTTTTCCGACTGGCGCGAGAAGCTCGTCGAGGATGCCGGCCACATGGTGCATCACGACCAGCCCGAGCAGATCGCGGCGCTGATCGAGGCGTTCTGCGCGTAAGCCGCGCGGCGTCAGCGGCGGGGCAGGCGGGCGGCGCATTGCCGCGTTGCAGTAGAATGAAGCCTTACCTGCCATGCCGACAATGAACGCCGATCTCCACTGCCATTCGAATGTTTCCGACGGGTTGCTGTCGCCTGCCGACGTCGCGCGCCGCGCCCATGCCGGCGGCGTGACCCTGTGGGCGTTGACCGACCACGACGAAATCGGCGGTCAGGCGGCGGCGCGCAGCGAGGCGGAAGCGCTCGGCATGCGCTACCTGAGCGGCGTCGAGATTTCGGTCACGTGGGCGTCGCGCACCGTGCACATCGTCGGCCTGAACGTCGATCCCGCGAATCCGGTGCTCGTCGACGGCCTGTATCGCACGCGCCACGGCCGCGCGGCGCGCGCGCTGGCGATCGGCGAGCAGCTCGCCACGCTCGGCATTCCCGGCGCGTACGAAGGCGCGCTGAAGTACGTATCGAATCCCGACCTGATCTCCCGCACGCATTTCGCGCGGTTTCTCGTCGAGAACGGCCATGCCGAATCGACGTCCGACGTGTTCGATCGCCTGCTCGGCGACGGCAAGCCCGGGTTCGTCCCGCACCGTTGGGCGACGCTGCCCGACGCGGTCGCCTGGATTCGGGCGGCCGGCGGTGAAGCCGTGGTCGCGCATCCGGGCCGTTATCGCTATACGCCCGTCGAATTCGACGCGTTTTTCGGCGAGTTCATCGATCTGGGCGGCCGCGCGATCGAGGTCGTGACGGGCAGCCACACGCCCGACCAGTACCGCGAATACGCGGACGTCGCACGCCGCTTCGGCTTCGAGGTATCGCGCGGCTCGGATTTCCATGCGCCAGGCGAGGGCCGTGTCGAGCTCGGCGGCCTGCCGCCGCTGCCGCCCGACCTGACACCGGTCTGGGAGCGCTGGCTCTGACACCGGGCGGCGGTCTGCCGCCCGCGTTGCCGCCGGCGCGCGCATCCGACTTCTCTTCCTTTACGTACCCCCACGTACCCCCATGTCCCAGTTCTTCAGGATTCATCCGGATAATCCGCAACCGCGCCTGATCAAGCAGGCCGTGGAGATCGTCAGCAAGGGCGGCGTGATCGCGATGCCGACCGATTCGAGCTATGCGCTCGCGTGCCATATCGACGACAAGGACGCGGTCGAGCGAGTGCGCCGGATTCGCGGCCTCGACGAGAAGCAGCACCTGTCGCTGCTCGTGCGCGACCTGTCGGAGCTCGCCAACTTCGCGATGGTCGACAACCGCCAGTACCGCCAGATCAAGTCGGTGACGCCCGGCCCGTACGTGTTCATCCTGCAGGCGACCAAGGAAGTGCCGCGCCGGCTGTCGCATCCGTCGCGCAAGACGATCGGGTTGCGCGTGCCCGATCACGCGATCACGCTCGCGTTGCTGGAGTCGCTCGGCCAGCCGCTGCTCGGCACGACGCTGATCCTGCCGCCGGACGACGAGCCGCTCAACGATCCCGAAGACATTCGCGCGCGGCTCGAGAAACAGGTCGATCTCGTGATCGACGGTGGCGCGTGCCCGCGCGAGCCGTCGACGGTGATCGACCTCACCGGCGACGAGCCTGAGCTCGTGCGCGCGGGGCGCGGCGCGCTCGAGCCGTTCGGCCTCTCGGCGCCGTAAGCGCGCCGTTCCATTTTTTGCGCGAGTGCGCTTGTTACAATAACGCGATATGGATGCTTCCCTGATACAGACCATCGCCGTCTACGCGCTGCCCGTGATCTTCGCGATCACGCTGCACGAGGCCGCGCACGGCTACGCCGCCCGCCTGCTCGGCGACAACACCGCCTACATGATGGGGCGCGTGTCGTTCAACCCGATGCGCCACATCGATCCGCTCGGCACGATCGCGATTCCGCTCGCGATGTATTTCCTGACGGGCGGCGCGTTCCTGTTCGGCTATGCGAAGCCGGTGCCGGTGTCGTTCGGCAACCTGCGCGATCCACGCTGGGGCAGCCTGTGGGTATCGCTCGCGGGGCCGGCGTGCAACTTCGTGCAGGCGCTGATCTGGGGCGTGCTGACGCTCGTGCTGCCCGCCGTCGGTATCGACGAGCCGTTCTTCACGCGGATGGCGTTTGCCGGCGTCAGCGCGAACCTCGTGCTGGGCGTGCTGAACCTGTTTCCGCTGCCGCCGCTCGACGGCGGCCGCATCCTGGCGGCGCTGCTGCCGACGAAGCAATCGATCGCGCTGTCGCGCATCGAGCCGTACGGTTTCATCATCGTCCTCGCGCTGGTCGCGACGGGCGTGCTGACGAATTTCTGGCTGCGCCCGCTCGTCAACGTCGGCTACGCCGTCCTGAGCGCCATCCTGTCCCCATTCGCCTCGCTTTTCTAACGACAATCATGTTCCCTGAACGTATTTTCTCCGGCATGCGACCCACCGGGTCGCTGCACCTCGGTCATTACCACGGCGTGCTGAAAAACTGGGTGAAGCTGCAGTCCGAGTACCCGTGCTTCTTCTGCGTCGTCGACTGGCATGCGCTGACGACGCACTACGAGACTCCCGAGGTCATCGAGAAGAACGTGTGGGACGTGCTGATCGACTGGCTTGCGTCCGGCATCGATCCGGCCCAGGCGACACTGTTCATCCAGAGCAAGGTGCCCGAACATGCCGAACTCGCGCTGCTGCTCGGCATGAGCACGCCGCTCGGCTGGCTCGAACGCGTGCCGACCTACAAGGAGCAGATGGAGAAGCTGAAGGACAAGGATCTGTCGACCTACGGCTTCCTCGGCTACCCGGTGCTGATGGCGGCCGACATCCTGCTGTATCGCGGCTCGCTCGTGCCGGTCGGTGAAGACCAGGTGCCGCACGTCGAGATGACGCGCGAGATCGCGCGCCGCTTCAACTACCTGTACGGCCGCGAGCCGGGCTTCGAGGAGAAGGCGCTCGATGCCGCGAAGAAACTCGGCGGCAAGCGCGCGAAGCTCTATCACGAGCTGCGCAATGCATACCAGCAGGAGGGCGACGACGAGGCGCTCGAACAGGCGCGCGCGATGCTGCAGGAATCGCAGAGTCTGTCGATGAGCGACCGCGAGCGCCTGTTCGGCTATCTCGAAGGCGCGCGCAAGATCATCCTCGTCGAGCCGCAGGCGCTCCTCACCGAAGCATCGCGGATGCCGGGTCTCGACGGGCAGAAGATGTCCAAGTCGTACGGCAACACGATCGGCCTGCGTGAAGACGCCGAGACGATCACGAAGAAGGTCCGCACGATGCCGACCGATCCCGCGCGCGTGCGCCGCACCGATCCGGGCGATCCCGACAAGTGCCCGGTGTGGCAGCTGCACCAGGTCTATACGGACGAAGCGACGCACGACTGGGTGCAGAAGGGCTGTCGTTCGGCGGGTATCGGCTGCCTCGATTGCAAGCAGCCGGTCGTCGAAGGCATCCTGCGCGAGCAGCAGCCGATGCTCGAGCGTGCGCAGAAGTACATGGACGATCCGTCGCTGCTGCGCGCGATCGTCGCGGACGGTTGCGACAAGGCGCGCAAGTACGCGACGGAAACGATGCGCGACGTGCGCGACGCGATGGGCCTGTCGTACAACTGATCGACCGCATGAGCACATCCGTCATCGCCGCCGCGGGCGGCCACGTCGTCCAGGCCGAGCCGTCGCGCTGGGTCGCGCAATGGTCGCGGCTCGTGCCGGCAGGCGGCGCGGTGCTGGATGTCGCCGCGGGCGGCGGGCGCCACGCGCGCTGGTTCGCTTCGCGCGGGCATCCGGTCGTCGCACTCGACCGCGACTCGGTCGCGCTGGCCGCGTTGCGTGCGATTCCGGGCGTCGACGCCCGTGACGCCGATCTCGAAGGCGCGCCGTGGCCATTGCCGGCCGGCGAGCAGTTTTCGGCGGTGATCGTCACCCATTATCTGCATCGTCCGCTCTGGCCCCATCTGCTCGATGCGGTGGCGCCGGGCGGCGTGCTCATCTACGAAACCTTCGCGCAAGGAAACGAATCGGTCGGTAAACCGTCCAACCCCGCGTTCCTGCTCGCCCCGGGCGAGCTGCTGGATGCCGTGCACGGCCGCCTGCGGGTGGTGGCGTACGAGGACGGGTTCGTTGCCGCGCCGCGCGAGGCGTTCGTCCAGCGTCTCTGCGCAGTGCGCGAGGGCGCGACCCCGAAGGCGGGGGCGGGAATTCCACGTTACGAACTGCCCGGCTAATCCGCTACAATCTCAACGTTTACCGGTACATAACCTCAATCGCGTTTCATGGCTAACGGCACCCAAGACGGCATTCAAATCCGCGGCAGCATCCCCGCGATCGTCACCCCGATGCTCGAAGACGGCAGTCTCGACCTGCCGGCGTTTCGCAAACTGATCGACTGGCATATCGCGGAAGGCACCGATGCGCTCGTCGTGGTCGGTACGAGCGGCGAGTCGGCAACGCTCAACGTCGAAGAGCACATCCTGATGATCCGCACGGCGGTCGAGCATGCGGCGAAACGCATCCCGATCATCGCGGGCGCGGGCGGCAACTCGACCGCCGAGGCGATCGAGCTGACGAAGCACGCGAAAGCCGTCGGCGCGGACGCGACGCTGCAGGTCGTGCCGTACTACAACAAGCCGACGCAGGAAGGCATGTACCGTCACTTCAAGACGATCGCCGAAGCGGTCGATCTGCCGGTGATCCTGTACAACGTGCCGGGCCGCACGGTCGCGGACATGGCGAACGAGACGATGCTGCGCCTCGCGGAAGTCCCGGGCATCATCGGCGTGAAGGAAGCGACCGGCAACATCGATCGCGCCGCGCACCTGATCAAGGCTGCACCGAAGCATTTCGCGATCTATAGCGGCGACGATCCGACGGCAATCGCGCTGATGCTGCTCGGTGGCCACGGCAACATCTCGGTCACGGCGAACGTCGCACCGCGTGCGATGAGCGAGCTGTGCCGCGCGGCGCTGGCCGGCGACGTCCAGACGGCCCGCGAACTGCACATGAAGCTGCTGTCGCTGCACAAGAACCTGTTCATCGAGGCGAACCCGATTCCGGTGAAGTGGGCGCTGCAGGCGATGGGCAAGATGCAGGGCGGCATCCGGCTGCCGCTCACGGTGCTCGACGAGCGCTGCCACGATGCCGTGCGTTCGGCCCTCGTCGAGGCCGGCGTCCTCGCCTGATGCCGAGGCGGCCGCGTCCTGCGGCCGCCGGCTCGTACCCTGATCAACCCGCACCGGCCGGCTCCGTCCGGCGCCGCTCCTGACGAGCGTTCTAGCAAGACGAAGGATTTCATGAAACG
Organism: Burkholderia cepacia ATCC 25416; assembly: GCF_001411495.1. Lineage (NCBI taxonomy): Bacteria > Pseudomonadati > Pseudomonadota > Betaproteobacteria > Burkholderiales > Burkholderiaceae > Burkholderia > Burkholderia cepacia. Next base: position 3,397,159 of record NZ_CP012981.1, on the reverse strand, counting down.
TTTCGCCTTTTCCTCTCGCGCCATCCAGATGTCGGTGGTGGCGCTGGCGCTGGGCGCGCTCGCCGGCTGCGATACGCTGAACGACTATCTGGCCCCCGACCGGGTCAACTACAAGAACACCGGTTCGGCGCCGCCGCTCGCGGTGCCGAGCGACCTGAAGCCGGTGCCGACGACGCAGCAGTTCGTCGCGCCGCCGAGCAACGCCGGCCTCGGCACGCTGCCGCCGCGGGCCACGACCCAGGCCGGCAACGCGACCGACGGCATTCCGAGCGCGCAGGATCCGTTCGGCATGCATATCGAGCGCGACGGCGATCGCCGCTGGCTCGTCGTCGATGGCCGGACGCCCGAGCAGCTGTGGCCGATCCTGAAGGAGTTCTGGCAGGAGAACGGCTTCTCGCTGAAGACCGACGCGCCGTCGACGGGCATCATGGCCACCGACTGGGCCGAAAACCGCGCGAACATTCCCGACGACTGGTTCCGTCGCACGATCGGCAAGGTCATCGATTTCGCATACTCGTCCGGTACGCGCGACCGCTTCCGTACGCTCGTGAACCGCACGTCGGACGGCAACACCGACATCTCGATCACGCACAGCGCGATGGAAGAAATGATGGTCGGCCCGCAGGGCGGCACGTCGTCGCGCTGGGAGGAGCGTCCGCGCAACCCGGTGCTGGAAGCCGTGTTCCTGTCGAAGTTGATGCAGAAGTTCGGCCTGACCGATGCGCAGGCGAAGCAGCTGCTGACCGATGCACGCCCCGCGACGGCGCCGGCGCAGGTCAGCGACGCGAGCAACGGCGCGGCAACGCTGCAGCTGGCCGAGTCGTTCGACCGTGCGTGGCTGCGAGTGGGCCTGGCGCTCGACCGGACCAACTTCACGGTCGACAATCGCGACCGCGAGAAGGGCGTGTACACCGTGCGCTATGCGAATTCGATGGAAGAGCTGAAGCGTGACGGCCTGTTCGGCAAGCTGTTCTACGGCGGCCCGGCGGCCGCGAAGCCGGGCAAGGAATTCCTGGTCAACGTGCGTGCGCAAGGCAACGGCGGCACGCAGGTCGCGGTGATCGGCGCAAACGGCCAGGTCGACAACTCGTCGGACGCGCAGCGGATCATTTCGCTGCTCCACGCGCAGCTGAACTGAGCGCGTGCGATTCGCCAGCCTCGGAAGCGGCAGCGAAGGCAACGCGCTGGTCGTCGAGGCCTCGAGCGGCACGACGACCACCCGCGTGCTGCTCGACTGCGGCTTTTCCGCCAAGGAGGTCGAGCGTCGGCTCGGCCGTCTGAATCTCTGCATCGGCGATCTCGATGCGATCCTGATTACCCACGAACACAGCGACCACGTCGGCAGTGCGCTGACGCTCGCCCGCCGGGCGTCGCTGCCGCTCTACATGAGCTGGGGCACCGCGCGCGCGGTCGGCGCGGACGAGGCCGATGTCGACCTCCACGTGCTGTGGGGCGACGAGACGGCCGCGATTCGCGATCTGGCCGTGATGCCCTATACGGTCCCTCACGACGCGCGCGAGCCGCTCCAGTTCGTCTTTATGGACGGCTGCAGCCGGCTCGGCGTGCTGACGGACGTCGGCATGGCCACGCCGCACATCACGACGGTACTGAGCGGTTGTGACGCGCTGGTGCTCGAATCCAACCACGACACCGCAATGCTGGCCGCGAGCCGCTATCCGCAGTCGCTGAAGGCGCGCATCGGCGGCAACCACGGCCACCTGAGCAACGACGCGGCGGCGGCCATCCTCGCATCGCTTGAGCGCAGCCGCCTTCGGCACCTGGTCGGGGCGCACCTGAGCCAGCAGAACAACCTGCCGGAACTGGTCCGCCAGGCGTTTGGCGGCGTACTGGGGACGAACGGGGAGGACGTGATCGTAGCCACGCAGGACGCGGGCTTCGACTGGCTGGCGCTCGGATGAGCGGGGCAGGGCCGCTGCGGCGGCCTGGTACGACTGCCGGGCGACAGACGCGAAAACGGCAGACGTAAAAAAACCGGCCCTCGGGCCGGTTTTTTTTCAGCTGACGCTGAGGCTTACTGGCTTGCGCCCGAAGCCGGAGCAGCCGTCGCTGCCGAAGCAGCCGACGCCACTGCAGCAGCAGCGTCGCTCGCAGCAGCCGTTGCCGACGAAGCAGCGGCAGCAGCGTCGCTCGCTGCACCAGCAACTGCCGAAGCAGCCGTCGAAGCAGCAGCAGCCGCGTCGCTTGCAGCCGACGAAGCAGCTTGATCAGCGCTCTTGTTGCAAGCAGCCAGTGCAACAGCAGCCAACAGGGAAGCTACGAGGAGGGATTTCTTCATGATCACGTCCTTTTATGGTTAAAGGTAAGCAACAGCGCGAAACAATACCGGTAATGTGCTCCAACACCGACCTGGGCCGCTGGTGGAGATGCACTTCTAGAGCGTGAATCTTCCCTACGGCTTGGGCGGAAATTATATGCACTTTCCTATCGACCGTCGACAAATGCGGGGTCAATACGTTGTCTTTCCCATACAGAATTTGATCTGTACGGGCATACGGGGCGACTCACACTAATTCCGGTTTCCGACCCGTATCCAGCCCGCACGATACCACTCGTGCAATAAAGCTGTCATTGAGGGAGCCCGGGATAGTGTTACAAACCGTTTCGCCTCCATCTGGCGTTGATTGGCCAGTTCGGGCAGCCATTCGCTGGCTTGCTCGAGCGGTCCTTCCTCGCCATTAATGAAGTACGAGCGCGCGTTATACATCAATGCGGCCCTTCTGTCGAGACACACGCCACGACGTGACGCTTGCGTGACGAACGCGGCTTCGGACAGCGGCCGCGCGGGCGGGTCGAAAACGACGTTCGGTTTGGGCTCGCTCAGGTAGCAGCCGAGAAACTCTGCGACGTCGCGCTTGCGCCAGCGAATCGCGTCGACGATCTCGGCAACGCGCTCGACCATCGCCGGAGGCAGTTGCGCGGGCGTGTCGACGGCCGGCTGCTTCGGGTCGCGGTAGAGGTCGTCGCCGCACCCGTCCCGCAGGCCGCCACGCTCCGCGAGATAGTACAGGAACTGGGCGCCCAGTTCGCCTGCGGACGGCGCCCGGAAGCCGATCGAACAGGTCATGCATTCGCCTTCGGCCACGCCGTCGTGCGCGATGTGCGGCGGCAGGTACAGCATGTCGCCGGGTTCCAGCACCCATTCGTCGCTCGGTTCGAAGTTTTCGAGGATCTTCAGCGGCACGTCCGGCTGCAGCGACAGGTCCTTCTGCGCGCCGACGCGCCAGCGGCGCCGGCCCTCGACCTGCAGCAGGAAGACGTCGTATGAATCGAAATGCGGGCCGACGCCGCCGCCATCCGTCGCGTACGAGATCATCAGGTCGTCCAGCCGCGCGTCGGGGATGAAGCGGAAGCGGTCGAGCAGCGCGCGCGCCGCGTCGACGTGCAGGTCGAGCCCTTGTACGAGCAGGGTCCAGGCCTTGCGCGTGACGGCCGGCAGCGAGCCCGGTTCGAACGGGCCGTGAGCCAGTTGCCACTTGTTACGAAAATGGGTGATCAGTCGCGATTCCGCGTCATAGTCCGTGGCGAGCTCGAACAGCGCGTCGCGCGAGACCGGCGACGCGACGCCGGGGATCGCCTGGCGGATCAGGAGCGGCTTCTTCTGCCAGTAGCCGCGCATGAATTGCGTCGGCGTAAGACCGCCGAGCAGCGGTGTGGGAAGATCGGAGGGCGGCGCGCCGAGCGGGGCGGCAGCGGCATCCCGCGGTTCGGCTTGAGACCGGTTGCGCATCGTATAATGAGACTTGTATTTGGGAGAATTGGATGAAAATCGCAAAAAACACCGTCGTGTCGGTCACTTACAAGCTGTCGGATGCACAGGGCAATCTGATCGAGGAAAGCGACGAGCCGATGGTTTATCTGCACGGCGGCTATGATGGCACGTTCCCCAAGATCGAGGAACAGCTCGACGGCCACGAGCCGGGCTACGAGGCACAGGTCCAGCTCGAGCCGCAGGACGCGTTCGGCGACTACGATCCCGAACTCGTGAAGATCGAGCCGCGCGATCGTTTTCCCGAGCCGCTCGAAGTGGGCATGCAGTTCGAAGGCACGCCGGAAGACGGCGACGAGGAAGTCGATTCGCTGATCTATACGGTCACCGACATCGCCGAAGACAAGGTCGTGCTCGACGGCAACCACCCGCTGGCAGGCATGGCGCTGCGTTTCGCGCTGACCGTGAAGGACGTTCGCGAAGCCACCGAAGACGAAATCGAGCATGAGCACGCACATGGCGCGGAAGGGCTCGAGATCGTTGACGAGGACGAAGACGAAGACGGCGAAGCGCCGTCAGGGCGCACCCTGCACTGAGCTTGCAGGCAGGCCGGGCGCCGGCCCCGACGCTGGGGTTGGCACAGGCCACGACGCGCCGCCCGGGGCGGTGCCGTCGCCCTGCAGCGGCGGCGCGACCGACGATGAGTCAGGTAGCGCCGGCAATGCAGGGATTTCCGGCATCTGCGGCAGCGGGACGTCGTCACGGGGTACGAGCGGCAGCGCGGGCGGCACCGGCAGGTTCTTCGGTACTTCCTGCAGGCTCACGTTGAAGATCGTCTGCCGTGCCGGCGACACGCTCACCTTGACCCACTGATTCGCCGGATGACGCGGTCCGATCGCGACGCGCGTCACGTTACCGACCAGTTCACCGTCGTCCGCACGCAGCGGGCGGTCGATCAGAAAGCCGTTCGCCAGCGCTTCGCTGCTCGCGTGCATCACGAGTATCGGGCCGCGGAACGTCGCCGCCGCCTTCACCAGCGTTCGTTTCAACTCGCGGAAGCCGTCCCGCACGCGCGGCCGGTTGAAACGCAGCCATGCGAAGCGTTCCGCGCGTTCATAGCGCTCGAACTGCGGATCGCCTTCGAATATCACCACCATCGCACGCGCCTCGCGCCGCTTCGCGTATTCGGCCGCGTGGTCGATCCAGAAACCGTTCGCGATGATGCGGTCCTCGAATTCGCCGTTGCGGCCGCCGGCCGTCAGGTAATGGTTGTTCGGCGCCGGCGCGTTGAGTGCGACGTAGACGATGTCGTCGCGCATCCAGCGTGCATTCTCCCGATACGGCCGGAACCGTGCGACTTCGCTTTCCCGCGTGATCGGCAGCGCGCCGGGGTCGGGCAGTGCCGAATCGGCGAGCAGCGTCTGCCGCAGGAAGTCGAGCCGCTCGACCGGATCGTAGCTACCTCCGGCCACGGTGTTGCACGTTGCCCAGTCGTCGTGACCGGGAATGAATACGAGCGGCACGCGTGCCGCATCCAGGATCGCGCCGCGCTGCGAGTACAGTGCATCGCGGCACGCTTCCTTCGAACCCTTGAGATCGCCCGCGTAGACCACGAACGCGAGATTGCGCTCGCGCGCGATCGCATCGAGCAGCCGCTGGGCGGCCGGTTCGTCCGCAGGGGTGTTGATCACGCCCGACACGACCGCGAACGAGTAGGGCGCGGTGCTGCGCTTCGGCGGCGCAGCCAGCGCGGCGGCCTGCGCGAGCGCGAGCACCGCCGCGACGAGCGCGGCGGCGGCGCGTGCCGGCAGGCCGCGCGGAATGCGCTTACGCGTGCCCGTCGGCATCGTGCGACCGGACCAGCGTGCGCAGTTCGTACAGCAGGTCGAGCGCCTCGCGCGGCTTGAGATCGTCGGGATCGATGTCGCGCAGTTTTTCGAGCGCCGGATGCGGTGTGTCGGGCAGCGCCGGTGAGTCCGCGCATTCGAGATCGTCGTCGGCCACCGGCGGCGCGCTGAACAGGTCGAGCTGCGGCGTGTGCTGCGACGCCGACTGCTGTTCGAGGTACGCGAGGTGCTTGCGCGCGGCACGGATCACGGGCGCCGGAACGCCTGCGAGCTGTGCGACCTGCAGGCCGTAGCTCTGGTTGGCCGGGCCTTCGTTGACCGCGTGCAGGAACACGATGCCGTGGCCGTGCTCGACGGCCGACAGGTGGACGTTGGCCGCTTGCGGAAATTCCGCCGGCAGTTGCGTCAGCTCGAAGTAGTGCGTCGCGAACAGCGTGTAGCACGCGTTGTGTGCCAGCAGGTGGCGCGCGATGGCCCACGCGAGCGCGAGGCCGTCGAACGTCGACGTGCCGCGGCCGATCTCGTCCATCAGCACGAGGCTTTGCGGTGTCGCGTCGTTGAGGATCGCCGCGGCTTCGGTCATCTCGACCATGAACGTCGAGCGGCCGCCCGCGAGATCGTCCGCCGCGCCGATGCGCGTGAAGATCCGGTCGATCGGGCCGAAGCATGCCGACCTGGCCGGCACGTAGCTGCCGACGTAAGCCATCAGTGCGATCAACGCGGTCTGCCGCATGAACGTCGACTTACCGCCCATGTTCGGGCCGGTGATCAGCAGCAGCTTGCGCTCGGTGCCGAACCGGCAGTCGTTCGCGATGAACTGTTCGACCTGCGCCTCGACGACCGGGTGGCGGCCCTGTTCGATTTCGATGCCGATCTCGTCGGTGAAGGTCGGCGCGACCCAGTCGAGCGCGCGGGCGCGTTCGGCGAATGCGGCGAGCAGGTCGAGTTCGGCGAGCGCCGATGCGACGCGCTGGCACTCGGGGATGAACGGCAGCAGTGCCTGCAGCACTGCGTCGTACAGCGCGCGTTCGCGCGCCAGGGCGCGTTCCTGCGCGGACAGCGCCTTGTCCTCGAAAGTCTTCAGTTCGGGCGTGATGTAGCGCTCGGCATTCTTCAACGTCTGGCGCCGGCGATAGTCGTCGGGCACCTTGTCGGTCTGGCCGCGCGTGACCTCGATGTAGAAGCCGTGCACCTTGTTGTATTCGACGCGCAGGTTCGCAATGCCGGTGCGCGTGCGCTCGCGCGCTTCGAGATCGATCAGGAACTGTCCGCAGTTCTCCGAGATGTCGCGCAGCTCGTCGAGCTCCGCGTCGTAGCCGCGCGCGATCACGCCGCCGTCTCGCACCATCGCGGCCGGTTCGGGCGCGATCGCGCTCGTCAGCAGGTCGAGGCATTCGGCGGGCGGTGCGAGTGCCGCGTCGACGCGGGTGAGGGCGTCCGCGTTCGGGACGATCGCGCTGATGCGCTCACGCAGCGCGGGGAGGGCGGCGAATGTGTCGCGCAGGCTCGACAAGTCACGCGGGCGCGCGGACAGCAGTGCGAGGCGCCCGGTGATCCGTTCGACGTCGGCGATCTGGCGCAGCGCGCTGCGCAGCGCATCGAGGCTCGCGTTTGCCGGTGCATCGAGCAGCGCGCCGATCGCCTGCTGGCGCGACTGTGCGGCGACCGACGCGCGCGGCGGGTGATGCAGCCAGTGACGCAGCAGGCGGCTGCCCATCGTCGTGCAGCAGGTGTCGAGCAGCGAATACAGGGTCGGCGACTCGGTGCCGCGCAGCGTCTCGGTCAGTTCGAGGTTGCGGCGCGTGGCCGGATCGAGCCCGATGTACTCGGTTTCGTTTTCGACCTTCAGGCTGCGCACGTGCCGCAACTGCTGGCCTTGCGTGGCCGCTGCGTAGAGCAGCAGCGCGCCGGCCGCGCCGCACGCGCTCGTCAGCGAATGTGCGCCGAAGCCGTCGAGGCTCGCGACATCGAGCTGGTCGCACAGGCGCTGCGTGCCCGATGCGATGTCGAAGTGCCACGCCGGCACGCGCTTGCTTGCGCCTGCGCCTGCCGGCACGGCGTCGGTTGCGCCGTCCGGCGTCAGGATCTCGGCCGGCCGGATGCGCTCGAGCGCGGCAGCGAGCTGCTCGGGTTCGATTTCTGCGAGCCGCAGCGCGCCGCTTGCGAGGTTCAGCCACGCGAGGCCGACATTGACCGCGACGCCACGCTTGTTGTGGCCCGTGCACATCGCGAGCAGGTAAACATCGTTCTTGTCGGACAGCAGTGCTGCATCGGTCAGCGTGCCGGGCGTGACGACGCGCACGACCTTGCGCTCGACGGGGCCCTTCGACGTGGCGGGATCGCCGATCTGTTCGCAGATCGCGACCGATTCGCCCATCTTCACTAGCTTGGCGAGATACTGTTCGACCGCGTGGTGCGGAACGCCCGCCATCTTGATCGGCGTGCCGGCGGATGCGCCGCGTTGCGTGAGGGTCAGGTCGAGCAGGCGTGCGGCCTTTTCCGCGTCTTCGAAGAACAGCTCGTAGAAGTCGCCCATCCGGTAGAAGACAAGCGTGTCGGGATGGTCGGCCTTGATGCGCAGGTACTGCTGCATCATTGGAGTGTGGTTGCTGAAAGCGGCTTCTGTAAGCTGCTGTTTTGTATCTGTAATTTCCCGCACGTCCTTATCCATCAAGGCTTTCCATCAGTTCTTGGGGCTTCGGTATCGAATTTCCCCGTGTCGCGACATCTTGCTAAATTCTCTTGGTCAGCGTAGCTTTTCGTCCTTCACGAAATCTACGCCTACGCCGGTGCTGTCCTGTGTTTGGCGGAAACCTACGCCGAGGATTGAATGCGGTTTGACGCACGCACTGCAAAGCAACTTTTGCCCGGTGCACATTTGAATATCGACGGTTGTCCCGGTCTCAGGCTTGAGGCAACAGCCTCGCGTCGTAGTTGGACTTACCGGTACAAATCGCCCGTCGACGGGCGCATGCGACAAATCAAAATCGGCGAATGGCCTGCGCTGTCAATCGCAGCTGCGGCCGTTGAATGGGAGCGCTTGAGGGACCAGCGCAACGCAGGCAACGACCCCGCACTGACTAAGCGACAAGCACTCGGCACTGTCGCCGTAATGGTACAGCAAGGGGATTCACTGACAGTGGGCGACGTGTGTGCTGCATACCTGAAAGGCCACGTCGAGCACAACCGAAAACCGAAGGGGGCGGCCGAAGTTGCTCGGATGTTCCGGACGATGATGGGCGATCTTGCGGAGACACCGGCTGTCCAGCTGACCCGCGAGCGGGCCTTTACCAAGATTGATTCATTTCGCCACATCCCCGTCCAGGCGTCGAAGCTTCGGCTTGAGCTGGGCGCTGCGTGGGACTATGCGCTCGACGCCGGCAAACTTCCCGAATCCTCGCCGAACTGGTGGCGTCAGATCATGCGCGGCCGTTTGCGTAGCAACGGCAAGCGCATTCAGGGGCAGCCTACCGGAACCGTGAAGCGGTTTCTGAGCGACGCGGAGGCGGGGGCGGTGATCAACTGGTTGCCAAACTTCAGTCGCAACGTCGAGGATGCGCTGACGCTATATCTCTGGACAGCAACCCGTGGTGCAGAGATTGGCGCGATGGAGGGGCGGGAGATCGCCGAAGAGTCGGACGGGCTTTGGTGGACGATACCGAAGATCAAGACGAAAAACGCTCGCCACGAGAACGCTACGGACTTGCGGGTTCCACTTGTTGGTCGGGCAGAAGCAATTGTTCGTCGTCGGCTTGAGCGTTACGGGAAAGGGTGGTTATTCCCGGCTGAAAGAGGCGGTCCCATGCAACAGAAAGTGTTCGGTACGGCCGTGCACTTCCATATGCCCTACAGCGAAACGAAGCCACAACAGGTCCGGCCTCGTCTTGCAGTGACCCACTGGGCGCCTCACGACCTCCGTCGAACAGCTCGCACGATGTTGGCTGCGCTTGGGTGCCCGTACGAGATCGGTGAGGCCATAATCGGGCACATGTTGCCGGGCGTCGGCGGCGTCTACAATCGTCACGACTATGACGCCGAGCGCCGGCAGTGGTTGTCGAAATTGAGCGCGAAGTTGGAGGCGGTCAGTCAGGCGCATGTACGTTAACCTTCCGTCGACCAGTCCCGCAATTCGGTGGCGGCAAGAATTCGGAAGGCGTGCGGGCCTCTGCCCATTCCTCGATCTCACGCGTGAGCCACCCCACGCGACGACCTGACAGCGCGCGAGGCTTCGGAAACTCTTCTTGCCGGACGAGCTTGTGGATAACGGCCGGCGACAGGGAGATTGCAGCCGAGACAGATTCGATATCGAGGTAGATCGGTTTCATTGCAACGGTCATGCGAGCGCTCCTCGATTCTTCGTTTCCTCGTCGGCCGCGCCAGGTAGTGCGCGAGCCAGTTGCATAAATCCGGTTTCCAGCGTGATGTCGGCAGTTGCTGCCCAGGTGCGTGCGTCCTGCGCCGCCTTGTGGCGAGCGAACGATCCGACCTCGTCGGCCATCAGGTCCAGCAGCTCGACGTCGGCCGCGTGCGAGATCTCGGTGATCAACGCGCGGATCTCATTGCGAAGGGCGTCGAGGCGCGTGAGCCTGCCTTGGCGGGTCTCCGCCAAGGCCTGGATAGGTTTGCGCCGCGCGAGCGGCGCTTCGTCCTTCTGGATCGCTTTTGCGGGCGTCAGCCCGCTGCAGTCCGACTGCGTTGAAGTACCGTTGACGCTCGCCAGTGCGATAGCCGGGCGCTTCTCCGCGTGTTCCCGCTTTCGCGGCAGCGGACGTGGGGTAGAAAGGGCCGGGCGCGGGGTCATTTGGCTGCCTCCTGTGCGGCCCCATGCTTGGCTGCCAGCTCTGGCGTCCAGTCGGGGTCGGGCATTGCATACAGCTTGTCGAGCCACGCATGGACGATCGGTGCTTCCTTCGATTTCGCGTAGCTTGGCGACTGCATGACGCGCGTCATGTCTGACACCGCGCCCCGGATTGCTTGCCCGCGTGTCGGGTACGTCTCCGTGTAACTGCGCGGTGACGGCAGGCCAGTCATACCGCTGGAGCCGACCTCCAGCGTGAACGAGTGAATCCACACGCCAGGTTCGATGTGAGCGAGATGGATCGCAGCCGGGCATTTGCGAGTGCGCTTGCTAGCAGGGGACTTGATCGTCTCGCAGGCGTCGAAAACGCCGTGCTTGTTCGGTGCGTGGATCGGATGATCAGTCGGTGTCGGACCAACCCCGCCGAGGCATAGGTGAGCTATGCCGTTCAAGCCGGCGTGTACGGCATGCATTGTGCCCGGCGAGAGTTGGTCGAAGGCGGGGTCGTGCAGGACCGATTGCAGAGCCTGCAAAAGTTGCTTTGACTGTTTCTCGCTGATCTTGGCGGGGGCGCTTTGGCGCGACGCTGCCTGCATCGGTGCCTGCTTCTCGATCGTGACATCCGCGGCCGTCGACGTGACGAGTGGTGCGGCGTCAGCGTCGGTGTTGCTGTCGTTGTAGTTGTCGCTGTCGGCGGCTGCGGCTGCGGGGCCTGCGCGCTCGAGCGAAGGTTCCGGGGCCGGATGCGTATCGAGCACGGGCGCTGCTTCGAGGTACTTCTTCGTGACCTTCATCTTGCCGGCTTCAGCGGCTTTGGAGATCCCTGCGACGATGCGTTCGAGCGCTTTGTCGCCGCCGTGCTGGCGGATCTGCTCGATGGCCAGTGTGCCGGTACATTGGCCGTTCCGTATGAGCTGGTGCAGTTCGGCCGGTGCCCGTTCGAGCAGGCCAACGTCGCGGATCGTTTGGTCGGTGACATTCAGGCGCTTGCAGATGGCCGCAAGCGCCATGCCGTGAATGTCGCGCAGCTCTGCGACGGCAGCGGCCAGATCAAGCGGCGACGACAGTTTGCCGTTGTTGCTGAGATAGCCGTCGATCACCATTTCGGCGCGGTTGACGTTCTTCGCGTCGCGGACGACAACCGGGATCTTGCCCAGATCTTTCCCGGTGGCGATCACGTGTCCCGCTGCGAGATAGCGGTGCTGCCCCTTGTAAACGTAGAGCAGATCCTTGCCGTCAACCTTCCGGGCGTAGCAATGGAGGGGGGAACCCTTGTCGTATCCGTTCTCCCGCATAAGCGCGGCGAGGTGTGCCACCCATTCGGTATCAACCGCTCGGATGTTGTCGGCCGGGTCGTAGCGCAACTGATCGTAGGGGACCATCCACAGGTCTGCCTTCGTTGCGCCGGCGGCTGCGGCTGCTGCCTTGATGTTCCCGGTCGGGATCGGCGCGGTCAGGTCGAGCTGTTGGGTGCGATCGTCCATTACGCAACCTCCGGTGCTGCGGTGGCACGCGGCTTGCCGGCGTTCTTCGATTTTTCGATCGCGTTCGATGCCGCCACGCCCGCCGCACGCTTTGCGTCTCGCAGGCGCTTGATTGCATCGGCGCAGTCACCTTCGCTCGGGATCGAGATCTGCTTGCCGGCGATCTCAGTGCCGTCGAGGATCAAATACTCCGTATGCACGCTGTCCGCCAGCGGGCGGCGTCCGACCACGTACTTGCCGATCAGGATCGGTGTCGACGGACGGCGTGCGTTCCGGTCGTATCGCGTGATGGTGCGAAGTGAGAGGGTGTCGCGACGCTCGACGTCGACGAGGGGAAGGGTTTGGCCTTTGATTCGCGGCATGGTGGTCTCCATGACGCCGGGGGCGTTCGCCCCGGCAGGATCGGGGCGGTTTAGACGGTGACGTGATAGGCGGTCGTCGGTGCGACGACAGGGTCGTCCTGGAACACGTTTACGACGACAAACAACAATGCGGCGACGACCGTCCAGCGGAAGACCTTCGACTTCTCAAAGTTGCTTTGGCGGGCAGGCTCGGACGGCGTGACGCGGGGCGTGTGTTCGTCACGAAGCCAATCGTGGCGATCGGCGGACTGATGGTCGAACATTTTCATGGGCTTCTCCGATGACTGCGCGAGCGGCAGTAATGGAGTCGAATGTTAGGCATTCCTTTGTCATATTGCAATAGGAATTCCTAACTCTTTTCGCTAGCATCGAGGTTCGTCGTTGAATCGAGCGCGGGGAGGACGCGATGAATCTTGTTGAAAGGTGTTGTATTCTTCTGACCTAATACTGTATGTTTATACAGTGATTAAGCGAAAATATTGCCGAGGGGAGGTTGTTGCGGGGCTATGTCAACAGGGGAATTGCGCTGCAAACCGGGCGATGTGGCGATCGTCAGTCGATGCCGGAACCGGTCGCGTATCGGTGTGCTGGTGCAGGTTATCGGCCCGCACAGCGGTGAAGAGTTCGATTGGGATGTGGAGCTTCTTGGAGGGCCAATCAGGGGGCGTGGAATACGTTCCGGGCAGGTCGGGACGCACCGCAGAGCCGCAGTATTCGACTGGAACCTTACCCCTCTTGTGGGTCGGGGGCATTCAGATCGAGAAGATCACCAGACTGCTGTCCGCGCAGGTCTTCAAACACCCTGAGGGTTTCAAGCAGCGCGACAAACGCTGTAGATGGCAACCCGACCTTGTCTGCTTTGGCAAGCGCGTCAACCAGCGCTTGAGCATGCGCGCCTAGCGTCTCCTGTCTTTGCGGCGCGGGCGCATTGGCGCGGCGTCGCATCTGCCCTTCACCGGTGGCAAGCCACCAAGGATCGACGTTCAGGAATTCGGCCGCGAGCAGCAAATTCGCCCCTTCCATCTTTTTTGTCTTCCCGCTTAACCAGTCGCTGACCGAGGGCGCTCGCACTCGGCACGCTCGCGCCAGATCCGCAGCCTTTTTTTCGGGCGGCAACTTCATTGCCTGTTCCAGGCGTTCGGCTAGTGTCGTCATTAGGAAAGCCTAACTGAATAGGCATTAGGAATGCCTTGCTTTTTGAATAAGGAGCGCCTAACATTGCGGCATGAATACGCTCCTGAATCGAGACCCGTACGCGTGTGCCGTGATCGATGCATTTGGCGGTACGGCTGCAACCGCACAACTCTGCGAAGTCCGGATGCCTTCCGTATCGGAATGGCGTCGAAACGGCATTCCGCGAGCGCGTCTGTTGTTCTTGAAGCTCGCGCGTCCTGACCTGTTTGCCTCTCTGGATTCACACGACGAGTCGTTGTGAAGCGCTCGCTGTTGTGTGACCGCATCCGACACGCACCTCATGAGCCGAATCTTAGTTGCGGCCCCGAGCGCGCGACAGGATGAAAGCCACCGTCTACCAATCTCCCACTATGACCTGCCGATACGACAGTACCGAATGGCTGGACGTGCTCTATACGTCCGTTCGAAACACGCCGGGCGGTGTCGCCGACGCGGCGAACCATCTCACGATCCGGCGCGGTAAGAACATCACGCCGGAATCGCTTCGCCTGCGCTTGCGTGGTGTTGGCGACAGTCGCTTGTCGATGGAGATGTTCGAGCTGCTGATCGAGTGGATGCAGGAAAAGACCGAGGCAAGTGCGCACGCACTGGATGCGTTGCACGCCCTGAACGCCCGATTCGGACTGGTCGCCGAGCATGTCGACGATCACGGGGTCGACGAAGCGCTTGAGCCGGGAACGATGCATCTCGTTTCGACCACGCTGCACCTGCAGGCGCACGTCGGTCGAGTTGCTGACGACGTGACACGTGCGCTCGAAGATCAGCGGATCGACGACCGCAAGGCCGAGGAGATCATCGCGACGGGGCGCAAGGGGCAGCGCTTGTTTCAGAAGCTGATCCACGCAGCCCGCAACCTCGCTAAACGCCGCCGTCGCTGATATGGAGCGGTTCACGATCGGTATGACATGTTGCAAGGCCGGCCGGGTATCGGTCGGCCTTGCATGTTCGCGCGAGCAACAACTCTCGTGCGGGACGGGGCGGTTGGCATGGTGCTTCGAGCAAGCGCCCGAACGCGCCGGTGGCCTGCTGTCCGATCTCATTTCCACCTTCCCGGACTCTCTCGCCGCGATTCTTGCCGTGGCCGAGGGTGCCGGGATGGTGCGTCAGTTCATCGAGCGTGCCTCGCGCATATGTGCGGCGCTGCCGAACAAGACCGAACGGCATGCATTTCGCGATCAGATCACCGGCCACCTCTCTGCTGGCGATCTGGCCGCGTTCGACGATCAGATGACCGCTGAGTGGCGTCGGCTGCGCGGCAAATAACCGGAGACCGAATTGAAGGTAAGTGCAACGAGTAGCGGCCTGAGACGCGGCACGTCACACATTCGCCGCAGACCGAGCGGCCCCCTGAGCTATGCGGCCGGGCGTGGTCTGTGGCGCAACTTTTCCCACCGGGCTGAGCGCGATCGTCGGCTGCTCGAGTTGCTGAACGATCGGCTGGTTCGCTAACAGTGGATCGCCGTGGGCGTGATCAATATCGACACCGAGGAGGATTGATGCAAACGGATATTTCGACGGTCTTGACGTATTGGGAGGATGCATGACGCCCGCACAACGTGAAGCGATTGTGCGCGATCTGTCGACGCAGGCACGCAAGGTATTTGAGTTCGTGCCTGGTGCAGCGGCGTGGACTCCGCAACAAATCATGGGGTGCATGTACGACACAACGAAGTCGAGGATGGAACTGCGCGCGGTCGCTGGTTGCCTCGCCAGTCTGGTCGACGCCGGCATTGTCAAAGAGACCTCGCGCGGACATTTCCAACGCTCAAAGGTGTCGGTGTCGCGCCCGCAACCGGTCGCCGACGCCGGTCAACCCGCAACACCCGTTGTGGAACCCGTTGCCGTATCTGAGCCGATCGACGTGTTGTCCGGCATTTCGGGGCGTCTGTCGCGCGTCGCCGCCGACATTCATGCAATCGCGTCGGATCTGGAAACGGCGGCGCTCAGGATCGACGAGCAGCGAGAGAACCGCGAACGCGAAGTCGGAAAGCTGCGCCAGTTGCAGGCGCTGCTCAAGGAATTGTGATCGGGCCGCGACATGCGGCCAAAGTGACTTTGATCGAGGAGGATTTTGTATGGCGACACTTGACCAGATTATTCAGCAATTGCGTGCGGCGGGACATCCTGACCTGCCCGCTGGCCATCCGGTTGCGGACGGCAAACATCATCGGTACGGACCGCGCAAGAAATACTGGTATCAGTTGCGCGAGGTGGTTAGCAAGGGTGTCGTGATCGGCTACGGCGGCACCTTCGGACACTTCTCGGGCGACGATCCGGGCACCGAACGCTTCGAATGGAGCGGCGCACCGTTGAGCGAGGAAACACTCGCCGAAACCCGTCGTCGGCAGGAGGTGGCCGACCGCGAGCAGGCCGAGCGCGAGGCTCGGCAGGCAAAGCTCGCCGCGAACCGCGCGCACGATCAGTGGAGCCGTGCAGCAGAGCATGGCGAGTCCGCATACCTGGATCGCAAGCACATCACGGCAGAAGGTGTGCGCTTCGACGCGGACGGCACGATCTTCGTACCAATGTATCAGTACGGCGACGAAGCGCGCCTCGTCGGCCTGCAGAAGATCACGCCGGACGGCGCGAAACGCTTCAATAAGGGCATGGAGAAGAAGGGCGCATCGTATCTGCTCGGCGAGTTGGGTGCTGACGACCAGATCGTGCTGGTCGCAGAAGGCTACGCGACCGCGCGCTCGATCCGCATGGCAATCGACGACGCGTTCGCTGTCAATATCTGCTTCGACGCGGGCGGCATCCTCCCGGCCGTGCGCTACCTGCGTGCGACGTATCCGGATGTGCATGTGCTGGTCTGCGCCGACGACGACTGGAAGATCAAGCAGCGCATGCGCGACTGGCTCGCCGACGAGTTTGCTTTCCGTGGTGAGCTGGTGTTTGGTGCTGACCCGGTGCGGATCGAGGCGAAGAACACGTGGTACATGGTTGCCGTGTCGCGCCGTCGTGACGACAACGGCGTGCCGTACGTCGAGGTGAGCTACGGTAACGATGTGATGCCGCAGCGCCGTAAGCGCTTCGAGAACACAGGCCTGAAGCGTGCGTACGAGGCGGCAGCGACGGTCGACGACGTCAGCGTCGTCTTTCCGGTCTTCGCCAATCGCGGCGAGCGCAAGCTGACCGATTTCAACGACCTGCACGTCGAAGAGTGCATCGAAGCTGTCGAGGCGCAGGTGCAGGCGGCAATCTTGCGCGTCATCGCGCCAGCCAACGAAGAGATCCGACCGGCGACGGTCGACGTGTCGACCGCGGACGTCATGCCGACGAAAACCGCTGCGACGTCCGCTGCCGCGAAACAGCCTGAATGGGATGGCCGTGAGGCAGAGAACGGTGCGCACACGTGGGAGCAGGATCTGGCGCGGTCGGACAAGGGCACGCTGCTGCCGACGCTCGGCAACGTGCACATGATCTTGTCGAACCACAAAGCGTGGCAGGGCGTCATCGAGCAGGACGACTTCGGTGGCCGCGTGATGAAGCGCAAAGCGCCGCCGTTTCCGCAGGGTGTGAAGGGCGAGTGGACCGACATGGACGATCAGCGCTGCGCGCTTTGGTTGTCACAGCGATACGGCCTCTCGGTGCGCACCGATATCGTGATGAACGCGGTTCTGTTGGTGGCGGACGCGACCCACTTCCATGACGTGCGCGAGTACCTCGAAGGGCTGAAATGGGACGGCGTGTCGCGTGTGCGATCGATGCCGTCGACATACCTGCGCGTGGCCGACAGCGAATATGTGCAGCTCGCGTTCATGAAATGGATGATCGCCGCCGTCGCGCGCGTGATGGAGCCGGGCTGCAAGGTCGACAACGTCCTGATCCTCGAAGGCAAGCAGGGGCATCGCAAATCGACGGCGCTGAAGGTGCTGGCCGGTGCACCGTGGTTCACCGATACGCCGATCCAGATCGGCAACAAAGACACGTACGCGGTGCTGGCCGGGAAGTGGGTGATCGAGCTGGCCGAGCTGGACTCGTTGAACAAGGCCGACTCGTCGGCGGTGAAGAGCTTCTTCGCGACCGCCGTCGACCGGTTCCGCAACTTCTACGGCAAGCGTGCGACCGACGTCCCGCGTCAGTGCGTGTTCGCCGGCTCGGTCAACTTCGACACGTACCTGAAGGACGAATCGGGCAACCGACGTTACTGGCCGCTGCGTGTCGGCGGTCTCGTCGACATCGACGGCATTGTGGCCGTTCGTGAACAGCTCTGGGCGGAAGCCGTGCACCTGTATCGCTCGGGCGTCGTGTGGCACGTGGAAGAGCATGAGCGCCCGCTGTTCGAGATCGAGCAGGCGGAGCGCTACGAAGGCGACGTGTACGAAGACAAGATCGCCAAGGCCCTGGAATTCGTGTCGAGCACGACGATGGAAGAGATCCTTGCGGACATTCTGAAGCTCGACACGTCGAAGTGGACGCTGGCAGAGCAGCGCCGTATCGGCAAGGCGTTGAAGTCGCTCGGGTGGGTACGCAAGCGCGAGTCGACCGGATCGCGGGGTTGGTACTACGTGAAGGAAGAGCAGCAGCCGGAAGCGGAGCGCGAACTGGTCGCAGCGGGTGATGACGACAGTCCGCTGTGATCGTGTGGCGCGCCATGGGATCAGTCACGGCCGGCCATTGGGTTCGTCATGGCCGGCCGTGACGTCCCGTGTCCCAACGTCCCAAGGCGTTGCCTCGTGTGCGGGTGCGCAGCGCGACATGCGCGACGTGAGCGGCGCATGTCGCGCATGTCGCCGGCGCGCACCCCCACAAGCCTTATCCCTTGGGACATTGAGACATTAGGACGAGTAGGAGAGAGTGATGATCGATTTGATGGAGCGGGCAGGCATTGCAATGAGCGTTCGTGGTCAGTTCACCGACCCGATTGCCGATCCGAAAGTTACTTTGGGCGCACTCGCATTTGCGAACGATCTCGGTCGGTTGCTGGTGCGGATCAAGGCAGGGCAGGAAACGAGGCCGGCAACGATCCGCAAGGCCACGTTGCTGTTCGCGCAAATGATCCGGTTGTCAGGACGCTTTAAGCGCAACCGGTTCACGGGCCTGAATCGTGAGGAGCGCCGCGATCAGCGCGCTGGACACGAAGTCGAACGTGCGAAGGTCGATATTGTTGAGCGCTTCGCGTTGCGCGTGCTAGACGAGTGGATCAACGATCAATGCGTGCGGTGCGAAGGGCGCGGCATCGTGCGGCGCGACGGTCGTTACATCTGTCCGGATTGCGCTGGCTCGGGCAAGCGGCCGATCGACGATGCAGCACGTGCACAAGCACTCGGCATCCCACTCGATGAATATCGACGCCACTGGTCGCGGCGCTTTCACGACATGCATTCGCTGCTCGATCACGTGAATGGATCGGTGTCCGACACAATGCGCCGTCAAATGCGAGAATGAAACGTCTTTCATTCCAAGAGTAGATCGCGTAAACTTCGAACATCCGTTGCAGCATCACTGGATATTCGCTGGCACCGCGCGTTAGTCGTGCAAACCTCTCGGGACATAAGAACACATAGTGGAGCCCGTTAGGTCGTGTGGGGGCGTTCGTCCCTGCAAAATGAATTATGAAGCCCTGAGTGCGAAAGCCCTTGGGGCTTTTTGCTGTCTATTACGTGACCGTGCCGATCTCCTTCATCGGTCAGATTTGACTTTCCCATTTCCGAGTAATATATGCGACAGCTGCGGAACTTTCCGGGCTATCTCAGATAACGACACGGGGGAATAGCGTGAGATCGGCTGTTGTAGGTGCTCTGAATATTGTTATGCCTGAGCCGCATGGCCCAGAACGGTATGTCGACTTGCTCAAGAAGGCTTACAAAACCAAGCATGTTGTCAAGATTCGAGGTCAGTTTGCTGGCATCCTTGGTACGTTCGGTGATGAAGTCGGTGATGGGTTCTACTACGGTGAAGTTTTCAAGTTCTACGACCTGAAGCTTACTGGTAAGTGGCTCAACGTCCTTCAGCAGGCACCGGCGGAGGAGGATGAGCTGGCCGAGCTGCATGTGCCTGACCATCTCAAGCCAGGCCTCGAAGCGTTTCCGTTCTTGTTTCATGCTCCATCGCACCGACTGTTCTTTGTGAGCCAAGACTCTAACGAGCACCTAGGGCCGCAGGATGCGGGCAAGTACTTCAAGCAGCTGCTCAATCAGCCGCGATTGACGGAACAGTTCAAGGAAATCACTGTTACTGTCATTCCAGGTGCAGATACGCTCGACAAGATTTTCGCTTTGCCCGAGCTTCGAAAACTCCACATTGTCATTACGCCGCCGAACCCCGACGATTGGGAGGATGTGGAGCAGGACGTTAAGGAGCGAATGGCCGAGCAGAATGCAGCGACGATGGTCACGGTCCTCGTCGCAAACAAGGGCGAATCTCTCGAGCCCAATGAGCATACTCGCTTGCTTTCTGAGGTGGCGCAGGCGAACGGTTATGTGGAAGCTCGTGGGATGACCGAGATCGGGAAAGTCCAGACACTTTCTACGAAGAAGCATCCGATGTTGACTCCTGCGCTATATGATCCAAACGTGGAGACGGTTGTGACCGCGTTGAAGAATGTAGCTGCGGAGTACCTCGCCCGAATTCGCCGTTTGCGCCGACCAGCCTGAGGCTAATGCATGCTGAGTGACCTGAAGAAATCGTATCGCGGTGTACGGAACATTTTCCGGCGATACTGGAGTGCATACGGGGGATGGCGAGCGGTCCTGACTTCTCCGTATCTCCATGCTTCAGCGGTTGCCACGGCGTTACTTGCCCATCTCTGGGTAGACGGCGGATGGTGGGGTGATCCGATCGCCGTCTTGCCGACTATGGTTGGTTTTGCGATTGGCGCGTATGCGATTGTGTTGGGCTTTGGCGACGAGCGCTTTCGAAGTGTCATCATGACCCGCCGGAAGGGAAAGACGAGTCCCTTTGTCACAATCAGCGCGTCACTCGCTCATTTCATCGTCGTGCAGCTTGCTGCATTCGGCGTTGCATTAGCGGCAAAAGGACTCGACTTCCCGCTCAAGGAGACCGAGGGCGTTGGCGCGTACGTGTACTCCGTTTTCGGTTCTATCGATTTCGTACACAAATGGATATCTCCGGTCGGATACTTTTTTGGATTTCTACTGTTCATCTACGCTATCGCGACGGCTCTCGCTACAGCGATGGCAATCTTTCGGCTGACGACGATGATTGAACGGGACGAGGAACCGAAGAAGAAGGAGCCACCACGACGCCGAGTCATGAGCCGAAGACGGATGTTGGCCCGCCGTGCTCGAAATTGGCGGGTCTAAGCGGCTAGCAAGTGCGAATGAAGACCACACCCAACTATGCATATGGTGGGTGTGGTCTTTCCATTTGAACTGACAGCCGGTTGTGATGTGTCTCGATTGGCAGGGGCGTCTGCTCCTACGAAGTTAATTTGAAGCCCTGAGCGCGCAAGCCCTCGGGGCTTTTTGCATTGGGGCGCTGAAATGCGAATCGAGTCGACGAGCGCTGGACCGAGCGAGGTCTGGTCGACGTGGGATGAAGATCGAAGCATGGGGCGCGTAACCGCGCGGTGCTTCGTGTTTGACGATGCGATGGACCGTGTCGTGTGGGCAATGGACCGTGCGGGCGACGGCGTGAACGCCGATGTCGCGATCGGTGCCGGTCTGCCCATTTTTTGAGCAGGCGGGGACCCTCTGGGCATCGCCACACGCGGGGGCTCGCACCCGCGTTTTTTCTCTACTGGCGAGTCTCCATAGGGGGTCATATTCATGCCGACTCAGCATCAGATCGCTGACCATCTCGACCTTGACCAATCGGCCGTTTCGCGGTTCGTCGACAAGGTCCAGCTCGATTATCGCGCGGCGTCGATCGACGAGATCCGCATCGCCTACATTCGGCACTTGCGCGAGGTCGCGGCCGGCCGCTCCAGTGAGACCGGGATCGATCTCGTCGCCGAGCGTGCAATGACGGAGCGCGTCGATCGCGAGATCAAGCTGCTGACGCTGGCAGAGAAGAAGGGGCAGCTGGTCAATGCGGCGCAGCTCGAACAGGCGTACGGCCTGATGGTCGGCGCATTTCAAACGGAGCTGCTGTCGCTGTCCGACAAGCTGGTGCAGGAGCTGCGCACGCTATACGGCGTCGAGGTGGACGTCGAATGGTTGAACGAGCATATATATGGATGCCTTGAGCAGCTTTCTGAATACGACCCAGACAGTCCACGCGGTGATTCGCCGGATCGCGACGATGTTGCGTCCGCCGGAGCGGATTGGGACGACGGACTGGGCACGCAAACATCGTAGGTTGAGCGCGAAGGGTTCTGCCAGCCCCGGCCGGTATAACCCGAACATCACGCCGTGGGTGTTCGGCATGCACGAAGCGCTGGACGATCCGACGGTGCAGAAAATCGTGTGCATGAAGTCGGCGCAGGTCGCATGGACAGATGGCGTGCTGCTGAACTACATCGGCAAGCGGATCGACGTTGACCCGTGCCCGATGATCGTCATGTTCCCGAAAGAGAAAACGGCGAAGAAGTTCAACCTGGAGAAGTTCGAGCCGATGGTTGAGGTGACACCTCGCCTGTCGGCGAAATTGCCGGTTCATGCGGCCCGCGACAAAAACAACTTGTGGGATCACAAGACGTTCGCGCGTGGCTTCCTGAAGTTCATCACGTCGAACGCGCCGGACGAAGTGAAGTCGACGCCGGCCCCGGTCGTCGCGGTCGAGGAGCCGGACGACGCGAATACGAACGTGCGCGAGCAGGGCGACTCGATCACGCTGCTGGAGGAACGGAACAAGAGCTACTCGGCCCGGCGACGCAAGATGATCTTGGGCGGCACGCCGACCATCGACGGCCTGTCGCGCATCCAGCAGGCTTACGCGGCATCTGATCAGCGCGTGTATCTGGTGCCGTGCCCTGATTGTGACGAGGAGCATGAGCTGGCGTGGGAAAACGTCACGTGGAGCGAGGGCGCCGAAGTCGTGCATGAGGTCTACGGCCGCGCACAACCGGAGACGGCCCGTTACACCTGTCCGCATTGCGGCTCGTTGTGGGACGACGCGACGCGCATTCGCGCGGTTCGTCGCGGGCGATGGGTTGCGACGGCGCCGTTTCACGGTGTTGCCGGCTTCCGCATCAACGAGCTGGTGTCGCCGTTCCCCGGCTCCAACATGGCCGAGCTGGTCAAGAAGTGGCTGACGGCCGACAAGGCGCTGCGCGAAGGCGACGATACGAAGATGCGTTCGTTCGTGAACAACTCGCAGGGCCGGGCGTACAAGTACAAGACCGATCTGCCCGAGCTGGACGTGCTCGCGCAACGTGCGCTGTCGTACGCGGAGCTGACCGTGCCGACTGGCGGTCTGGTGTTGACGCTTGGCGTCGACGTGCAACACGACCGGCTCGCAATCGTCCTGCGCGCATGGGGTCGGGGCGAGGAAAGCTGGCTCGTTTTGTGGGGCGAGATCTACGGCAACGTGACGGAGCAGCAGCAAGACCCGATGACGGGCGGCGTATGGGGCGCGTTGACGACGCTGCTGTCGCACGCATACCGGCATGAGAATGGCTGGCTGCTGCGTGTACGTGCAGCGTCGATCGACTCGTCGGACGGTGCGACGTCGGACGCCGTATACAAGTATGTGCGCACGGCGCAGCAGGCCGGTTACAACGTCATGGCGGTCAAGGGCAGCAGCAACGTCGACGCGGAGATATTCAGCGTGCCGAAGGCATCGATCGACTCGACGCGCAACAACAGTAAGGCGGCGAAGTACGGGTTGCGCCCGTATATGGTCGGCGTGAGCCGCGCGAAGGATCTGATCCTCGAAAACCGGTTGAAGCTCGACGGCAACGGGCCGGGCCGCATGCACTGGTATAGCGGTGTGCGCAGCGACTACCTGTCGCAGCTCACGGCAGAGGTCAAGGTGCCGGGGCCGCGTGGCGGTAAGCGCGTGTGGAAGAAGATCAGCCCGCGCAACGAGGCGTTGGACTGCGAAGGCTACGCGCTGCACGCGGCCCGCAGCGTGAAAGTGCACCTGATGACCGAGGCGCACTGGCAGGTCGAGCAGCATCGCGCATCGCAGGTCTCGCTGTTCGACGCGGTCCCGGTACTGGAGGCGTTGCCGTCGGCGCTGCCCGCCGAGGTGCTTCCGGATCCGCCGGTCGAAGAGGCAGTTAGTGAGACTCCGCGGCCGTCGCCGCAGGTAGCAAAACCCACCGAAACCCCGCCCCCGAGCGGGGTTTCGCGCATTCAGGGGCGTCGTGTTGGTCGCTCGACGTACCTGAAGCGGCGCTAAACGAGGGAATGGCATGGCATACACAAAACAGGATCTGCAGAGCATCCAGTCTGCAATCGCGAAGGGCGAGCTGGAAGTCCAGTATGCCGACCGGCGCGTGAAATATCGCTCGATCGGCGAGCTGCGCGAGGCACGCACCGAGATCATTCGCGACCTGAACGGCGCGGCCGGGCGTTCGTCGATCGTCCGGATTCGTCACGCCGGCAAGGGGGTGCGATGAAGGGGGGCTTTCCGTCACTCGCGCAGCGCGGGTTCGTGGTGCCGACGCGGCTGAAGGCGGCGGCGTACGAATCGGCGAGTACGACGGGCGCGCGGGCGAAGTCGTGGCGCACGTCGGGCGCGGGACCGAATGCGGCGGCGGTGCAAAACCTGCCGCTCTTGCGGTCGCGTGCTCGTGACGCGATCCGCAACGAGTCGTGGGCAAAAGCTGTCATCGAGCGCCTTGTCTCGAACACGATCGGCACTGGCATTCAGGCGCATCCGCAGCATCCGAACGATGCAGTGCGCAAAATGCAAAAGCAACTTTGGGAGGATAGCTGCGAGGAGATCGACGCGGACGAACGGGCCGACATCGGCGGAGTACAGACGCTTGCGGGTCGAGCATTTTTCAGCGATGGCGAGGTGTTGGTGCGTCGCAGATTACGCAGTCCGAGCGATGGCTTGGCCGTTCCGATGCAGATCCAGCTACTCGAAGGCGATCTGCTGCCGGTGGAGAAGAACGAGACCGTGGCGGGCGGGGGCGAGATCATCAACGGCGTCGAGTTCGATGCGGATGGTCGGCGTGTTGCTTATCACCTGCTGCAGCGTCATCCCGGCGAGTACGGGCGGGCGTCGACGACCAACATGCAGACCGTGCGTGTGCCGGCCAACGAGATCGCGCACGTTTTTCATGCTCTTCGACCCGGCCAGGTGCGCGGCGTGCCGGTGCTGTCGACCGTGCTGCTGCGGCTCAAGTCGCTGGACAACTTCGACGATGCAGTGCTGTTTCGGCAAGAGGTCAGCAACCTCTTTGCAGGGTTCATCACGAAGCCGCCCGCCGAGCCGGGCCTCATGGGTGATCCAGTGACGGGCGCGGCAATGGAATACGACGTTGACGGCTTCTCGCCGGTCGTGTCGCTCGAACCGGGGAGCATGCAGGAGCTGGCTCCGGGCGAAAGCGTCACGTTCGCTGAGCCGCCGGGCGCAGGCACCGACTACGGGCCATTCATGCGTCAGCAACTGATGGCCGCTGCGGCGTCGGTCGGCATGCCGTACGAGGTCATGACGGGCGATCTGCGCGACGTGAGCGATCGTGTGCTGCGGGTGATCTTGAACGAGTTCCGGAGGTCGGTCGAGCAGATCCAGTGGAACGTGTTCATTCATCAGTTTTGCCGGAAGGTTTGGCGCTGGTGGGTCGACGCTTGCGCGTTGTCGGGCGCGATGCCGATGCCGGACTACTACCGACGCCGTCGCGACTATCTGCGGGTGCGATGGGTGCCGCAGGGCTGGCCGTATATCCATCCGGTGCAGGACGTCACGGCGAAGCGGATGGAGATCCGTTCCGGGCTGGCGAGCCGGACAGGTGCGGTGCTTTCGCGCGGTGATGATCCTGAGCAGGTCGACCGGGAGAATGCGGCCGATCTTGCGCGCGAGCGCCAGCTCGGGATTCGATATGACACGCTCGATCCGGTCGACGGGGCGGGCGATCTTTCTAATGGGGATGGCGAATGAAAGAGAAGAAGCGGTGGTGGGACATCCGTGCGCAGGCGAATGCGACGGGCGGCAGCGAGGTAGAGATCCGGATCTACGGCGAAATCGGATTCTGGGGCACCGACGCCGAGATGTTCGCCGCGAAGCTCGATGAGGTGGCATCGACAGCGACATCGATCGTCGTCGCGATCAACTCGCTGGGTGGCGACGTGTTCGACGCGTTCGCGATCTACAACGCCGTGCGCCGGTACGCCGGCAAGGTGACGGGGCGTGTCGATGGCGTGGCTGCGTCGGCAGCATCGCTGATCCTGATGGCATGCGACACGATCGAGATGCCGTCGAACGCGAGGCTCATGATTCACAACCCTCATACGTTCGCGGCTGGTGAGGCCGGCGATCTACGCAGCCTTGCGGATCTGTTGGACAGTACGTCCGACAGCATGTTGGCGGCCTACGTCGAGCGCAGCGGCCGCACCGCAGAAGAGGTCCGCGCGATCATGGATGCTGAGACCTGGCTCACGGCGGCGCAAGCGAAGGAGCAAGGGTTTTGCGACGCGATCGTCGACCCGGTCCGCATTGCCGCATACGCGGGCGCAGCCCGGCACGCGGCTCGCTTCTCGTCGGTGCCGGCCGAAATCATGGCGGCACTGGAGGGCGACGGCGAGGTTCCGCCGGTCGATCCTGCGCCGCAGCCGCAGCCGCAGCCGCAGCCGCAGCCGCCGGCAGCGCCGGACGTCACGGCGCTCGCGTCGCATGTGTACGCGTCATGTCGTGAGGCGCGGATCGAGCACTGCGCCGAAGGCATCGTGCTGGCGACCGGCCTGCGCGATCGTGCGACCGTCGACGCGGCGATCGGCAATGCACAGGACATTGCGGGTATCTGTCTGGCCGCGAGCCTGACCGAGCTGACGGCCGGCTTTGTCTCGGATGGTCTGTCGCCGGATCAGGTCCGAGCGCGGCTGTTCGAGCGCATGACGGCCTCGCAGAAGCCGATCAACCATCGTGCTGCCCCGGTTGTGTCGCAAGACGCGCCCGTGGTCGCGAATGCGCCGCGTGCGGCGTCCATCTACGCGGCTCGCAAGAGCGGCAAGTAACTTTGACGTAACCCGAGGAGGGGAAAACTCATGTCGAACTGGAAAGTACAGGCCGCTCTGACGGCGGAATTTCTCGTGTCGGAGGGCAACGGCCAGATCTCGCGCGAGCGGATCGTCGTGAAGGCAGGCGCTGCACTGCCGGCCGGGCAGGTGCTCGGCGTAACCAGTACCGGCGAATACGCGCCGTACGACAACGCCGCGAACGACGGTTCCGAAGTCGCAGCAGCCGTGCTCTACGCGCCGCTGGCGGCGTCCGACGCGTCGCGCCCGGCGACGGGGATCGTCCGGCTTGCCGAAGTCGCGGGCGGCCTGCTGACGGGACTCGATGCAGCCGGTCGAGGGGATCTCGCCGAGCGGCACGTGATCGTTCGCTGATCACATCACACCCCATTCAAGGCCACGCCGACCGCGTGGCCTTTTTTGTATCCATTTTCATGTCGGAGGTTGTATGGCGGATATCGCCCTGTTTCAAGACGATGCGTTCTCGCTGTCGTCCCTGAGTGCTGCGATCAACGATCAGCCGTATGTTCCCGGCCGGATCGGCACGCTCGGCCTGTTCGAAGAGGACGGCATCACGACGACGACGATCCAGATCGAGCGCGACGGCGACACGCTCGCACTCGTCGCGGCGGGCGAGCGCGGTTCGCCGGCAGGCGTTGTCGTTGGCAGCAAGCGCAAGATGATCCCGTTCAATACGGTGCATCTGCCGCAGCGCGCAGTGATCAAGGCGGACGAGATCCAGAATTTGCGCGCATTCGGTTCCGAGACCGAGCTGGAGGCGCTGCAGACCGTCGTGAATCGCCGGCTCGCGAAGATGCGCCGCCAGCTCGACGCGACGCACGAATTCCACCGTATCGGCGCGATCAAGGGCGCAGTTCTGGATGCGGACGGCAAGACGGTGCTGATCGACCTGCTCCAGTATTTCGGCATCGAGCAGACGGTGATCCCGTTCGAGCTGGGCAAGGCCGACACCGAGATCCGCGTGAAGTGCGTCGACGTGCAGGACGCGATCGAAGATGCGCTGGGCGCGACGACGTACACGGGCGTGCGCGTACTCTGCGGCCGATCGTTCTGGAACAAGCTGATCGTCGCGAAGACCGTGAAGGAGACGTACCTTGCGACCGCGATGGCGGCGTCGCTGCGTGGCGACGCGCGCGATGCGTTCGACTTCGGCGGTTGCACGTTCGAGCGCTATCGCGGTCGCGTCGGCGATGTTGGCTACGTCGCGGACGACGAAGCGCACGCGATTCCCGAAGGTGTGCCGGACCTGTTCATCACGCGCTTCGCGCCGGCTGACTACGTCGAGGCAGTCAACACGACGGGTATTCCGTACTACGCGAAGCAGGAACTGATGGACTTCGGAAAGGGCGTCGAGATCGAGGCGCAGTCGAACCCGATCCACCTGTGCACGCGCCCGAAAGCGCTGGTCAAGCTGAAGGCGTGACATGGCGTTCCGGGATCTGATGGTCGACGTCGATACGGCCGTGAAGCGAGACCTGTCGGACGAGGTCAAGATCGATGGCAAGCCGCTGCAAGGCATGTTCAAGGCGCCGTGGCTCGGCCCTGATCTCGGAACGCAACGCACGCAGCTCGTTGCGCCGATCCTCGACATCACGGACGACGACGCGGCACGCGTGCGTGAGGGCAGCATCGTCGAAGCGGGTGGCGAACGGTTCCGCGTTTTGGAGGTCCGCCCGGCTGGCACGGGCTGGACGATCCTGATTCTGAGGTGATGATGGATCTGCTGAAGGTCGAGATCGACGTACGGGGGGCGCTCGAAGCGCTCGCGGGCCTGCCGCCTGCTGCAATGCAGGCGGCATGGCGTCGGACGCTGCGCAAGACAGGCGCGTGGATTCGGAGTCAGACGGCGAAAGAGGTCAGCGGCGCGACGGGCATTCAGCAGAAGCTGCTGCGGCAGCGGATGTACTTCTTCATGCGCTCGCTCGACACGGGCAAGGTGTGGCTTGGGTTGAACCCGCTCGAGGCGCATCGGCTCGGCGCTGTTCGGCGCACGAAGAAGGGGATGCGCGCCGGCAAATCGCTGTTCGAGGGCGCGTGGCGCAAGACCAAGGCGCAGCCGGACGGCGCGATCTACCGTCGCACCGGAAAGGCGCGAACGCCGTTCGAAGTGGTGACGGTCGAATGGTCGCGGACCGGCGATCCGGCATTTCGAAGCGCTGCGCGTGTGTGCGAGGCGCGGCTGATGACGGTGCTGCGGCAAGAGGTCAACTACGAAATCCAGAAGGCGGCGAATCGTGCTCGATAACCTGAAACAACTTCACGACGGCATCGAGGCCGGCCTGCGTGCGCGCTTGCCCGATCTCGAACGTATCCACGCGTACCCGAAGATCGGCAAGTCAATCGAAACGCCGTTCGTCGCGGTCGAGCTGGCGGAGCTGGAGCCGGGGCACGACGACGGAACGGGCCGAGTGCCGCTGATCGCGCGCATGCAGGCCCGCGTGATCGTCGACCCGCTGGTGGAGGATGCCGAGGTCCAGGTGCGCGAGTTGTCCGCGCGCGTGCTGCAAACGGTGCACGGGGCGACGTGGGGGCTGCCGATGACGCCCGGCAAACAGGTCGGGTCGGCGGGCGAAGATCCGTTCCGGCCCGAACTGGATACGTATCTCGTTTGGCTCGTCGAGTGGGTGCACGAATTTGACCTGGGCGACGCGTACGAACCGCCGACGAAGGGGCGTGCGGTGTTGTGGGGTGTCGATCCGGAGACGGGGCCGGGGCACGAAGACCATTACTGGAATCCGGTGGAGCAGGGAGCGGGGTGACGTGTGAGCGACTTCGAGCTTGGCGAGATGGATCGCCGCATGGCGTGCCTGACGCAGACTGCGGTCGTGGAGGCGATCACGTACGATCCGCCGCGCGTGAAAGTGCGTGTCGGCGATTGGGTCAGCGACTGGCTCAAATGGCAGGCCGGTGCCGCCGGCAAGGTTCGGCATTGGCGTCCGCCGTCCGTTGACGAGGAGGTTGCCCTGTGGGCACCGTCCGGCGATCTCGCGGGTGCGTTCGTCGCGCCCGGCTACTACACAGAGCAGCACGGCGGGTCTGGACGATCGAGTCCCGACGAGACCGCCACCGACTTCCCGGACGGTGCGTACGAGCAGTACAACCATGCGAGCCATGAATACGTGCTGTCAGTGCCTGCCGGTGGTCGGATCGTGTTCCGCATCGGCGGGACTGAGTTCGAGCTGAAGGCGGACGGCGCGACGCTGCGCAGTGCGAAGCTGCTGGCGGACGTTCCGGATTCGACGTTCACGGGTAACACGACGACCGAGAAAATGCTCACGTTCAACGGTGGCATGCAGGGCAAGCCGGGCGAGGGTGGCGGTGTCGCGATGAAGATCGCGGGCAGTGCGGACTATACAGGTGACGTTACGGCCGGCGGTAAGTCGCTCACGAAGCACAGGCACCGTGAGCAGGGCGACGGCGAGTTGGTCGGCCCGCCAGTGTGAGCACAGCAAAGTAACTTTTGACCCCGCCCGTGCGGGGTTTTTCGTTTGTGGGGGTGGTGATGGCGAAAGACG
This sequence comes from Burkholderia cepacia ATCC 25416, assembly GCF_001411495.1. NCBI lineage: Bacteria > Pseudomonadati > Pseudomonadota > Betaproteobacteria > Burkholderiales > Burkholderiaceae > Burkholderia > Burkholderia cepacia. The sequence continues at coordinate 3,367,177 of NZ_CP012981.1, read as the reverse complement.
AACAGCAAGGCGGGGCGGTGGCACCCGTGACATTCATCGATACCGAGTTCCGCAGCCGCGTGATCGTGTTTCCGGACGGCTCGCACGTTGCCGTGCTGGCCGGCAAAACGGAAGTGACGGAGCCTGAGCATATCGCGTATCTCGAATCGCGCGGGTGCTTCAAGCGCATTCCGACGAAGGCGCAGTGATGGTCGCGCTGGTCGGTATGTGTCGCCGTACGGGCCGACTGATCGGCGGTCTGGATCATCTTGTGCAGAGCATCGCGGACATTCTCAGCACGCGCAAGGGAACCCGCCGCGAGCGACCCGATTACGGCTCGGATCTCCCTGCGATGGTTGACCTGCCCGTCACACGCGGATGGATCTCGGCCGCGCAGGCGGAAGCCGCGCGTGCGATCGGACGGTGGGAGCCGCGTATTGCGCTCGATAGCGTGAAGGCACTGTCTGTCGTGGACGGCAAAGTAACTTTTAGGATCGCCGGCCAATACAACGGCGACGATGTTGTATTCGAGGTGACGATATGACAGTGATCGATCTGTCGGCGCTTGATCCACCGGATCTCGTCGAAACGCTCGACTTCGAGGAGGTGTACCAGCGCAAGCTCGAACACTTCAAGAGCATCTATCCGGATTGGACGGCTGCGCTGGAATCCGATCCGGTCGTCAAGTTGATCGAGCTGGCGGCATACGACGACATACGGTTTCGGGCGCGTGTCAACGATGCAGCCCGAGCCGTGTTGCTGGCGTATTCGACGGGCGCGGATCTTGAACACCTCGCGGTGCTCTGGAATTTGCAGCGGGAGACAGTCGATCCCGGTGCTCCGGAGGCGCATCCGCCTGTCCCCGCGACAGTCGAGCGCGACGAGCGGCTGCGATTGCGTACGCAGATGGGTATCGAGCGTTCGTCAACGGCGGGGCCATTCGGTGCATATCGGTCGATGGCGATGGATGCATCGCCGGATGTCGCCGATGTGCGAGTCGATCGACCGGAGGGCGGTGTCGTTCGCGTCGTGGTGAAGTCGTACTCGAACGGTGGCGTTGCCAGTGCCGCGTTGCTCGACACGGTCCGCCGAGCGCTCTCTCCCGAAGATCGTCGGCCGCTCAATGACACGCTGCTCGTTGTGCCGGCCCGGCCGGTCGAATACTCGATCCTCGCCGACGTGTACATCGGGCGCGGGCCAGATCCGGGCGTCGTGCTTGCTGCGCGACGGCAGGATCTGGATATCGCAGTCGCTGCGGGCGAAGCGCTACGGGTTGGCATGCCTCGCTCGGCCGTAACCGGGGCACTGCATCCCAAAGCGTCGGGTGTCGTGCGTGTCGATCTGAAGGCCCCTATGGCTGACGTGGTGTGTGCGATCGATCAGTTCGCCCGGTGTACGGCGATCGTGCTCAATCCGAAGGTGAACGATGACGACTGAAGCACTACTGCCGACGAACCAGACGAGTCTAGAAGCGGCGCTCGCGCAGGTGATGCGGCCGTCTGTCGATCCGAACGTGATCCGCACGCTCTGGGATGCGGATCGCTGCCCCGCCGCTTTCCTGCCGTGGCTCGCGTGGTCGCTCGCAGTCGACGGATGGGAGCTGGCGGAGTCCGAAGAGGCGCGACGCGCGCTGATCAAGTCGTCTCTGGCGATCTATCAAAAGAAGGGCACGCCGTGGGCGATCCGCGAGATCGTTCGCCGTCTCGGGTTCGGCGAGATCGACATTCAGGAGGGACGACAGATCAAGCGGCGAGACGGTTCGGCGAAGCGCGACGGTCGATATCTGCACGGCGGATCGACTGCATGGGCCGAGTACATCGTGAAGCTGCGGCGGCCGGTGACGCGAGATCAGGGCGAGAACCTGAAGCGAGCGATCGAGCGTTACGCGCCGGCTCGCAGTCGGCTCGCGTGGCTCGATTTTTCTGAGGTTGCGATCCGACACAACGGTGTCGCGACACGCAATGGTCAATTTACGCGAGGGGTGATCGGTACATGGCCAATCTGAAGGAAGAAAGTAAGTGGGAGGACGGGGTCTACCAGTTCGAAACGTCGGACCCCGTACAGGGTGGTCCTGATGGGATCGACAACGTGCCGACAAAGCAACTTGCGAATCGGACGCGGCACCTCAAAGACCGGGCGGATGGCAACGACAAGCGGGTCGGCGAAGTCAGTGCGCAGGTCGAAGCGCTCGGCAAGCGAACCGACGCACTCGGAAACGACAAGCTGCCGTACACGGGCGGCACGTTGAAGGGAGTGCTTCGCGGGAAGGTCGGCGCAATCACGCCGAATAACGCAAACAACGCTGGGTTCGGGTTTGAGAACGATCCTGACACGGGTATGTTTTCGCCGAGCGACGGATACCTTCAGATCGGCGCACAAGGCGTTCCGCACCTGGAGATTCGGGGCGATAACTGCCTTGTTGGGCCGGCCGCCGCGAATGGTTGGCTCGCTCTGATCGCGGGCGGTGCCGAGCGGATGCGTGTCACTCGCGAGGGGCGCGTGCTTTTGGGGACTGGAGTTGACCCTGTAATACCGGACACAGCCTCACACTAAGGTTGCTGAATCCATCGAGCGCCGGAACTCGCGAGGCGAGCGGTATTTCAGCGCGCTATGGGGATGCTTCTCGTTGTAATGCTCGAACGCGATGGCCAGATTGCGTGCAGCAGTCGCTGCGTCCGGCTTCGGCATGAAGGCGACGTAGTCGCGTTTCATCGTCTTCACGAAGCTCTCGGCCATCCCATTACTTTGCGGGCTGCATACCGGCGTGGTCAATGGCTTCAGGCCGATGGCCACTGCGAACCGACGCGTGTCGTCGGCTGTGTAGCCCGAACCGTTGTCGCTCAGCCACTCGATTTCGGACGGCGTATGCAGCTCGATGCCAAACCGATTTTCCACTGCAGCCAGCATCACGTCGCGCACGATGTCGCCGCTGTGGCCTGCCGTCGTAGCCGCCCAGCTCATCGCCTCACGGTCACAGCAATCCAGCGCGAACGTTACGCGCAGCGGCTCGCCGTTGTCGCAGCAGAATTCGAAGCCGTCCGAGCACCATCGCTGATTGCTGCGCTCGACGGCTACCTTGCCGTCGTGTCGACGTTGGGGCCGAGGTGGAATCGGTCGGCGCTGCATCAGCAGCCCATGTGTGCGCATGACGCGATAGATTCGCTTGGCATTAAACGGCGCCAGTCCGACCGCAACGCGCTCGTTGCGCAAGATGCCCCAAACCCGGCGATAGCCATAGCTGGGCAAATCGCCAATGACCCGGCGGATCTCCTCGACCGCGTCCGCGTCGTCACTCTGCCTCGATTGACGGCCATCGCGCCACGTCGCCGGACGCGACAGTCGTGCCGATACGTTCGAGCGCGACACGCCGAGAACTTCACAAACCAGTTTCACTGGTCGTCCTCCGGCAGCGAGGGCGAGTGCGCTATCCATTTTTTTGCCCGGCCGTACTCGACTGCTTCGCGGAGAATCTCGTTCTCCATGGTCTTCTTGCCGAGCATCCGTTGCAACTCACGAATCTGCTTGAGTGCATCGGCCAGTTCCGAGGCCGGGACTACTTCCTCGCCGGCCTTGACCGCTGACAGGCTCCCATCCTGGTACAGCTTGCGCCAGTGGAACAGTTGGTTCGGATTCACGCCGTGCTGGCGCGCGACCATCGAAACCGATTTCCCCGGCTCAAAACTCTCGCGAACCATCGCCAGCTTCTGCTCCGCCGTCCAGCGCCGCCGACGCTCCGGGCCCGTCAACACTTCCATCACTTCCTGCCTAGTGTTAGTCAAAAACACAGTCCTATGCCTACCCGTTATTGTAAGTGGGTGACTGTGTCCGGCGTTTCAGGGGGCTGCTCCAGGGACGACGGCCGACAACGCGCGCGATGGCTTTCAAGTCGCGTATCGGACGTCGTTCGCAAATGGCGTCCGTTCTAGCGGGATGGACCTCGACGGCACGCTTGGAGGCCAGTACCGAGCGACGTCGGCGAACTACGGTGTCATGTTTCGCAATGACGATCGGGACTTCTACCTGCTTCAGACAAAGAAGGGCGATCCGCTTGGACCGTGGAATGAATTCCGGCCGATCTTGTGGAATCTCGAAAGCGGCTTTTTGCGGCTTGATGACACGGGATGCGGAACGTCAATCGGCGGGTCGGTCGAAATGCGTGGAGACCTTACGTTGAAGCCTTCGTGGGGCGAAGGCCGGCTTCGCTTTGGCGCGGTTGACGGCTATTTCTACGCGAATGCCGACAACGTCGGGTGGTATTCGGCAACGAAAGGCTCGTTTCAGTATTTCTTCGGCAGTCGGACATTTTGTATCGATGGCAAACCGGTTTACCACACGGGCAATCTGACGCCGCTCGACCTGAACAACGGAGGGACGCTTAAAGGGGCGCTCTGGCTTGCCGCCGGCGCTCGGATTTTCCTCTCGGAAGGCACGCCGCAGAATCCGTCGTTGACGTTCGACAAGGACGGTGCTCCGGATACTGGTCTGTATCACATCGGTGACGGCGCTTTCGGCGTCACGTGTAACGGGATCGTCACCGCGCGATTCACTGCCGACAAGGGCACGATCTTTGATCGACCTGTGCAGGTGCCTACGCCCGCCGCTGGAGATAAGTCGGGAAGTGTCGCGTCGACGGCGTTTGTCGTCGATGCGATCGCGTCGGCGTCGATCGGCCAGATCATTTTCGAGGTGCGAAACAGTGTGCGGGCGGGTTGCCTGAAGCTGGACGGAGCGTTACTCAAGCGAGCCGATTATCCGCAGCTCTGGGCGTACGCTCAGGCAAGCGGTGCGCTCGCAACGGAGAAGGACTGGGCCGCTGGTTGGTGGGGGTGCTTCTCGATCGGCGACGGGGAGACGACGTTCCGCATCCCCGAGTTTCGCGGCGAAGGTGTCCGGTGTGCTGACGGTGGGCGGGGTGTTGATTCTGGTCGCGGTGTCGGTTCGTGGCAGGACAGCCAAAACCGCTCCCACTCGCACGGCGCCTCGTCTGGTGCCGCTGGAGATCACACACATACCGCTTGGACTGATGCGGCCGGCTGGCACGGACACAACGTTACGCAGCAGCCTCACTCGCACGGGTTTGGTCTCGGGTCGAACGGTGCGTATTCGACGAGCACCGGGCGCGGGTACGGCATGGACAACGGTCGTGCGAACAACTTGGGAACGGATGGCGCAACGATCCCTATCGGCATCGACGGAAATGGACAGCATACGCACGCAGTCGGTATCGGTGGTGTTGGTGGTCACTCGCATGCAATCAGCGTTGCCGCTGACGGGGGCACCGAAGCGCGCATGCGCAACATCGCAGTGCTTGCCATGATCCGCGCATATTAATTCGTGAGGTAGAACATGCTTTGCAATCAATACGACAGTTTGACCGGGCAGTACATCGTAAGCTTTCTTGCCGATGTCGATCCGATGAATTCGAGCCGCTATCTGGTTCCCGCGTTCTGCACGCTGGAACCGCTGCCCGAACGTGCGCCGCGCACCTGGCCGTTCTGGCGTGATGAAAAATGGGAAATGCTGCCCGACTATCGCGGCGTGCGCCTCTATCGAACCGAGTCCGGTCTCGCGGCGGAAATTACCGTGGCCGGTGTGACGCCGGACGACGCTGGCCTGACTGAAGAGCCGCGCCCATCCGATACGCACGTATGGCGGGACGGGGCGTGGGTTGTCGACGAGAAGATCGTCGCGGACCGGGCGCGCGAGTCAGCGATGAATGACTTTTTCGCGCGGCTGGAAAAGGCTCGTCAGCAGAATCGCGGCAAGGCGGATGCTCGGATGACGGGGCGACTGTCGGATCTCGAAGAGGCGATGTTCGACGCATGGGCCGATTATCAGGTCGCGCTGGTGAATGTTGTCGAGTCACCGACGTTCCCGGCGCGGATTGCGTGGCCTGCCGAACCTGATCCAGCCGCGATTCTCGCGAAGGTTGAGGCCGAGCGTGCAGCGAAAGCGAAGCGCGAAGCGGAGGAGGCTGCGCAGCGGGCGGCTGCTGAGAAGCAGGCCGAAGAGGATCGCGCTGCGGCCGAGGCGGAAATGCAGCGTCGAGCGGAGGTGGCGGCAACAACCGACGCCGCCCCCGAGCCGGAGCAACCGAAGGCGTCCGATACGTCCGTCAAAAAGTAACTTTGCCGACGCCGCATGTGTTGCCGGCGTCGTTTCGTTTCAAGCCGCTCCGATGAGCGGCTTTTCTTATTTCCGGAGATCCGCATGGCAGCGACTTCCTTTTTTCACGGCATCACGACGACGATCGTCGACAGCGGTCCGCGCACGATTGCGGTGCCGTCGTCGTCGGTGGTCGGTATGACCGACACGTACACGCCCGGTCCCGATCTGGCGCAGCCGAACGTCCCGGTGCAACTGACGAGCTACGGCGAGGCGGTGCGTGCGTTCGGCGAGAACAGCGCAATCGCGCGGGCAGCTCGCGCGATCTACGCGCAGAGCAGCGCGATCGTTGTCGCGGTCGGAGTGCCGACTGCGACCGACGCGGCGCAGCTCACGTCGGCGATCATCGGTGGTGTGTCGGCCGGGGGCGCACGCACGGGCATGCAGGCGCTGCTCGACGCGAAGTCGCGCTTCAACGCACAACCGCGTTTGCTGATCGCACCTGGGCATACGTCCAAGCAGCCGGTCGCGACGGCTGCCGACTCGCTCGCCGGCAAGCTGCGCGCGATGGCCGTGATCGATGGCCCGAACGTCGACGACGAGGCAGCGATCGCGTACGCGAAGAACTTCGGCAGCAAGCGCCTGTACATGGTCGACCCCGGCGCGAAGGCATGGAACAACGCGACGAACGGCGAGATCTCGCTGCCCGCATCGACGTACGCGGCAGGGCTGTTCTGTCAGACCGACGCGAAGATCGGCTTCTGGGCGTCGCCGTCGAACAAGGAGATCGTCGAGATCACGGGCACGGGCCGGCCGATCGAATACCTCGACGGCGACGAGACGTGCCGGGCGAACCTGCTCAACAACGCGAACATCACGACGATTATTCGCGACGGCGGGTATCGCCTCTGGGGAAACCGTACGCTGTCGGCCGATCCGAAATGGAAGTTTGTCACGCGCGTGCGCACGCTCGACATCGTCATGGATGCCGTGCAGGCCGGTCACAAATGGGCGGTCGATCGCGGCATTACTGCGACGTACGTCAGCGACGTGACAGAAGGGCTGCACGCGTTCATGCGTGATCTGAAGCGTCAGGGTGCAGTGATCAACTTCGAGGTCTATCCGGACCCGTTGCTGAACACGGCGAGCCAGCTCGAAGACGGCAAGGTGTACTGGAACATCCGATTCACGGACGTCCCGCCGGCCGAAAACCCGATTTTCCGCTTCGAGGTCACGAACCAGTGGCTGACCGAAGTGCTGGATAACCAGATCTAAGGGAGGAACGATGATTCCGGAAACTCTGTACAACTGCAACGCTCATATCGACGGCCGCGGATACGCTGGCCGCGCGACGAGCATGACGCCACCGAAGCTGAAGATCAAGACGGATGACTTCCGCGCGGGCGGGATGGACGCGACGGTCAAGGTCGATCAAGGCATGGAAGCGCTCGATGCATCGTTCTCGATGTCGACGATGGAATACGAGGTGCTGCGCTTCTTCGGTCTGGTCGATCAGGGCGCGTTCAACGGTGTATTTCGCGCGGTGTTCATGGATCGCAGCGGTAAGACGAAAAACGTCGCCGTGTATCTGCGTGGGATGCTGCACGAAGTCGATCCGGGCGACTGGAAACCGGGCGACAAGTACGAGGCGAAATACTCCGTGTCGTGCGACTACTACAAGCTGGAGATCGCCGGTGCGATTGTGCACGAGATCGATGTCTTCGCGTCCAAGCGCGTGATCAACGGTGTTGATCAGCTCGCCGAGGTCCGCAAGGGTCTTGGCATGTAGTTCCCACGTCGGTGTCATTCGACGCACACACAGCAAAGCTACTTTGTTTAATTAATGGCGAGCCGATGGCTCGCCATTTTCTTTTCAGGAACCGCAATGGAAAAGGTCACGGTCAAGCTCAACTATCCGATCAAGCTCAACGGCGTCGAGTGCGACAGCTTCACGCTGCGCCGGCCGAAGGTGCGCGACATGCGTGGTGCGCAGAAGCTCGCGCCGAACGATGCCGAGCAGCAAGAGCTGATCCTGTTCGCGACGCTTGCAGATGTCGGCCCGGACGACATCGAAGAGATGGACATGGCCGATTACGAGCGCGTGCAGGACGCGTACTACTCCTTTCGATCCGTACGCCAAGCTGGACAGAAAGACGCTCAAGGCGTTGGCAAATCGGCTGGTGCGTGAATACGGCATGTCGCCGACATCGATTGACGAGATGACGGTCGACGACATGCTCTGGTGGCTGACGGATTGAGGGGGCCGGGATGGCGAAAGACTTAGCACTTGGCATCGTGATCGGCGGGGCTGTCTCGGCGACGTTCGGCAAGGCGATCACCGACACGTCGTCGAAGATCGACGCGATGAAGAAGCGGGCGAACGACTCGCGGCTCTGGCAGCGCCAGATCGGCGAGACGATGCGCCTGCAGGACGAGTTCCGTCGCCTTCATTTGGCGGGCGACAGCGCGGCGGATGGCATTCGTCGCAAGCTCGACAGCAATCTGAAATCGCTGCGAGACGCCGGCATCGAGGTCGGTCGGCTCGATCGAGCGTATGCGCAGCTCGGACGAACCGCTCGCGGACTGGATCTGAAGGTGGCCGGACGCGAGCGGCTGGCAGCCGGTCAAGAGGCCGGCCGTGGCGTGATCGGCGACGCGGTGAAGCTGACGGCGGCGGTCGCGGTGCCGGCGACGATCTCGGCGAACTATCAGGCGATCATTCGCGACATCGCGATTAAGGCGGGTATCGCGCGCACGCAGGAAGAGGCCGCGATGGCGACGCGGATCAGGCGTGACGCCGGGGCGAACGGTATCAGCCGCAACGAGCTGGCGGACGCCGTCAACCAGATGGTCGCAGGCGGCATGGATCTGGATCGCGCGCTCAACTTCGCGCCGCTGGTCGCGAAGTTCTCCATCGGCCAAGGCGCGACGACGGTCGAAACCGCGAAGATGATCCAAGCGCTGCAGCAGAACGCGGAGATTGTCGATCCGAAGCAGATGTCGAAGGCGCTCGAAGCGATCGCGTATCTCGGCAAAGAAGGGTCGTTCGAGTCGGTCGACATGGCGCGTTGGTTCCCGGTGCTACTCGCCGAGATGAAGAAGATCGGCATCACGGGGCAGGACTCGGTGACGCAGCTCGGGGCAATGCTCCAGGTGCAGATGAAGACCGCCGGCAGTTCGGACGAGGCGGCGAACAACCTGAAAAACTGGTTTTCGAAGATCGGTTCGGGCGAGACCGAACGCAATTACGCGAAGGCCGGTGTCGATTATCAGGCCAAGATGCGCGAGGCGATCGGCAAGGGCTGGTCGACGCTGGAGGCGTCTTTCGTGCTCGCCCGCGCGTACATCGAGCGTGTCGATCCGGCCAAGGCGAAGCAGCTCGCAGCTGCGGCGAAGCAGTTCAATTCGGAGATGGACCCCGCCAAGCGTCAGGCGCAAATGGCCGCGTTCGCCGAGACGATGAAGACCGGCGACCTGTTCAACGACATGCAGGTCAAGGCGGCGCTGACGGCATACATGCAAAACGCGGAGCTGTATTCGAACCTGAAGCGCAACGCGCAGCAGGCGAGCGGCGAGATTCAGAAGGATCTGGAGGCACGTCGCGAGACGTCCAAACAGATCTGGAGCGAGGTCGGGCAGCGATGGGACGACGCGATGCGCAGCATTGGCGACGCCCTACGGCCGATTACGGATCGCGTTGGCGAGGCGGCAAAGGGTGCCGGGAGCGGTATCCAGTCCGCAGCAGACAGCGCTCCGAAGGCGACAGCCGCTGTCGTCGGCATCGCCGGCACGGTGCTCGCGGTGCGCGGAGCAAAGGCACTTTGGGGCATCGGTCGTGGCTTGTTCGATATCGCGCGCGGGACGGTGCTGGCGCGTGGTGGTCGAGGGGTTGCAGGGCGTGCCGGTGGTGCGGGTGGCGTCGTCGGGCGCGCACTGGATGCAGTCGGCGGGGCTGCGAGCGCCGCTGGTGGCGTCCAGCGCGTGTTTGTCGTGAACATGCCCGGCGGTGGCGTCGATGGTGGCGGGCTTGGCGATCTGATGGGCGGTGGGCGTGCAGGACGCGCCGCGCGTCGCGCGGCAGCTCGGGCGGGGCGGCTCGGGAGGATCGGGCGGGTCGTCAACGCGGGACGTGCGCTCTTCGGTCGGGTTGCGCCGTGGGCAGGAAAGCTGGCCGTCGCGGGGACCGTCCTGAAGTTCGGCCTTGCGGCTCGCGAAGCATACGCCGTCGCGTCGAGCACCGATACGAACGATCGGAAGGCCACACGGTTCGCTGGCATTGCCGGCAGTCTCGCGGGTGGCGTGATCGGCGCGAAGGTCGGGGCGACGATCGGAGCGCTCGGCGGGCCGATCGGATCGGCTGTCGTCGGTGTGCTTGGCGGGGCACTCGGGACGTTTGTAGGCGACAAGGCACTGAGCGCCATCGCGAGCAAGTTCTTGGGCCAGAAGCCCGACGAGACGCCCGCGAATGCCGAGGCGGTCGCCAAGGCAGCGAAGGCAGCGGAAAGTCCGGCGGCAGATGCCCGGTTCGGGCCGCGTATCGATCAGACGAACACGTTCGCGCCGGTCTTCAACGTGAAGATCGAGGCGAGCGATACCGAAATGGCTAACAAGTTTCTCCAACAGGTCAGTCCGCAGTTGACGCGGATGATGGAGGAGCAGCAGCGCAAGGCGAACAGTCGTACGGCAATGTTCGACGCGCCGCATATGTAAGGGAGGCGCTATGGATGTGTTTCGACAGATCTCGGGAGCAGCAACGCAGGCGGGGATCGCGACGGAGCGCGTGCGGCAGATGGTTCGCATATTCGATCGAAACCGCGCGGCGAGCATGGCGACGGTCGACATGCTGCAACGTCTCGCAACCGGCAATCTGAGCAGCGCGGCCGAGCTGCTGACAGGCGCGACGAGTGCGCTGTCGGTGGCGTCGGACCTGTTTCCGCAGGTCGGCGCTGTCGTGCGTAGCTTCAACGCGACGCAGGCTTCGATCGGCTCGATTCTGAAAGCCGTCGACGGATCGAATTTCCCCCTTGTGCGGGCTGCCGCCGACAGCGTCAAGTCTGCATTGGGCGGGGCGTGGAATCAGTTCAACGCGGCGGTGGGTCTGAAGGACTCGGCGGTGATGGACGTGATCAAGTCGACGGGCGTCGGCTCGATGCTGTCGGGTCTGATCGACGGTGCGTCGTCGAGCACGCCGCACCTGATGTCGATGACGACGGATGCCGGCGACGCATTCCACTTCAACCTGTCGACGGCTGCTCACGACAAGTTGCGACGAGCGACGCGGTATCGCGTGGCGTCTCAGGAGCGCTTGAATCGCCAGGAGGCGCTGCAACCGGTCAGCGAAGGGGGCGAGACGATCACGCTGTCGGGCGTCGTGTTCCCGTCGCTTGGGGCCGGTACGAAGCAGATCAGCCGGCTGCGTGCCATCGGCGGCAGGATGAAGCCCGTGCAGCTCACGACGGGCGACGGCGAAGTGCTCGGCCGCTGGCTGTTGCAGGCGATCGAAGAGGAGCAGGACGCGCTGCTCGCGGACGGCTTGCCGCGCAAGCAAACTTTCTCGGTGGAGTTCGGGCGCTATGGCGAAGACTTTAAGAACGTCTGACGGTGACGTGCTCGACACGCTCTGCTATCGCTTCTACGGAGCGCTGCAGGGAACGGTCGAGGCCGTGTACGAAGCGAATCCGGGGCTGGCGAATCGGCCGCAGCCGTTCCCGGCCGGCGTCGAGATCCTGATGCCGGATCTCGATGCGCCGCGTGCCGAGTCCGTCCAGCTCTGGACATAGTGAGGTGCGATGGAAGCGATTTTTCAGGTCGTCGCGAACGGCTCGGACGTGACGAAGGTTATACAGGATCGCGTGCTTGAGATCCGGTCGATGGACAAACCTGGTCTAGACGCCGACGAGTGCACGATCACGCTCGACGATCGCGACGGCCGCGTCGAGTTTCCGCCGAAGGGCGCGACTTTGAAGGTGTCGATCGGATGGGAGGGGCAGGGGCTGTTGATGCTCGGCGAGTACGCCGTCGACGAGGTTGGATTGCGCGGGCCGCCGGCCAGCGTCGTGATCCGGGGCAAGCCTGCGAACATGCGCGCGACGTCGAAAACGCAGCGATACGGGAGCTGGTCGAACGCGAAGCTGGCCGACATCGTCGGCGACGTCGCGCGTCGTAACAAATGGGCGGCCGCGTGTGACGTCGACGTTGTCGTGCCGCGTATCGACCAGTTCGGCGAGAGCGATCTGCACTTCATCACGCGCGTGGCTCGCCAGTATGGGGCGACGGCGACGGTCAAGGCCGGCAAGCTGATCGTTTTGCCGCGCGGCGGCGGTAAGAGCGCGAGCGGCAAGCCGCTGCCGATCGTCACGCTCACGCCGGGCGACCTGCTCGATTACGACATCAATTTCCCCGACCGAGCGAGCTTCGCGGCCGTGCGCACGAAGGTGCATGACCGCAAGTCCGGGAAGAAGATCGATCTGACGATCCCGAACCCGGATGCACCGCCAGGTGCGTCCGCGGTGCATACCGAGCGCCATGCGTTCGCGAGTCCGGAAGCCGCGAAAGCGGGCGCGACATCGCGAATGGCGACGCTCAACCGGCACACGTCGACGAGCCGGCTGACGATGCGCGGCCGCGCAGATCTGTCGGCGGAAAAGACGATCGCGCTGAAGGGGTTCAAGACCGGAGTAGACGGTGAGTTTCTGATCGAGTCGGTCGAGCACACGTTCGCATCGCGCGGGTGGATCACGGTCGTGACTTTGAACGGAGGGAACAAGGGGAAAGCGAAGGTCGGGCACAAGAAGAAGTCGGGCAAGAAAATCACTCTGGTGGTGCCGGCGCCGCAGTAACGCGTCACGCACTGAATTTGCAGGCCGCTCACGGGCAACCGGGGCGGCCTTTCTTTTTATCGGGCAAGGGGAACCGATGCAAGACCACGAAAAAACGATTCTGGAGCTGATCGTCATGGGCGGATTGATTGGCATCGCGAAGGTGTTGGTGGGCGGGGAGCAACTGACGTTTCGGCTCGTCGCCGGCCGTGCCGTGTTGGGATCGGCGACGTCGATGGTGGCCGGGCTCGCGCTGCTGCAGATCCCGGATCTGCCGCCGATCGCTCTGCTCGGTCTGGGGAGTGCGCTCGGCATTGTGGGGTCGCAATACCTCGAAGTGCTGCTGCGCCGGAATGCAAAACGTGTGTTTGGGGGGAAGTGACGATGGCGCGAATCAGTGTTGCCGCCGCAGGCGGAAAGAACCGGGTGGCGTTTCTCGACACCATCGCGGTAAGCGAGATCGGCTTGCCGCTGCTCGCGAAGTCGGACGACGGTTACAACGTCCTGGTCGGTGCGACGGCATCGCGCCCGCTGCTGTTTGCGAGCTATGCCGCACATCCGAATGTGCTCAATCGCCAGATCCGCGTGCCGTCGACAGCGGCTGGTCGTTACCAGATCCTCACGCGCTGGTGGCGGATCTATCAGGCGCAGATGAAGCTGCCCGACTTCGGGCCGGTGTCGCAGGATCGGTACGCGCTGCAGCAGTTGCGCGAGCACGGCGCATTGCCGTTGATCGATGCAGGCCGGTTTCGCGAAGCCATCGCCAAGGTGTCGAACGTATGGGCCAGTCTGCCGGGGGCGGGATACGGCCAGCACGAAAACGACATCGAGGAATTGCTGGCGGCGTATCGCGCGGCCGGCGGGGAGGTGATCGCATGACGTGGATCGACCCGCGCATTTGGCTGCTCGTCGTTGCTGGCGTCATTGCCGGCGCTGCCTGCGGCTACTTCGAGGGACATCGTGATGCCGACCAATCCGCGAAGGTGGTGGATCAGGCGCGGCAGATCGATGACCTGACGAACGAACGTAACGAATATCGCCGCCGGTTGGCGGCACAACAGGAGATCGCAACCGATGCTGCGAAAGAACGTGATCAGGCAGCCGCTGATGCTGCTGTTGCCGGCGCTGCTGCTGACGGGCTGCGCAGGCAAGTCGCCTCACTCGTCGCCGACGTCCGGCGTGCCGGCGCTGCGGCCGGAAGCCCGGCAACCGGCGACGCCCTCGATCTGCTTGCCGACGTGTTCGGCCGGGCTGACGAGCGCGCGGGAGATCTGGCGAAAATCGCTGACGAGCGAGGCATTGCCGGCCGGCAGTGCGAGCGCAGTTACGACGCGTTGATCGGCGACGCGCAAAGCAACTTGCCGCAGTAGCGCGGCGATCGGGGCCGGGCGGCCTCGAAAGAAACAGGGCGACCGGAGGACGTGCAGCAACACGTCTCCCGGTCGCCTTTCCACTGTGTACGCCAGTGAATCGGCCAAGGCCCTGCTACCTACCGGTAGGCGGGCCGGATTCTACACCAAGTTTTAAAACGGCTTTCACAATGGCAAATCCCATCATTCCTTGGATCGGCGGTAAGCGCCGTCTTGCAGATCACCTGATCCCGCGTTTCCCGGCGCACGACTGCTATGTCGAAGTGTTCGCGGGCGGGGCCGCGTTGTACTTCATGCGTCCGCCGGCGAAGGTCGAGGTGGTCAACGACATCAACGGTGAACTGATCAATTTGTATCGTGTCGTGCAGCATCATGTCGATGAGTTCGTGCGGCAGTTCAATTGGGCGTTTACGAGTCGCGAGCTGTTTGGTTGGTTGAAGCATACGATCCCGGAAACGCTCACCGATATCCAGCGTGCTGCACGCTTCTACTACCTGCAAAAAAGTTGCTTTGGTGGGAAGCTCGAAGGGCAGACTTTCGGGTCGAAGACGCTGGCTGCGCCGGGATTGAATCCCATTCGTCTCAAGGAGGAGCTATCCGTCGCGCATCAGCGGTTGGCGAATGCCTTCATCGAACGCTTGGATTGGGCTGCGTGCATTGATCGATACGATCGGCCGCACACGCTGTTCTATCTCGATCCCCCGTATTACGAGACGCAGGGGTATGGCGTGCCGTTTCCGTTTGCGGAGTACGAAAAGATGGCCGAGCGGCTGCGCCGTCTCAAAGGTCGCGCGATTGTGAGTCTCAACGATCACCCGGACATTCGACGCGTGTTTGAAGGGTTTTACATCGAGACCGTGCCGATCCAGTACACGGTTGGTGTTGAGGCCGTCGACCGTAACGAGCTGATCATTTTCAGTTGGGATGACGCGTCGCAGCCGGTTGGTCTGTTCTAGCGGATGGCTCGCCCGCAGGACAGCTCCTGCGGCATACCCGGCAATTTTGCGGGGGTTTGAGCACGGGGGCGAGTTGGTTAAATGTCACATTTGGTCAAGTCGCCTTCCGACTCTCGACATCGGTCTCTTGCTCGGGTAATAGTCGGATCATTAGAAACCGAGAGGGCCTGCATGTGAGGCGGAACTATCTCCGAGTCGGAGACCAATCGACCAGCGGCGGGGTGGTCGTCGACGCTATCCCGACAATGAGTTGCGACGGAGTTGGACTCACCTACGTAGGTGCCAAAGTAACTTGTCCAGCGTGCAAGCGTGTCGGCGTCATCGTTGCAGAGGGGCCGCGTTGGCCGGGTAACTTGATGGGGCACGAAGCTGCGCTGGAAGGCGATAAGGTCGCTTGCGGGTGCAGTCCTCTCCCAACCATGATTGCATCGCAGTCAGAGATGTTTCAGTCCTTCGAGTCGGATGCACTCGTCAGAATGGGTTTCTCTGCGACCGGAGGTCCGGTCGCGCTCGAACTCGCTGCCCCGAAGCCGTCACAGGGATTCTGTCTCTCGTGCATGGTTGCTGCTGCCAAGAATGCGGCTGCGATGGTCGTTCGCGGGTGAGCGTCGATGAGCGTTCAAGATATCTATTCAGCGGTGCAAGAGCGGGCGAGCCTTCCGGTTCGTCTGTTTGCGCTTGTGGATGGGCTGTTGTATTCGGAGCTGGGCGGTTCCGAGCCGCGCCGGACGCGCGACGCGGCAATTGCGCTGCTTGATGCAACACCAGACGCCTCGCTCGCGGACGCCGGCCCGTGGCTATTCGACTTCGCGGCTGTCGACGGCGATTGCCGGCGTGTGCTTGGGCAGTTAGCGCAGGGCGAATATGGGGTGAGCTGGATTATCAGCGCGTATCAACCGCACCAGCTTGCGGCAGAACTTCGCGACCGGCTCGACGGCATATTGCCGGATGGCCGGTCGGTAATGCTTCGCTATTACGACGCCCGTGTGATGCGGCATTTCGCACCTGCCCTTAGTCCGACCGAGCGGACGACATTTTTCTCACCGACCTTCGACTGGTTGATCGAGATCGACGGGCAGCTCTTCAGGGCGCATCCCCATGCCGCTTAACCTTACTCCCGCCCACGTGTCTGCACTCGCCGAGGGCGAGGCTCGCAATTTCGTTGACGGCGTGCGCCGTGATCTGCTCAAGGCGGATCCTGCTTTGACGCAGGATATCGATCTTCATAACCGGCTCTGGGATGCATATCGCGCCGCTCGATCTCTCGGGATTCAGGATAGCGAGCATCTGGTTCAGTTCTTGAAAATCGAGGCATATTCGCCGCACTTTTACGAGAAGCCGGCTGCGAAGGCATGGCTGACGAAACCCGGCCGTAGCGCCGATGAGCGTTTTCACGTCTACGTCCAAGAGATCACTTGGCGATCACAACATCCCGATAGCTTGAAAGGAGTTCCGCATGGCGGCACCGTTAATCCCTCTAGTGACAGCCGCAGCAGCGGAAGCGGGGCCGGTATTGTCGGCTATTGGAAGCGCTTTATTGGGGGGCGTGGCAGTAGCGGGGATCGGTAGCCTTCGGGGTGACGTCAGCAAGATGGACGAGCAGGCGAAGGCAAAAACGGAATCGCGGACAATGTCCGATTCCACTGCGCCTTGCAAGAAGTGCCCGCCCGAACAGACGGGCAAGCTTGTGCGGAGCCGACACGGCGCTAACTGGCCGGCGTACCGATATCAGGCGCGCGTAACCGGCTTTGCGTTCGATACGGAGAGCTGCCAGTGGAGCGACGAGTGGGAGTGGCTTGGAATCGATTTTGACGGGTTCAAGCCGCAAGAGTGCTTGCTGCAAGAGGCCAAGGGGAACTATGACCAGTTCCTTGATGGATCTATTCCGAAGTCCGAACAGTTCTTCAAGGGCTTTCGCCATATGCGCGATCAGGCGATCAAGCGCGCGATGCGGGTCAAGGCGAATCCGCCTACGCGGCTACGGTACTATTTCCAAGGGCCGTTGACCTATAGGCGGATGTCGGTATGGTTTAAGACCATGTCGATCGAGTCGGAGTATTTTCCGTAAATTCCTACCATCATGAAAATTGATTCCTTCATCAAGGCCGGCGGGATCGAGGTGTTCGCTTTCTCGCAAACACTCGCGAAGGTTGGTGCGATTGTTGATGTAATGGCGGCAGCGGCTCCGGAACTGTCGCGTCCGAATTGGCGAATGCAGGGCGACACGCTCGAAGAGGCGCAGGCGGGGGAGGTGTACGCGACCGATGGCCAGCCCAGTAGCACGGCGGTCGCGGCGCTGGAGAATGAATACCGGGGCGAAGAAACGTCCTCGCTCGGGATATGGGATGGCAGCGCCGACGATTCCATCGGCGCATCGATTGAGGTCTTCGCGTGCGGCGGGCATTTCCCCGATACGGTATCAATTGACGCTCGCGGGGCGTTCATCGAACACAAAGACACTGTGGCGAGTATTGTGGGCGCGACCGCACAGGAGTTTTTGCCGGCCGTGATCTCGGCAGCGCCTGACGGTTACTCGGACAAGCAGGCGTTTCAAGACCGCCCCGGTGTGGGTTGGATGATCTATCTGCCCGTGGAGCTGACCATTCAACAGATCCCCGAAGCGCAGGAGATCGTTCCCGTGTTGTCGGCAGATCGGAAGATGCGACTCGGGACGATCCTTGTCAGCATCAAGGGTGAGGTGTTCTCGGCCGACAATGAGGAGCACCTGGCCGTGGCGCACAATATCGAGGCGCGACTCATTTCTATGGATCTACTGCCGCTTCTTGCCGAGATCTGAGGGCAGCTAAGGTCCGTCAATCCCTGCCAATTGAATCGGGTGACGTCTTGTCATAGATCGGACATAAAGTTACTGTTGCCGCTCGGGTTCACCGATAGCTCTGTCTCCCTTGCGCGATGTTCGCCTTTCGATCAATTTCGCTCTGCGCTTGCAAATGTGCTTATCCGATTTAGTATGCGGAAACCACGCGCCGGCGCGCGCACACTTTTGCGGCGAGGAGATCCATGCATCCCGGGAAGGCAGCCCCTTACGCCATTGTGGCAGTCGGCATTGTGATTGCCTGCGCGCTGATGGGCCTGTGCGTGCTACAGCTATTCCAGAGCCGCCACGACGCCCTGGAGCGGGCTAGCGAAACCTCGCGCAATCTCGGTCTGCTGGCCGAGCGCGATATCGAGCGCAACTTCGAACTCTACGACCTATCCTTACAGGCGCTGATTCACGGCTTGCAGCGGCCTGACGTGATGGCAGCAGCGCCCGCGCTGCGACGCGGCGTGCTGTTCGACCATGCAATGAATGCGCCCTTTATTGGTGCGCAGCTGGTGCTCGATGCCAAGGGCAACATCATCCTCGATTCGTCCAACGACGTGCCCCGCAAGGGAAATTTCTCCGACCGTAAGTACTTCACCGTCCATCGCGATCGTCCTGATGTTGGTCTCTATGTCAGCGATCCGTTCGCATCGCGCCTGCGCAGCGGCATGCTCGTCATTACGTTGTCGCGGCGGATCTCAAACTCGGACGGATCGTTCGCGGGTATTGCACTGATCGCGCTCAACCTCGAATACTTCCATCGGCTGTTTGCCGGCCTATCGCTCGGGCAGCATGGTTCGATGTCGCTGATCGGCAAGGACGGCATTATGGTGATGCGTCAGCCGTACAAGGACGGTATCGTCGGCCGCGACATCAGCAAGGCCGCGACTTTCCTGCGGTTCAAGTCCGCACCAGAAGGGGTGTTCTCGGAGACCGCCTCAATCGACGGCGTGCGCCGGCTCTACTACTTCAAGCACCTGCCCAAGTTGCCGCTGATCATCATGGTGGCGGAAGCCGAGCAGGACATCTATGCCGCGTGGCGGCACCGCGCCGTAACAATCGGCGCATTAGTAGCCACCTTCGGCGCTGCTTTCATCGCGCTGTCGATCTTGCTCAGTGGGCAACTGCGGCGTCGCATGCGTGCTGAGTCAGAGCTGGTGCTGCTTGCACGCACCGACGGGCTCACCGGCCTGAACAATCGCCGCAGCTTCGGGGAGGTGTTGAACCGGGAGTGGCGTCGCGCCAGGCGCGCGCATTCCGTCTTTTCACTGCTGTTCGTCGACGTCGACCGCTTTAAGGCTTACAACGATACTTACGGCCATCAGGCAGGGGATGATGCGCTGGCTGCGGTCGCCCGCTGTATCGGCGAGAGCATCCGACGCCCGGTCGATACTGCGGCTCGCTATGGCGGGGAGGAATTCGTCGTGCTGCTCCCGGACACGCCGCAGACCGGAGCCGTGCAGATCGCCGAACGGATTCGTGCGGCGATCGACGATCTGGCACTTGAGCACGCTGGTAGCGAATATGGGCGCGTGACGGCCAGTATTGGTTTGGCGACGTGGACGCCGGATCAAGGCTGTGAGCCAAGCGCGCTGATCAAGGAGGCAGACGAGGCGCTGTACTACGCGAAGTTAACCGGGAGGAACAAGGTCGCTACGTCCAACGTAGCAGCTTGATGGAGCGAATTGGCAGGTACAAGAATACGAAAGCCCGCTGCGAGCGGGCTTTTTCGCGTGCTACAAATTTGCTACAGCAAGGGGCGAGAGCCTTGCTGGATAAGCCTTGAGCTTATCATTCCATCCCCTGAACTACGGGGGCGGTTGCGACGGACCGACAAATATTGCTATGTGGCCGATGCGGCAGAGCCTGTCAGCTGGAGCCAAGTCCGTAATAGTTGGAAATTTCCGACGTTAGCAAGGTACCAGCAGTGTTGAGTCCGATTTGTAGTGCACCAGTTGCCGCCCTCTGCAGCATGTTTCCAATCCACTCAGCGACTCGCGGACCGAGCGTTTTTGTACGGTGGGGGGCATCACCATCGTCCTCGATCGCCTGATCCAATGTGGCTAGATCGGATTCGCCAATTCCGGCATCGCGCAGGACCTTTCGCAGCTGAGAGATGTCGCCCTGAGTCGCCGTGTTATTAACTGTTGTTCTATTTTGGCTCCCCACCACAATTGTCGTATTTGAGCCGAATACGGCTGATTGGAAAAGAGCCCCGGTATTTAGGCCTTCGGCCGCTTTCTTCATTTCACCCTCCGGTACATCGCCAATTTTGTCTTGTAACGACAGCACGAACTCTAGTAGGCGCGAACGAATCTCAACAAGAACGCCTTTTATGGAGGTTGAGCCGATGACGCTCTTTGCGGACGTTACGGAGAAGTCGCCGTCATACGGCTTGCTCATCATCCCATAAAGTTCGGGCGGGATGGCTGATGCCACAGACCCTTCTTTTGCTACGGCAAACGATTCGAGTTCTGCGACGGAATGCGCCAAGTGAGCTCTGTTGAATCTTTCTCTAAATACCTCAGGAAGATGAAGTGTTGGCAAAGTCACATTGTTGTATCGCTTCGCGATGTTCTCTACCGTGCCTATGACGTTTGCACCCACGATGCGATAGTTGGGAATCTGGGCGTCTTTGGGGTAACCGTTAAGCTCGCACGCCAGCCATCCGTCAATGTCTTTATGGCCGATCCGGTGCATAAGCACCCTAGTTTTTAAAAGCGCGCTCGTCAGGGACTTCGTCTCGTCGCTGAGCAATGTCACGATATCGTCAAAGAGCTGCATGGGCGTGGTTTGGAGTGGGATGTAGGGATCATACATCGATTGTGCGGGTGAACTGCTTATCGAATGACGCGGTCGCGTGAGGCGGTTAATTCGGGTGGTTTAATTTCGTAAACTATTGATTTATAATAGTTGATGTCGGCCTGCAAAGCCGTTTAGGCCGGTTGGACTCCGGCTCGCGCCCACAGAAAGAAAAGCCCCGCTTCGGCGGGGCTTTTTGTTGTGTCTCTTGACTCTCTGCCGGTTGGCAGAAGGCGAGCTAGTCCCAGATGGCGACCAGCTCGGCGATCTTGGTCGCGACCACTTCCATTGAGTCCTCGGCCGTGTCCAGGCCGGATCGGGAAGCAAGCAACGGGCTGATATTTCGGAGCTCTTGATACGTCGTTTGATGCACGATGGGCACGAGCCGATTGCCCGCCAAGAGGGCCGAAAGCTCTTTGTCCGCAACACCCTCTTGCGGGAGGCGGCGCAACAGGTTCGGGGTGACCAGCACGAGCCCGATGCGGGAATTCGCCAAGCCCTTGTCGATGGCACGCATCATCGGTACGCCCAGGCCAAGGTCTCTCTCACTGAACCATACCTTGACGCCAGCCGCATCGAGCAATTCATACAGCTCCTTGGCTGCCCCTTGCCGATCGTCCCACGCGTGGCACAAGAAGCAATCGCGAAGGTCCGGCTGCTCCTTCGCTGTATTCTCCACAGATTCACGAACTGGCGTGAGTGATACGACTTGGGCGGGCGTGTACGAGACTGATGAACCGGCTCGCGACCAGCGGGGTCTTGCTCCGCCACTGGGCCTGCCGCTGCCGCCACTGCTGTAAGTGCTTCCTCCGATGGCCGCCGTGGAGTAGGGCGAATCGTAGTAGGAAGAGCCGTAGCCACCGCCGTAGCCGTAGCCACGGCCGCCACATGCAGGACAGTCTGCAGCAGCAGCTGCCGACCTGTGCCCACGTACCGGTGCCGTGCATCTAGCCATATCCATGCTGCCTCATTTGATGTGACAGCTCCGATCTTAAACACAAACGCTTAAGTCGTCATGGGATGGGGATGTGAATCGCCGGAGTAACAGCTGGGCCTGAAAAAGGTTGGCGTAGGTCTTGGTGTAGGTTTGTGGACTGAGCCTTGTCAGATAATCCGCAGGTACTGCTGCATCATTGGCGTGACGGGTGCAGGTGCTGCCGTGGGTTGCGTGCTCATGTGACCGGGAAAAGTTGCTTTGGCTGCCCGAGTTTACCAGTGGCCCGCACGGGACTGCTCGCAGTTCGCCGTTCGGCCAGTTGCTGGAGATCACGACCGGCGGCTGCCGGTCAGTTGTCGCTGATGGGGAGGGGCAGCTAGCTGCACAACTTTCCGAGCCTCTTCGACGTTTCAGAACTGGATCATCGGCTCCAGTTTTTTCGTCTTCCGTGTGTAAGAGCACGTCGGCCCTTTGCGCGAACGGTATGGAATTGCCGATCACCGATTCAAGTCTGAATCATTCTATATCCTGCCCCATTTTTCAGCATACTGGTGTCTGCGGTCGCACTAATCCGACAGGCGAAGGGGGGCGGTGGTGCGCATTTTGCTTATCCATTGACCGTACAAAGGTCCTGCATAAGGAAGGAGCGGGCTCAGTCGCGCCGCAGATAGCGTGGGCAATGGTTCTCGTGTCGGGCCGTGTGTCGGAGGGGGGGGCGGGGTACGGCTCTCTTTTTGCCGCTAATAGAACCTTATGGGTCAGCAGCAGGGGTTGCTGCATTGCGGACAGTACGCTTACCGGGGGCGGGCGGTATGGACGATCGTTATGCTGGGATTGAGCGAGATCTAGTGCATGTAAAAAATGCCCTACGAACCCTTTCGAAGAACCGCGGTGAGTTTCCGCTTGGGGCGCCGATCTGCGATCCCGCATATTGGCGGGTGCGACTTCAGTCGATTCGCGTTATAGCCGACCGTTACAACTATCGTGATCTGCGAGATCGTTCTGATGAACTGCTCATCGAGATTTCGCACCTCCAGTATTGGTCGCCTCAGCGTTGCGTCAAAACGGTTGGTTTGGCCCCCGGCATAGATAGAAGCCCCGTTCGCCGTCGGAGGAAGTGACTTCGGTCTAAGTGGCACCGCACGAGGTCAAAAAAGCCCCGCTCAAGGCGGGCTAACAATAACGTGAAACGGGTCGGTATTGGCCCGTCCTCAAAAGTGTGGCGTAGGTCTTGGCGTAGCTTTGCGTGTCGAGCCTTGTCAGATAAGGCGCAGGTACTGCTGCATCATCGGAGTATGGCCGGCGAAGGCTTCGGGCGACAGCGTGGTCATAGGTCAGGCATGAAGTTGTTGCTTGGGTTGCCCGAGTTTACCAGTGGCGTCACGTGCGGGCGTGAAGTTCGCCGTTTGGCCAGTTGCGGGTGATGACGAGCAGCGGCTTGTCGGCCGGCGGCGGCGGTTCGATATTGTGGTTTACTTCGTCGAGAATCGAATTGCGTCTCACGTCCTCAAGACGTTGACGGGTACCCCAATGCGAAGCACTGAAATGCCGGCGCCCCATCACGCGGCCATCGTCGTACTCAACGGCCCGAGCAGCGCGGGCAAAAGCACGCTGTCCAGGTATCTGTGCGAAAACCTGGGCGAGCATCATTTGCACGTCGAGCTGGATGTATTTCGAAACATGGAGCCGCCCAACTATTGGGCGGTCGAGAAGCCGTTGGCGCAGATTCGTGTGGCCGCTCTGTGTCGAGCGATCAACGCCACCGCGGCTACGTTTTCCAGGCATGGCCAGGCGGTGATAGTCGATCATGTCTTGTCGCCGGACGCGTGGCGCTACATGCTTGAAGATCTGGTTGACCTGCCGGTATTTATCGTCGGTGTTTTTTGTTCGCTCGACGTTCTGATCGATCGCGAGCGTATTCGTGGTGACCGCAAGATCGGACTTGCCGCGTCTCAGCACGACAAGATTCACGCCGGCCGCCACTACGATTACGTCGTGGATACGTCGTCGACAAACGAGATCGAGTGCGGTCAGTCCGTTCTGAAATGGCTGCAAAGCGAACCGGTCCCTGCCGCCTTCTCGAAAATGCGCCGGGAGTTTTTCGGCGACGCGGATGACGCAGGTGTTTGCTGGTAACGGCCGCGCCCCATGGGGCGAGCGGGGGCGCAGGTTTCAGGGCGATACCTTACCGGGCAAGGTGCCGGTACGGCTGCATCATCCGGCTCCGCCCCGCCGAGGCCGGCCTCACTCGGCGCACGGGCCTTTGCGTGCCGAGTGAGCCAGGGCAGATCAGTACGCGCCAGCCGAAGTCAGGCTGAGGGCCACCGCCTGCGCAACTTCGATGCCGTCGATCGCCGCCGAATAAATGCCGCCTGCATACCCGGCGCCTTCGCCGGCCGGATACAGGCCTTCGACGTTCATGCTCTGGTAATCGTCCTTGCGTCGAATTCGGATCGGTGACGACGTGCGCGTCTCCACACCGGTGAGCACTGCATCGTGCATCGCAAAGCCGGCGATCTTCTTGTCGATCTGGGGCAGGGCTTCACGGATCGCTTCGATCACGTAGTCCGGCAGCGCGGTGCTGAGATCGGTCGGGTTCACGCCCGGCTTGTACGACGGCTCCACGGAGCCCAGCGACGTCGACGGTCGGCCTGCGATGAAATCGCCGACCAGTTGACCCGGCGCGCGGTAATCGCCGCCGCCGAGTTCGAACGCGCGCTCTTCCCATTTGCGCTGGAACGCGATGCCCGCCAGCGGGCCGCCGGGATAATCGTCCGGCGTGATGCCGACGACGATACCCGCGTTCGCGTTGCGCTCGGCCCGCGAATACTGGCTCATGCCGTTGGTGACCACGCGGCCCGGCTCGGAGGTCGCCGCGACCACGGTGCCGCCAGGGCACATGCAGAAGCTGTAGACGGCGCGGCCGTTGCTGCAGTGGTGGACCACCTTGTAGTCGGCGGCGCCGAGCTGCTTGTGGCCCGCGAACTTGCCGAAGCGGCTGCGATCGATCAGCCCTTGCGGATGCTCGATGCGAAAACCCAGCGAGAACGGCTTGGCTTCGATATAGACGCCGCGATCGTGCAGCATCTGGAAGGTGTCGCGCGCGCTGTGGCCCACGGCCAGCACCACGTGGTCGCACCGCAGCGTTTCTCCGTTCGAGAGCTTCAGCGAGCGCACCTTGCCCTGATCGATCTCGATGTCGTCGACCCGCGTTTCGAAACGCACTTCACCACCCAGTTCGTGGATGGACGCACGCATTTTTTCCACCATGCTGACGAGGCGGAACGTGCCGATATGCGGCCGGCTCAGATACAGGATGTCTTCCGGTGCGCCTGCCTTGACGAATTCGTCCAGCACCTTGCGGCCATAGTGGTTGGGATCCTTGATCTGGCTGTACAGCTTGCCGTCGGAAAACGTCCCGGCCCCGCCTTCGCCGAACTGCACGTTGGATTCGGGGTTGAGCACGCTCTTGCGCCACAGGCCGAAGGTGTCCTTGGTGCGCTCGCGCACGGCCTTGCCGCGTTCGAGGATGATGGGGCGGAAACCCATCTGCGCGAGGATCAGCCCAGCGAACAGGCCGCACGGCCCCATGCCGATCACGACCGGGCGCAGGAAATTGCCGTGCTCGGGCGCCTTCGTGACGAAGTGGTACGCCATGTCGGGCGTCACGCCGCAATGCGGCTTGCCGGCGAGGCGCTTGATCGCGGCCGCTTCGTCCGCGACTTCGACGTCGACGATATATGTGAGCTTGATGTCGGCGCGCTTGCGCGCATCGTGCGCACGACGGAACACGGTGTAACGGAGGAGCTCGTCCGCGGCCACGCCAAGCTCCGCGAGGCGCGCGCGAATCGCGGCCTCGAGCGCGCTTTCGGGGTGGTCGAGGGGGAGTTTAATTTCGCTTAGCCGTAACATGGGGACTCGGATGCGATTGCCACGGCGTCGTGGCGGTGTTGATACGGTCGGGGGCCGGCAGGCCGGCGGGGTTGTCCGCCGCGCGGGCGTGCCGCACGCAAACCCGCACGCAAACCATTTATTGTCGTTGCGGGAACGGCGGTGTGGGCGGCAGTACGCTACCGGCCCCGACAAACTCAAGCAACTTCAGGATAGGCGCACGAAGCGACCCTTGTGCGGGAAGATTTTCCCGCCTCCCGGCAACCGGGAGGCGAACGGTGCGCCGTCGTGACGATGCCCGCGAGCGGTGTGCGCGAAAGCCGCGCCGCGCGGGCGCGGCCGGGGCTTACTCCGCCGCCGGATGCACGCGGGTGTAGCGGTTCAGGATCGGGATCATCTGCGCGTAGATCTTCGGGTTCGCCGCGACGATTTCATGGCGATGCAGGAAATCGGCGTCGCCCGTGTAGTTGCCGACGAGGCCGCCGGCCTCGGTGATCAGCAGGCTGCCCGCTGCCATGTCCCACACGTTGATGCCTTGCTCGAAGAACGCGTCGAGGCGGCCGGCCGCAACGTTCGCGAGATCGAGTGCTGCCGCGCCCGGACGACGCAGGCCGGTGCAGGCTTGCGTCATTTCGGTGAAGAGGCGCGCGTATGCATCGAGGCCGTCCTTTTCGCGGAACGGGAAGCCCGTGCCGACCAGTGCGTCCGACAGGCGGTCGCGGCGGCCGACGCGGATGCGGCGGTCGTTCAGGTACGCACCGCGGCCGCGCGTGGCCGTGAACAGGTCGTTCTTGTTCGGGTCGTAGACGACGGCCTGCGTGACGACGCCCTTGTGCTCGAGCGCAATCGACACGCAGTAGTACGGGAAGCCGTGGATGAAGTTGGTCGTGCCGTCGAGCGGATCGACGATCCACTTGAATTCGGATTCGTTCTCCGATTCACCCGATTCCTCGGCGAGGATCGCGTGGTCGGGGTAGGCGGTCTTCAGCGTCTCGATGATCGCGTCTTCGGCGGCCTTGTCCACTTCGGTGACGAAGTCGTTCTGCTGCTTCTTGCGGATCTCGATCAGGTCGAGATCGAGGGACGCGCGGTTGATGATCTGTCCGGCGCGGCGCGCAGCCTTGACAGCGATGTTGAGCATGGGATGCATGAGCCTGGATCCTGTAGCCGGCGGCACGGGCCGCCACGAAGTGGAACAACCGCCCGGCACGGCGCAAGCGTGGCAGGCGAGGTGAGACGCGAATTGACAAAGAACGGGGTACGACCCGCGCCGCACGGAGTGCGACGCGTAAAGGCATGATTTTACCCGATTTTTGGCGGTTTCAGGCGACCGGGATACGGGGAAACCCCCACTATCCATCCGGACGAGTGGGTTTGCCGCGGCGATGGCGATACCATACTGCCATTCTGATGAACCGAGTCGTATCGTAGTGGAAACCCCGCAGATCACCGCCGCGCCGTCCGAGCCGGGCGCGGCCTCGTCCCGGCCGCCGTCCGGCGGCTTCACGTCCACCCGTTTCGTGCTCGTCGAGCCGAGCCATCCCGGCAACGTCGGGGCGGCCGCCCGCGCGCTGAAGACGATGGGTTTCTCGCGTCTGGTGCTGGTCGCGCCGCGTGTGCCGCACGTCCAGAGCGATCCCGAGGCGATCGCGATGGCCAGCGGCGCGGACGACGTCCTCGCCTCCGCGCATGTCGTGCCGACGCTTGGCGACGCGCTGTCCGGCGTGCACTGGTCGATCGCACTGACCGCGCGTACGCGCGAATACGGGCCGCCGCGTCTCGCGCCGCGCGCGGCTGCCACGCAGGCGTGCGCACAGGTCGGCACGGGCGACATCGCGCTCGTGTTCGGCAACGAGCGCACGGGCCTCGCGAACGAGCACGTCGAGCAGTGCAGCGCGCTCGCGCACATCCCGGCGAACCCGGCCTACAGTTCGCTGAATCTCGCACAGGCCGTGCAGGTGCTCGCGTACGAGCTGCGCGTCGCGTTTCTCGAGCAGGCGAGCGAGCCGTCGGCGCAAGCGCCGGCCGAAGCCGGCACGCTCGCGCAGAGCGACGAGATCGAGCGGATGTACGTGCACCTCGAGAACGCGCTGATCGCACTCGATTTCCTCGATCCGCACAACCCGAAGAAGCTGATGCCGCGGTTGCGGCGCCTGTTCGCGCGCACGGGCCTCGAGCGTGAGGAGGTCAATATCCTGCGCGGTATCGCGAAGCACATCCTGCTGAAATCGGGCAAACCGGGCGGCGACGCGTAAGCGGCCGGCGCGCAGTGCACGGGCCGCAGGACGGCTCGGCGCGCGGGGCCGTTTCCCTGTCGGGCAGATGCTACGCCGGCCGCCGGAAGCGCCGGGCCGAATCGCCCGGCCTGTTCGGCCATCCCGCAAACTCAATGCCAGCAAGCGTTCCGGCCGAATACCCGCGCCGTCGGCGGGGTGAACACGCGGGCTCGTGCGGCCGTGCGCGACTCGCCCTACAATCGCCGAACGTCATAACTAAATTACCCGGCGCGATAACGGCCGGTCATTGTCGGCGATGCGCGCCGGCTTTTTCCCAGACCACATCATGTTCACGAGACTGCGCGAAGACGTTGCAACGATTCGCGAGCGGGATCCCGCCGCTCGCAGTGCATGGGAAGTGCTGACCTGTTATCCGGGGCTGCATGCGCTCGTACTGCATCGTTTCGCGCACGCATGCTGGCGCGCGAAGCGCTACTGGCTCGCGCGTTTCGCGTCACAGGCCGGCCGGTTCCTGACCGGCATTGAAATCCACCCGGGCGCGACGATCGGCCGGCGTGTGTTTATCGATCACGGCATGGGTGTCGTGATCGGCGAGACGGCGATCATCGGCGACGACTGCACGATCTATCAGGGCGTGACGCTGGGCGGCACGTCGCTCACGCGCGGCGCGAAGCGCCACCCCACGCTCGAGGCCGGCGTGATCGTCGGCGCGGGTGCGAAGGTGCTCGGCGGTTTCACGGTCGGTGCGGGCGCGAAGATTGGTTCGAACGCGGTCGTCGTGAAGCCGGTGCCGGCAGGCGGCACGGCGGTCGGCAATCCGGCGCGCATCGTGATGCCGGCGCAGCCGAAGCCGCAGCCCGAACGCGCGGCGTTCTCCGCGTACGGGATCACGCCGAATGCCGACGATCCGATGTCGCTCGCCATTCACGGGCTGATCGATCACGCTGCGAAGGAAAGCCGCCGCGTCGACGAGATCGTCGCGGCGCTCGAACGGCTCGGCACGCATCTGGAAACGCTGCAGGGCGCCGACGCGGCGCGCCTCGATCTGCGCCGGCTGTCGGCGGTGCTGGAAGGCAAGACGGTCGAGCGCCAGGCGTAATGTGATCGATGCGGGTCGCTGCCGGTCGCGACAGGTTGGTTCGACGGCGGCGGCCGCGTCAGTCGAGCGGCATCGCGTGGATGCCTTCCGCGTCGACACGCAGGTAACCGCCGCGCGGCTTGCCGTGGTCGAGATCCCAGTCGGGCAACACCCAGCGAATGCCGCCCGGCTCGCTGTGGCGCGCGGGGCGGTGCGTGTGGCCGTGAATGATCACGCTCGCGCGGCTTTTCCGGAACAGGGCGGCCACCCCTTCGCGCGTGACATCGTAAATCGCCGAAGCAGGGCGCATCCGGCCCGCTTCGCTGTTCGAGCGCATGCGGTGCGCGAGCGCGCGGCGCCAGCGGAACGGCCATGCGAGAAACAGCCATTGCGCGACGCGGTTGCGTGCGAAGCGGCGGAACAGCTGGTAGCCGCGATCGGCCGTGCATTGCGCGTCGCCGTGCGCGAGCACGATACGCTGGCCGAACGCCATGATCAGCGACGGGTCGGGCAGCAGCATCGCGCCGGCTGCCTTCATGAAGCGACGGCCGAGCAGGAAATCGCGGTTGCCGTGCATCACGTAGAGCGCAATTCCGCGTTCGGAGAACGTGTGCATGAGCGCGGCCATGCGGGCCGCGAACGGATCGTCGTCGAGGATGTCGTCGCCGATCCAGTATTCGAACAGATCACCGAGGATGAACACCGAGTCGGCGCTGTCGGCGGTGTATTTCACGAAATGCTCGAACGCGGCGACCGTCTTCGGAATCGCTTCGCTCAGGTGCAGATCGGAGAGAAACAGGAACGGGCGTGCGGCTTGCGCGTATTCGCGCTCGCCCGGCACGCCCGCGGAGACGCTTCGCGGCGGACTCTCCTGCAACATCGAAGTGCCTCCGTTACGTGCTGTGCGTCAGACCACGACGGCCTTTTCGATCACGACGTCGTCGGCCGGCACGTCCTGATGGAAACCGGCGTTGCCCGTCTTGACGCCCTTGATCTTGTCGACCACGTCCTGGCCTTCGACAACCTTGCCGAACACGGCGTAGCCCCAGCCTTGCGGCGTCGGCGACGAGTGGTTCAGGAAGTCGTTGTCGTTCACGTTGATGAAGAACTGGGCGGTCGCCGAGTGCGGATCGTTCGTGCGCGCCATCGCGATCGTGTAGTTGTCGTTCTTCAGGCCGTTGTTCGCTTCGTTGTCGATCGGCGCGTCGGTCGGCTTCTGCTTCAGGCCCGGCTCGAAACCGCCGCCCTGGATCATGAAGCCGTTGATCACGCGATGGAACACGGTGCCGTCGTAGTGGCCCTTCTTCACGTAGTTCAGGAAGTTTTCGACCGTCTTCGGTGCCTTCGCGGCGTCGAGCTCGAGCTTGATCACGCCGTGGTTCGTATGCAGTTCAACCATGATGAATTCCTTCGGTGAGGCGGTTTAAATGGCACGCGGCCGGTCGTGCGACGCGGCCGCGTGAGGCGCCGGACGTGCCGGCAGGTTCTTACTTCGAGACGACGCTCGCCGATTCGATCACGATCGGTTGTGCGGGCACGTCCTGCATCGGACCGCGCGAGGTCGTCGCGACGCCTTCGATCTTCTTCACGACGTCGAGACCCGACACGACCTTGCCGAACACCGCATAACCGTTGCCGTCCGGGTTCGGGTAGTCGAGGCCGCTGTTGTCGACCGTGTTGATGAAGAACTGCGCGGTGGCCGAGTTCGGATCGCTCGTGCGTGCCATCGCGATCGTGCCCGTCAGGTTCTTCAGACCATTGCGGCTTTCCAGCGGGATCGGCGCGCGGGTCGGCTTCTCCTCGAAGTTGGTCTTGTAGCCGCCGCCCTGGATCATGAAGCCCTTGATCACGCGATGGAAGATCGTGCCGTTGTACTGGCCGGCCTTCACGTAATCGAGGAAGTTGGCGACCGATTTCGGCGCCTTCTCCGGGTAGAGCTCGACGCGGATGTCGCCCTGCGAGGTCTTCAGCTGCACGACGGGGTGCGCGGTAGCCGATTGCGCGAACGCAGGTGCGGTCGCGGTCGCGAGAAGGGCGGCGCCGCCAAGCGCCAGCAACAGACGTTTCATTGCGATCCTCAGGTTGGGAGGGAAAGAAGGCCGCGCCGCTTATTGCGACGGCGCGACGTACGGCGCCGCCAGTGCGCCCGACGGACCGCTGAACTGGAACGTCGGCGACATCGGCAGCGTGGTGGTGCTCACGTTCGCGGCGGCGCGGTCGGAGTAGTCGCGCGTGGCCGGTGAGGCCGCGCGGGCGTTCGGCGCGGTCTTCGGCGGCGACACGATCTTCTGGAGATCGGCGAGGCGCTGCGCGGTCGCGCCGCTCGTGCGGCCGAGCGATTGCGCGCGCTTGTACGACTCGGCCGCGAGGCGCAGGTAAAGATCGCCGAGGTTCTCGTATGCGAGCGAGTAGCTCGGGTTCGCTTGCGTCGCCGTGACGAGCGCGGTGCGCGCTTCGTCGTATCGGCCATGCTTCGCGTAAAGCGCCGCAAGGTTGTTGTACGGCTCGGGCAGTTCGGGGTACGCCTGCGTGATCGCGACGAACTGCTGGATCGCGTCGTCGTCGCGGTTCAGGCGGGCCAGCACGGTGCCGCGCTTGAACTGCGCCTGCAGGTCGTGCGGGTTCGATGCGATGCGCGCGTCGAGCTGCGCGAGCGCCTGCTTCCACTGCTTGCCGGCGATCGACGCGTCGATTTCGGGGGTGCCGTCGGCGGTGGCCGGGGCCTTCTGCGCATGCGCTGCGGGGGCCGCGAACAGCGTCAGCGCGACGCCCATGACGGTGGTCGCAACGAGGGTCGCAGCGCTCGGCGCGCGGCCGCGATGAGGTTTCATAGGCGTAAATCGGAATGTTATACTCCGAGCCATTCTAACAAAACGTCTGCGCGTTCCGGCGAGCCGCAGGCAGTCTTTCTTAGCCTCTCGTGGCCGTCACCGCTGTGCTTGCAGCCTGACCGCCCCATGTGATATCGAGGACGCTCGGCCTGGTGCCGCAGCAGATGGTCCGTCCGTTTCGCATGCTGGGCGAGCTTCGCCAGGGCGGTTTCCTTCGGCTCACGGTTCATCTCTATGGAATCACTGCGCATCTACAACACGCTCGCGCGTGACAAGCAAGTTTTCGTGCCGCGCCAGCCCGGCGAAGTGCGGATGTACGTATGCGGAATCACCGTATACGACTATTGTCACGTGGGCCACGCGCGCATGCTGGTCGTGTTCGACCTCGTCCAGCGCTGGTTGCGTGCGATCGGTTACCGGGTCACGTATGTGCGCAACATCACCGACATCGACGACAAGATCATCCGCCGCGCGGTCGAGAACGGCGAGACGATCAAGTCGCTGACCGACCGGTTCATCGGCGCGATGCACGACGACGAAAGCGCGCTCGGCATCCAGCGGCCCGACATCGAGCCGCGGGCGACGGCGTTCATTCCGCAGATGCTCGGCATGATCGAGACGCTCGAGACGAACGGTTACGCGTATCAGGCGACCGACGGCGACGTCAATTACTCGGTGCGCAAGTTCGCGAACTACGGAAAGCTGTCGGGCAAGTCGCTCGACGATCTCCGCGCGGGCGAGCGCGTCGCCGCGAACGACGCGAAGGAAGATCCGCTCGACTTCGTGCTGTGGAAGCGGGCGAAGCCGGAAGATCCGGAAGGCGCGTCGTGGGCGTCGAAGTACGGGATGGGCCGCCCGGGCTGGCACATCGAGTGCTCGGCGATGGGCTGCACGCTGCTTGGCGAACATTTCGACATCCATGGCGGCGGGCAGGATCTGCAATTCCCGCACCACGAGAACGAGATCGCGCAGAGCGAAGGCGCGACCGGCCAGACGTTCGTCAATTACTGGATGCACAACGGCTTCGTGCAGGTCGACAACGAGAAGATGTCGAAATCGCTCGGCAACTTCTTCACGATCCGCGAAGTGCTCGAGCGCTACGACGCGGAAGTCATGCGTTTCTTCATCGTGCGCACGCACTACCGTTCGCCTCTCAATTACAGCGACGTGCATCTCGACGATGCGCGCGCGTCGCTCACGCGCCTCTACACTGCGCTGAAGGACGTCAATGCCGACACGCTCGCGCTCGACTGGAACGAGCCGCACGCGCAGCGTTTTGCGGCCGCGATGAACGACGACTTCAACACGCCGGTCGCGGTGGCGACGTTGTTCGAGCTGGCGGGCGAGGTGAATCGCACGCGCGACGCATCGCTCGCGCGGCAACTGAAACAGCTGGCGGGGCTGCTCGGCCTGCTGGGCCGCGAACCGCGCGCGTTCCTGCAGCAGGCGTCGGGTGCCGCGCAGGCGGGCGGGCTCGCCGCCGACGAGATCGAAGCGAAGATCGCCGCGCGCGTCGCGGCGAAGCAAGCGAAGGACTATGCCGAAGCGGACCGGATCCGGGCGGAACTGCTCGAGACCGGTATCGCACTTGAAGACAAACCGGGCGGATCGACCGAATGGCGTCGCGTATGAGCGCGGTGCGTTCCACTGACCGATCCGTCAGGTAGGAGGCAAGATGGCAACGGCCAGAAAAGCGCCGGTCAGGCGCGCGACCCCGGTCGCCGCGCGTCCGGCAGCCAAGCGCGTGCCGCCGGTGAAGACGGACGCAACGCGCGCCGTGCCGAACGGCGCGCTCAACGGTCATGCGCAGCCCGCGGCCGCGCAGCCGGCCGCCGACGCGGCCCGCAAGGCCCGTGCGACCGAAGCGGACGGCGAGGAGGTCGTCGTGCGTCCTGCTTACTGGGACAAGGCATGCGCCGACCTCGTCAAGCGCGACCGGATCCTGAAGAAACTGATTCCGAAGTTCGGTCCCGCGCATCTCGTGAAGCGCGGCGACCCGTTCGTCACGCTTGCGCGCTCGGTCGTCGGCCAGCAGATTTCGGTGCCGTCGGCGCAGTCGCTGTGGGCGCGCATCGGGGATGCCTGTCCGAAACTCGCGCCGCAACCGGTGATCCGGCTCGGCGCGGACAAGCTGATCGCGTGCGGGCTGTCGAAGCGCAAGACGGAATACATCCTCGATCTCGCGCAGCATTTCGTGTCGGGCGCGCTGCACGTCGACAAATGGACGTCGATGGACGACGAGGACGTGATCGCGGAACTCACGCAGATTCGCGGCATCAGCCGCTGGACGGCCGAGATGTTCCTGATCTTCAACCTGTCGCGGCCGGACGTTCTGCCGCTCGACGACCCGGGCCTGATCCGCGCGATCAGCGTCAATTACTTCAGCGGGGAACCCGTCACGCGCAGCGAGGCGCGTGAAGTCGCGGCCAACTGGGAACCGTGGCGCACCGTTGCGACCTGGTACATGTGGCGCAGCCTCGATGCGCCCGACGCCGACGCCTGAGCGGCGGCTATCGGGTTTTAAACATCAATAGTTGAGAGCCGGTTTTGAGCGTCGCCCGCGCGGGTAGAATACGCGCTGCCGCAAGACCCAAGGATTCGAACACATGAAGACCACGTTTCTGGATTTCGAACAGCCGATCGCCGAACTCGAGGCCAAGATCGAAGAGCTGCGATTCGTGCAGGACGACTCGGCTGTCGACATTTCGGAAGAAATCGAGCGGCTGTCGAAGAAAAGCCAGCAACTGACGAAAGACCTCTACGCGAACCTGTCGCCGTGGCAGGTTTCGCAGATCGCGCGGCATCCGCAGCGCCCGTACACGCTCGATTACGTTGCGGAACTGTTTACCGATTTTCACGAGCTGCACGGCGACCGCGCATTCGCGGACGACCTGTCGATCGTCGGCGGTCTCGCGCGCTTCGGCGGCCATCCGTGCATGGTGATCGGTCACCAGAAGGGCCGTGACACGAAGGAACGCGCCGCGCGCAACTTCGGGATGCCGCGTCCGGAAGGCTATCGCAAGGCCGAGCGCCTGATGCGTCTCGCCGAGAAGTTCGGGCTGCCGATCTTCACGTTCGTCGACACGCCGGGCGCGTACCCGGGCATCGGCGCGGAAGAGCGCGGCCAGTCGGAGGCGATCGGCCGCAACCTGTACGTGATGGCCGAGCTGAAGACGCCGATCATCACGACCGTGATCGGCGAGGGCGGTTCGGGCGGCGCGCTCGCGATTGCAGTGGCCGACACCGTGATGATGCTGCAGTTCTCGACCTACTCGGTGATCTCGCCGGAAGGCTGCGCGTCGATCCTGTGGAAGAGCGCAGCGAAGGCGCCGGAAGCCGCGGAAGCGCTCGGCCTGACCGCGCACCGCCTGAAGGCGCTCGGCCTGATCGACAAGATCATCAACGAGCCGCTCGGCGGCGCGCATCGCGATCCGAAGGGCATGGCTGCGCTGCTGCGCCGCGCGCTCGCCGATTCGCTGCGCCAGTTCCAGGGCATGAGCATCGATGCGCTGCGCGAGCGCCGCTTCGAGCGCCTGATGGCCTACGGCAAGTTCAAGGAAACCACGCCGGGCGCATGACCGGCCGCTTGTTCAATACGCGCGCCGCTGCGCGCGCATTCCTCTCGTGATCCCACCGACCGAATTCTCCGCCGACCGCGTCGTCCTCGACGCGGTCGGCGTTGCGCTTTCCGGCATGCCGCCCGATGCGCGCATCGCGATCGCATACAGCGGCGGCCTCGACTCGACGGTGTTGCTCGATGCGGCCGTGCGCGTCGCGGGCGCGTCGCGCTGCGTCGCGCTGCACGTGCACCACGGGCTGAGTGCGAACGCCGATGCGTGGGTTGCGCATGCCGAGGCGAGCGCGGCCGGGCTCGGCGTCGCATTCGAATCGATGTGCGTCGACGTCCCGCGCGACAGCGGCCTCGGTGTCGAGGCGACGGCGCGCGAGCGGCGCTATGCGGCGCTCGACGAGATGTGCGAACGCCACGGCGCGGCTGCGCTGTGGCTCGCGCAGCATGCGGACGACCAGGCCGAGACCGTGTTGCTGCAGTTGTTGCGCGGCGCGGGGATCGCGGGGCTTGCCGCGATGGCGCCGCGTTACCGTCCCGACGGCGTGAGCGTCGAGCGCGTGCGCCCGCTGCTGCGACTGCTGCGCGCGCAACTCGAGCGTTATGCGGCGCAGCGCGCGCTCGAATGGATCGACGACGAATCGAACAACGACACGCGTTACGCGCGCAATGCGCTGCGCATCGACGTGCTGCCGGTGCTGGCCGTGCATTTCCCGGGCTTTCGCGACGCGCTGGGCCGCGCGGCCCAGCACGCGGCCGCCGCCCAGCGGCTGCTCGACGATCTGGCTGAACTCGACTTCGCCGTTGCCGCGCGCGATGACGGGCAGGCGCTGTCACGCGATGCACTGGTTGCGTTCGACGATACGCGTGGCGCGAACCTGCTGCGCTTCTGGATGCGCCGGCTCGGTTTGCCGGGCGCGTCGGCCGCCCGGCTCGCCAACATGATGCGGCAGTTGCGTGCCGCACACGATGCCCATGCATTGCGCGTCGATCACGCGGGGCAATGCCTGCGGCTTTATCGCGATGTCGTCTACTGGGAAGCGGGCGACAGCAGCGAGCCGGCCGACGATGGCACCGGCACCCCCCATCCGGACGCGTCGCTCGCGTGGGACGGGCAGGAGGTCTGGCACCTGCCGGGATGGCGCGGCACGTTCGTGTTCGCGCCGGTCGACGCGCCAAGCGCCGATGCGGTGCCGGAGGCGCTGCTGCGCGGTGCGCGGCTCGTGGCGCGCGCCCGCGCGGGCGGCGAGCGGATGCGCACGTCGCCGGGCGGGCCGGGCCGCACGCTGAAGAACCTGTTCCAGGAGCGCGGCGTGCCGGCCTGGCAGCGCGACGTGCCGCTCTTGTTCGCGGGCGAGCGGCTGATCTACGTGCCGCGGCTCGGCATCAATCGCGATGTCGGCGCGTTCGGCAGCGAGGCGGCAGGCGACGGCACCTGGCGCCGGATCGAATGGCGTCCCGACCTGCTGATCGCGTAACGGCGGGCAGGCTTCCGGCGGCGCGATGGCGCGCGCATTTTCACCATTTGGTAAACAGCGCCGGAACGGCTCCGGACGCGGCGAGCGGCTTGTCAAGCGGGCCTCTATCGGGTACGCTCGGTCGTTTGCTCGGCTCGATTTTTGAGCGATTTGTGCAGGTTTTCCGCGTGACGTACCCGGTTTGCGCGGCCTGATCGGCCTTCCGGGCAAAATCCGTCACGCTTGCGTGTTGCGTCCCAGCCGTCCCCCTCGTCGTCCGTCCACAGCCACAAGCCGCGTGACCGAACGGCTACGCGGCCTGCCCAGCGCGCCCGTGCGGTTTCTCCTCCAGTTCAGAACGACAATGGCACTCATCGTACACAAATACGGCGGCACTTCGATGGGCTCGGTCGAGCGCATCAAGAACGTCGCGAAACGCGTCGCAAAATGGCATCAGGCCGGGCACCAGATGGTGGTCGTGCCTTCGGCGATGTCCGGCGAAACCAACCGTCTGCTCGGTCTTGCGAAAGAGATTTCGAGCCAGCCGAGCCCGCGCGAGCTCGACATGATCGCGTCGACCGGCGAGCAGGTCAGCGTCGGCCTGCTGTCGATCGCGCTGCAGGAAATCGGCGTCGAGGCCGTGAGCTACGCGGGTTGGCAAGTGCCGATCAAGACGGACAGCGCGTTCACGAAAGCGCGCATTCACTCGATCGATGACGAGCGCGTGAAGGCCGATCTGAATGCAGGCAAGGTCGTGATCATCACGGGCTTCCAGGGCGTCGATCCGGACGGCCACATCACGACGCTGGGCCGTGGCGGCTCGGATACGTCGGCGGTGGCGGTCGCGGCTGCGCTGGGTGCCGAAGAGTGCCTGATTTACACGGACGTCGACGGCGTCTACACGACCGACCCGCGCGTCGTCGAAGAGGCGCGACGCCTCGATCGCGTGACGTTCGAGGAAATGCTGGAAATGGCCAGCCTCGGCTCGAAGGTCCTGCAGATCCGCTCGGTCGAATTCGCCGGCAAATACCAGGTGAAGACGCGCGTGCTGTCGAGCCTGACCGATCCGCTGATTGCGCTCGACGAAGAAATGCGCTCGGGCACCCTGATTACTTTTGAAGAAGACGAGACCATGGAAAAGGCAGTCATTTCCGGCATCGCGTTCCAGCGCGACGAAGCACGCATTGCTGTGATGGGCGTGCCCGACAAGCCGGGCATCGCGTATCAGATCCTCGGCCCGGTCGCGGATGCGAACGTCGACGTCGACATGATCATCCAGAACCAGAGCGTCCAGGGCAAGACCGACTTCACGTTCACGGTCGGCCGCGGCGACTACCAGAAGGCGATGGACATCCTCACCAACCAGGTGAAGGGCCACGTGAACGCCGAGCAGGTGCAGGGCGATCCGAAGGTGTCGAAGGTGTCGGTGGTCGGTGTCGGCATGCGTTCGCACGTGGGCGTCGCGAGCAAGATGTTCCGCACGCTGTCGGAAGAGGGCATCAACATCCAGATGATCTCGACGTCCGAAATCAAGATTTCCGTGCTGATCGACGAGAAATACATGGAGCTGGCCGTCCGCGCGTTGCACAAGGCATTCGAACTCGACCAGGCATCGTGAATTTTTCGTGATGCATTGAAGAAAATGCATCACGGAAATTGACGTGCGGTTCGAAACCCTATATTATTTCGTTCTCGTCGCACTGCCTCCCTGGTGCGAGCGAAAGTTTGGGAGACGTGGCCGAGAGGTCGAAGGCACTCCCCTGCTAAGGGAGCATCTGGGCCAAAACCTGGATCGAGGGTTCGAATCCCTCCGTCTCCGCCAAAAGCGGTGACAAAGCCCCGCAAGTTCTCGGACTTGCGGGGCTTTTTCTTTTTGACTATCAAATCAACTCACAAGCTTCCTGTGAGCATGAGCACGACGAACGAGCGGTTCACCGGTCGCAGTCGTTCTGATGCCGAGTGAATATTCGCGCGGTGAAGGGTGATCACTCGTCAAGCGGCGATCCGTGTCCGCGTGCGGCATGCTTGAGCCGGACTCGGTGATTTCCTGAACCATCTCAAGTCGACTCGAGAAAGTGAGCTCCTTCGGCTGGGTTCCCGGAAGGTTGGGTGTTTGGCGGCTTCCAGTCTTCCAGACTCAGTTCGGATGAGCCATCGATACAACCTGTCGAAGCTTCGCAGCTAACCCGGCGGTATCGTGCGACTGGCGCGAATACGAGCCGGCCTTGCCATGCAAAAACTCAACTGCGCAGCTGCTCGCCCTTGATAAAGGCAATCAGGGCGCGCAGAGCCTGCGAGACATGGCGATGGCCGGGATAGTAAAGGCATAGTCCCGGAAAAGGCGGACACCAGTCGTCAAGAACGCGTTCGAGGCGTCCGTCACGCAAGGCCTCGACGACGAGGTGGTCAGGGACGAAAGCGATGCCTATGCCGTCCATGGCGGCGTCGACCATCAGCGGTTGGTCCGTCAAAGTAAGCGGGCCCGAGACATCGATGGTCTCGCTCACGCCGCGTCGCTCGAATTCCCACTGGTAGATCGCGCCGCTCTCGAAGCGAAAGCGAATACAGTCGTGTCGATAAAGATCGTGCGGCGTAGTGGGGCGTCCATGTGCAGCGAAATACGCGGGCGGCGCGACTGCTGCGAAACGAACGTTGCCCATGATCGGAACGGCCACCATGTCCTGCGGCACGGCCTCGGCCAGTCGGATGCCCGCGTCGAATCCCGCTGCAACGATGTCACCGAGGCGGCCGTCGCTCACGATGTCGAGATGCACGTCCGGATACGACTTCAGGAAGCTTGCCAGGATGGGACGCAGGATGAGGCGGATGGCGCCTTCGCTTGCATTGATGCGCACGGTTCCGCTGGGAGCCAGGCGGAGATCGTCGACTTCGCGCATCGCTTCGTCAATGCTCGAAACCGCCGGCCGGAGTTTGGCTGCCAGACGCTCGCCGGCCTCGGTGAGCGAGGTGCTGCGAGTCGTTCGATTCAGGAGCCGGACGCCCAGACGCCGCTCGAGCGCTTTTACCGAATGACTGACCGCTGACGGCGTGATCTCGAGTTCGGTCGCTGCTGCGCGAAAGCTTCGTCGTGTTGCAACGGCCAGGAACACGGTGAAAGAGAAAAAATCGAAGCTCCTTGATTGGTGAGTAACTCTCATCGTTTCATCAAGCATTGGTGATCTTGTTTTGATACTAGGGGCTCCCTACACTGGGTGCAACTATTTCAGTCAAGGAGCGCCAGATGTCTCGAAAGATATTGATCACGGGTGCCAGCTCAGGTTTTGGGCGTGGTGCGGCAATTGAACTTGCGCGCCTTGGCCACCACGTCGTGGCGACGGCCGAAACGTGGCCGCAGGTTCGCAGCCTGCGTGCGGACGCAGCCGAGGCCGGTGTGGTGCTCGAGGTGATCAAGCTGAATCTGCTCGACGCGATCGACATCGCTCACGCGGGCTCGTTCGATCCCGATGTCCTGGTGCTGAACGCCGGCGTCATGGAAGGCGGATCGATCGTCGACATCCCGATGCAGCGCGTTCGGGAGTCCTTCGAAATCAACGTCTTCGGCCATCTTCAACTGGTACAGGCGATCGTGCCGAAGATGGTGGCACGCAGGTCCGGAAAAGTCGTATGGACCTCGTCGATGGGGGGCATTCTGGTTGTCCCGTTTGTCGGTGCCTATTGCGCGACCAAGCATGCGATCGAGGCCATCGCCGGGTCGATGAAAGCGGAACTCGAACCCTTTGGCGTCAAAGTCGCGACCGTGAATTCGGGCGTGTTCGGTACCGGATTCAACGACACTGGCGCCGAGAGCTACGTACAGTGGTACGACGCCGATTCTGCCGTTGTGCCGATGCCGAATTTCGGCGACAGCCTGATGAACCAGGCCGACCCCAGGGAGATGATCGACGCCATGGTCGAGATCATTCCGGCCGATACGCATTTGTATCGAACCATGCGCCCCTTTGCGACGATTGACGCTGCGAAGCAGTGGCAAGAGACGGAGTGGACGCAAAATGCCTGAGCTCACGTTGGAGCGGGCGGATCGGATCGTGGCCCAAGGGCGTGCCGCAGCCCAGGACGCGGGACTCAATGCCGTGTTTGCAATTCTGGATGCGGGTGCGCACCTGGTCACTTTCTCGCGGATGGACGGGGCATGGCTTGCGTCGAATGAACTGTCGATTGCAAAGGCCCGGGCTTCGGTGATGTTCCGGGCGCCGAGCGAAGCGCTCAATGTCCCGTGGCAGGCGGGCCAGCCAGTTCCACACTTCGACCACATCCATGCAGGCGGGCTGTTGCTGATGGGAGGAGGAGTGCCTCTCTTGGATGGCGATGGCCAACTGATCGGCGCCCTCGGCGTGTCCGGCGGTACACCCGAGCAAGATGCGGTACTTGCTCGTGCTGCGATTGCCTGAGCGCTGGAGGTGGTGGGAGAGATTCCGATACCTCGGCTATCGCATCGATCCGCGGCGACACGTCACGGTTTCGTCGTCGGCATGTTGTGGGCGCTGGCCTGCTTGGCGTGCCAGTCGTCATGTGTATCGCGCGGTTGCGTACTCGCGCAGCATGAAATATTCGCGGCCCGCGTCAAGAATGTACATCTGCGATGCGTAAGGTGAGGGCGCGACAGCCTGCCGCGATGGTGGATGACCCGCGCGTTGGAATATTCACTGCGCGCACCGAAAATACACACGCGCCATGCAGGTAGCGGGTGCGCATCCGCCCGCTGTGGTGGCGGCTGGCGCAAGCGACCCCATATTTACTTCGACAGCCCGGATGTTGCGCGACCGGTTGTTCGGGCCGCGCTTCGGTTCAACCGTCGATTTCGCTCGAATCGAACGTGATTTGCACATCATGGTCCGCAGGCCGGTACGACGCGGCGTAACCACACTGTTTGCCAGCGAAGATGATCGTGCGCTTGCAGACCGGCGAATTGAAGTCCACCGGCGTTTGCTCGATCAGCCTGGTGTCCGGGCAGGATGCGGACACGTTCGGCAGCTTCTGTTGCGCGGATTCGCTCGCCTGATTCGCGTCCATCCCACGATCTTTCGCGGTGCGCGCCCGCTGAGCAGCAGTGGATGCGCGATGGTCTGCGATCGTATTTTCACGGGCAGCGTCGCTATTGGCGTTCGCCGCTTTCGCTGCGGTTGCAGTTTCTGCGGCGCATTCTGCGCGCTTGGCAACCATCATCACGCCGACCATCGGCGCCTGACAGCGGTTGGCGTCGCAAATTGCTCCGGCTCCTTGCCGAGCGGAAAGGTGATTACGTAAAGCACGTTGATGGGTATCGGCTTGCTGTTTCTAGTCCGCCCCACGGGAGCGTGGAGGGTGGGCGGCGCGGCCATTCACGCGATCCGCGTCGAGCAAGACGAAATGAAATAAAAATGAAAGTTAATCTGTAAGAAATCAGCGCTGCATTCTCGCCGTCTTGTCTGGTGCCAATCAGCTCGTTCCGACCCTCCGGAATGGCAGGCGGATGTCAAAAATGCGGCGATGCGTCGATTTTTGCAATCTGTCTGATCGATCAATACAAAAAATTACTCATAAAAATCAGCAAGATAAGGCGGGTTGTGAAAATCGATGCTCTGCTGCGATGCAGAAAATAATCAATCGCCTTATGCTGGTTAACCCGATCGCGTTTGAGCGGCGTCAAGCTTTCCCGTGATGCCGCTTTACATTTTGCCAACATTGGCGATTCACGAAATCTTTCTGTCGATTTGATTTCGTTCCTTTCGTCTCGCCTGTCTCCGATGCAGTGCGCGACTTCATCAAGGCCCTGTTGACATGCATGATTTCCCCTTCCTGAGCCTGGCCATCTGGGCTCCGATCCTGTTCGGCGCGTGCCTGTTGCGCGCCGGTTCCGACCATCATCCACGTCGAACGCGGCTGATCGCGCTCGTCGGCGCGCTGGTGGGGCTTGCGGCCGTCGTTCCGCTGGTCGCCGGTTTCGATGCACACTCGGCCGCGATGCAGTTCGTCGAGAGCCGCAACTGGCTGGCGGCATTCAATTCCGGATGGCGGGTCGGCATCGACGGCGCGTCGCTGTGGCTCGTCGTGCTGACCGCGTTCACGACGCTCGTGGTGGTCGTGGCGTCGTGGGAGTCGGTCACGGTGCGCGTCGCGCAGTACTACGCGTCGTTCCTGATCCTGTCGGGGCTGATGGTCGGCGTGTTCGTCGCACAGGACGGGCTGCTGTTCTTCATCTTCTTCGAGGCGACGCTGATCCCGCTTTACCTGCTGATCGGCACATGGGGGCGCGAGCGCCGCGTGTACGCGGCCGTGAAGTTCTTCTTTATCTCGTTCGCCGGCTCGCTGTTGCTGCTGATGGCGATGCTGTACCTGTACGCGCAGTCGCACACGTTCGACATGGCCGTGTGGCGCACGCTGCAGCTCGGCTTCGCGCCGCAGTTGCTGGTATTCCTCGGCTTCTTCGCCGCCTTCGCGGTCAAGGTGCCGATGTGGCCGGTCCACACGTGGCTGAGCGACGTCTATACCGACGGCCCGACGGGCGCGGCGCTGATGCTCGCGATGCTCAAGCTCGGCGGCTACGGGTTCCTGCGCTTCGCGCTGCCGGTGACACCCGACGCGAGCCACTTCTTCGCGCCGGCCGTGATCGCGCTGTCGCTGTTCGCGATCGTCTATGCGAGCCTGATCGCGCTCGCCCAGACCGATCTCGGCAAGCTGCTCGCGTATTCGACGGTCGCGCACATGGGGATCGTCACGCTCGGGCTGTTCCTGTTCAACCGGATCGGCGTCGAAGGTGCGATCGTGCAGCTCGTGTCGTACGGCTTCGTCGCGGGCGCGATGCTGTTGTGCGTGAACGTGCTCGTCGACCGCACGAAGCAGCGCGAGATTGCCTCGTACGGCGGCGTCGCGGGCGTGATGCCGCGTTTCGCGACCTTCACGGTGCTGTTCGCGATGGCCAACGTCGGCCTGCCGGGCACGTCGGGCTTCGTCGGCGAGTTCATGGTCATCATGGGCGCGATCCGCTTCAACTTCTGGATCGGCGCGATCGCGGCACTGACGCTGATCCTCAGCGCGTCGTACACGCTGTGGATGCTCAAGCGCGTCGTGTTCGGCAAGG
Organism: Burkholderia cepacia ATCC 25416; assembly: GCF_001411495.1. Lineage (NCBI taxonomy): Bacteria > Pseudomonadati > Pseudomonadota > Betaproteobacteria > Burkholderiales > Burkholderiaceae > Burkholderia > Burkholderia cepacia. The sequence continues at coordinate 3,323,246 of NZ_CP012981.1, read as the reverse complement.
TCGCGAGCCAGCGGATCGCAAAGCTCGCCGACCTGAACCGTCGCGAGATCGTGATGTTCGCGTCGCTCGCACTGGTCGTGCTGGCGGTCGGCATCGATCCGAAGCCGTTCACCGACGCGATCGATCCGACCGTCGGAAGGCTGATCGAAGACGCGAGCCATTCGAAGCTGCCGGCAGGGGACGGCCCTGCGCAGCCGCAGCCGTCGTACATGGCATCGACGCACGGCTGATCGCGGCACGTCGCGCGAACGGGGCTCATCGCGCGGCGGTGCGGCCGTTGCGTACACATCGATCGCGGTCCGGCGCAGGTAGCGCCGGGCCCGCTTGCGGCTGCGTGAAATTGCCCCGCGACAATGTGTCTCACAACAGATTCTGCAATGATGATTTTCCGCATTAGCTGGTTCTTCATCGCACTCGCGCGACGTATGATTCGGCCACTTTCGTGGATCGAATGCGCATCGGGCATACGCAAACGGATTCAATGACCCTCGGGCGGTGTGATGAAAAGAAGAGCTTCAAAAGGCGGGGTGGCGCTGATGTCGATCGGCGCGGCCCTGAGCCTGTCAGGCTGTAATTTAGATGTGCTAAATCCGAAAGGAAGCGTGGGGGCTGCCGAAAAGGCGCTGATCGCGACGTCCACCTGGGCGATGCTGGTCGTCGTCGTGCCGGTGATCCTGCTCACGCTGTGGTTCGCGTGGCGTTACCGCGCATCGAACCGCAATGCCACCTACGCGCCGAACTGGTCGCACTCGACCGCGATCGAGGTCGTGATCTGGACGGTGCCGACGCTGATCATCCTGTTCCTCGGCGTGCTCACGTGGAAGACCACGCACGAGCTCGACCCGTACAAGCCGCTCGAGTCGTCGGTGAAGCCGATCGACGTCGAGGTCGTCGCGCTCGACTGGAAGTGGCTGTTCATCTATCCGGAACTCGGCATCGCGTCGGTGAACCAGCTCGCGATTCCGGTCGGCACGCCGGTGAACTTCCGCATCACGTCGGATTCGGTGATGAACTCGTTCTTCATCCCGCAGCTCGGCGGCCAGGTCTACGCGATGGCCGGCATGCAGACGCGCCTGCACCTGATCGCAGACGAGCCCGGCAACTACGCGGGCACGTCCGCCAACTTCAGCGGCCGCGGCTTCTCCGACATGAAGTTCCGCACGCTCGCCGAGCCGCGCGAACAGTTCGATGCATGGGTGCAGAAGGTGAAGGCCTCGCCCGACCGTCTCGACGCGACCGTGTACGGTACCGTCGCCCAGCCGAGCGAGAAGGCGCCGGTGCGCTACTTCTCGTCGGTCGATCCGCGGCTCTTCCACAACATCATCGCGAAATACAACGATGGCCACGTCCTCGACCTGAAGGACGCCGCCTGCGGCACGAAGGGGTAACGCATGTTCGGCAAACTCACACTTTCGGCGATCCCGTTCGATCAGCCCATCATCATGGGGGCAGGCGCCTTCATGGGGCTGGTCGTGCTGGGCATTCTCGCCGCGCTGACGATCACCGGCCGGTGGAAATGGCTGTGGACGGAATGGCTGACCACGGTCGACCACAAGAGACTCGGCGTGATGTACATCATCGTCGCGCTGATCATGCTGCTGCGTGGCTTCGCCGACGCGATCATGATGCGCATGCAGCTCGCGCTCTCGTACAACGGGCCCGGCTACCTGCCGCCGCACCACTATGACCAGGTCTTCACGGCACACGGCGTGATCATGATCTTCTTCATGGCGATGGTGTTCATGGTCGGCCTGATGAACCTGGTCGTGCCGCTGCAGATCGGCGCGCGCGACGTCGCATTCCCGTTCATCAACTCGCTCTCCTTCTGGATGACGGCCGTCAGTGCGATCCTGATCAACGTATCGCTCGTGATCGGCGAATTCGCGCAGACGGGCTGGCTCGCGTATCCGCCGCTGTCGGAGCTGCAGTTCAGTCCGGGGGTAGGGGTCGATTACTACCTGTGGGCGCTGCAGATATCGGGCGTCGGCACGCTGCTGACCGGCGTGAACTTCTTCGTGACGATCATCAAGATGCGCGCGCCGGGCATGACGCTGATGAAGATGCCGGTGTTCACGTGGACCGCGCTCTGCACGAACGTGCTGATCATGGCGTCGTTCCCGATCCTGACCGCGACGCTCGCGCTGCTCGGCCTCGACCGTTACCTCGGCATGCACTTCTTCACGAACGAAGCCGGCGGCAACGCGATGCTGTACCTGAACCTGATCTGGGCGTGGGGCCATCCGGAGGTGTACATCCTGATCCTGCCGGCGTTCGGGATCTTCTCGGAAGTCATCGCGACGTTCGCGAAGAAGCCGCTGTTCGGCTACAAGACGATGGTGTACGCGACCTGCGCGATCATGGTGCTGTCGTTCCTCGTGTGGCTGCACCACTTCTTCACGATGGGCTCGGGTGCGAACGTGAACGCGTTCTTCGGCATCATGACGATGATCATCGCGATCCCGACCGGCGTGAAGGTGTTCAACTGGCTGTTCACGATGTACCGCGGCCGGATCGAATTCACGACGCCCGTGCTGTGGACGATCGGTTTCATGGTCACGTTCACAATCGGCGGCATGACCGGCGTGATGATGGCGATTCCGGGTGCGGACTTCGTGCTGCACAACAGCCTGTTCCTGATCGCGCACTTCCACAACGTGATCATCGGCGGCGTGCTGTTCGGTTATCTCGCGGGCTTCAACTACTGGTTCCCGAAGGCGTTCGGCTTCAAGCTGAACGAGAAGCTCGGCAAGGCTGCGTTCTGGTTCTGGCAGGTCGGCTTCTACGTCGCGTTCGTGCCGCTCTACGTGCTCGGCTTCATGGGCATGACGCGCCGGCTCAACCACTACGACAACCCCGCCTGGCATCCGTGGCTGCTGGTCGCCGCATTCGGCGCCGTGCTGATCGCGGTCGGCATTGCGTGCCAGTTGCTGCAACTGGTGGTCAGCATCCGCAACCGCAACCTGCCGGCATACCGCGACACGACGGGCGATCCGTGGGGCGGCCGCACGCTGGAGTGGGCGACCTCGTCGCCGCCGGCCGACTACAACTTCGCGGTGATCCCGCAGGTGCGCACGCTCGACGCGTATGCGGACATGAAGGCACGCGGCGAAGGCCGGCCGAACCCGGCGTCGTTCCGCGACATCCACATGCCGTCGAATACCTGCGCGGGCCTCGTGGTGGCGATCTTCAGCCTGGTGCTCGGCTTCGCGCTGGTGTGGCACATCTGGTGGATGGCGATCGGCGGGCTCGTCGGGATCGTCGCGACGCTCGTGATCTACAGCTCGCGCGATAACGACGGTTATTACATCCCTGCGTCGACGGTGCGCAAGACCGAAGACAAGCAGCCGACGCAGCGCGTGGCCGCGCGCGTCGACGACGTGGAACTGGAGGCCAACTGATGTTGCAGAAAACCTTGAGCGCGACCCTGCTCGAGCACGACGACCATCCGCCGTCGCATTCGGTGTTCGGGTTCTGGTTGTATCTGATGACCGACTGCGTGATCTTTGCCGCGCTGTTCGCGACGTTCGCGGTGCTCGGCCAGCAGTATGCGGGCGGGCCGACCGCGAAAGACCTGTTCGACATTCCGGGCGTCGCGGTGGAAACCGCCGCGCTGCTGCTGTCGAGCATCACGTACGGTTTCGCGATGCTCGCCGCGTACAAGCAGCGGCGGGGCGCGCTGCTCGCATGGCTCGCGGTGACGTTCGTGCTCGGCGCGGCGTTTCTCGTGATGGAACTCCGCGAGTTCTCGCACCTGATCGCGGAAGGCGCGGGCCCGCAGCGCAGCGCGTTCCTGTCGGCGTTTTTCACGCTGGTCGGCACGCACGGGCTGCACGTGACGGCCGGGTTGCTGTGGATGATCGTGCTCGCCGGGCAGATCGTGTTTCGCGGCGGCGACCTGACCGATCGCGACCTGCGACGCCTGACGTGCCTGAGCCTCTTCTGGCACTTCCTCGACATCGTGTGGATCTGCGTGTTTTCCTTTGTTTATCTCGCGAGCGTGATCTAAATGGCCCATTCGCATTCGTCTCAACTCGAAGAAGGGCACGGCAGTGTCGGCGGCTATGTCGCCGGCTTCATCCTGTCGGTGCTGCTCACGGCCGCGTCGTTCGGCCTCGTGATGGGCGGCGTGCTGTCGCCGCACGCGTCGCTGATCGCGCTTGCCGTGCTCGCGTTCGTGCAGATCGTCGTGCACCTCGTGTACTTCCTGCACATGAACGGCTCGTCGGGCCAGCGCTGGAACGTGATGGCGTTCAGCTACACGGTGCTGACCGCGGCGATCCTGATCGTCGGCACGCTGTGGGTGATGCACAACGTCAGCATGAACATGATGTCGCGCTGAGCGGCATCGCGGCGCGATGCGTCGACCGGAGAAGCGGCACGAAGGTGCCGCTTTTTTTTCGTCCGCGAGAAGGGCGCTGCGGCCCGCGAGGGCGGTACCGGGGGCATCGACTGTATGATTCGGCGCGTCCGCACTGCCGGTGCGAACGCCGATCGGCAAAGGCGGAAGGGAGCCTGGGCGCCTCCGACGGGCCGTCGATTGTTACAAGACGTTAGCGCAAGCTTGCCCTTGCGATGCCGCGCATCAGTTCTTACAAACTTGAAATATGCGGTGGCAACGCTTGCCGTTATAGTCGAATCACACATCAAACAACCCCCAAAGAGGAATCCATGAAGACCTTGCGTATTGCCTCGCTCTTGACCGGTATGACGGCCTTGCTCGTGTCGGGCGCAGCAATGGCGGGAGTCAATGTCGGGATCAATCTCGGCGTTCCGGCACCGGTCTACGTCGCGCCCGCACCTGTGTATGCGCCGCCGCCGCCTCCGCCGGTCGTCTATCAGCCTGCGCCGGTCTATGCGCCGGCACCCGTCTACGCACCGGCGCCCGCTATCGTGATCGGCTGGCATGGCGACCGCTACTGGGACGGCCGTCGCTACTGGGGTCGCGACGAGTGGTACCACCGTCACGGCGGCCGCCCCGGCTGGGATCGCGGTCACGGCCATTGGGACAACGGTCGCCACAACGGCTGGCGTTGATCGGCAGGGCGCACGCGTGATGTGCGCGCAACGTTCGCTGATGAGGAAACCGCCTGCATGGCGGTTTTCTTTTGGCCCGACGGATTGAATGGGTAGAATCGTCCCTCGTTACTACCCTCATTCGACCGACAGGGCCTCTATGACGAAGGGTTCGCCCCGGGCCGCCGCGCGTGTCCGCCGTGCCGTACGGGTTGCCGGCCGCACGGCCGCGGTGTTCGTGTTGCAGGCGGCGCTGGCCGCGACCGCCGCGCACGCGGCCTACGCCATTGCGCAGTACGGCGAGCCGAAGTATCCGCCGGGCTTCAGGCATTTCGACTACGTCAACCCCGACGCGCCGAAGGGCGGCACGCTCGTGCTCGCGAACCCGAACCGGTTGACCTCGTTCGACAAGTTCAACCCGTTTACGATGCGCGGCAATCCCGCGCCGGGCATCGACATGCTGTTCGAGAGCCTCGCGACCGGCAGCTCGGACGAGCCCGCGTCCGCGTACGGGCTGCTCGCCGACGACATCGACATCGCACCGGATCGCCGTTCGGTCACGTTCCACCTGAATCCGCGCGCGCGCTTTTCCAATGGCGACCCGGTCACGGCCAACGACGTCAAGTTCTCGTTCGACACGCTGAAGAGCAAGCTGGCCGCGCCGCAGTTCGGTGCGTATTTCGCGGAAATCACGAAGGCCGTGGTGGTCGATCCCGCCACCGTACGTTTCGAGTTCCGCAGCGCGAATCGCGAACTGCCGCTGATCGCCGGCGGCGTGCCGGTGTTTTCGCGCAAGTGGGGATTGCGCGCGGACGGCTCGCGCATCCCGTTCGACCAGCTCGCGTTCGAGCAGCCGATCGGCAGCGGCCCGTACCTGATCGAGCGCTACGACAATGGCCGGACGATCACTTACCGGCGCAACCCGGCGTACTGGGGGGCCAACCTGCCGGTGCGGGTGGGCACCAACAACTTCGAACGGATCGTCTACAAGCTGTACGGCGATGGCGTTGCGCGGCTCGAAGCGTTCAAGGCCGGCGAATACGATGTGCTCGTCGAGTACATCGCGCGCAACTGGACGCGCCGCGACGTCGGCAAGCGTTTCGACAGCGGCGAGCTCGTCAAGCGCGAATTCCGCCAGCACAACGGCGCCGGCATGCAGGGCTTCTTCATGAACCTGCGCCGGCCGCTGTTTCGCGACGTGCGCGTGCGCCAGGCGCTCGACCTTGCGTTCGACTTCGAATGGCTGAACCGCCAGCTGTTCTACAGCGCCTACACGCGTCTGGACAGCTACTTCGCCGACACCGACCTGCAGGCGACCGGCACGCCCGGCCCCGGCGAGCTGAAATTGCTGGAGCCGCTGCGCGCGCAGCTCGATCCGGCCGTGTTCGGGCCGATGGTCACGCAGCCGGACACGAATCCGCCGGGCTCGCTGCGCGCGAACCTGTTGAAGGCGCGCACGCTGCTCGCGCAGGCCGGCTGGACCTATCGCGACGGCGCGCTGCGCAATGCGAAGGGCGAGCCGTTCACGTTCGAGATCCTCGACGATTCGGGTGCCGCGATGGAAGGTGTCGTGACGGCCTATCAGCGCAATCTGGCGAAGCTCGGCATCGATGCACGCTTTCGCACGGCCGATTTCGCGCTGCTGCAAAAGCGCCTCGACGCGTTCGACTACGACATGACGACAATCCGCCTGCCGGGCGTGCAGGTGCCGGGTGCCGAGCAATACTCGCGCTACGCCAGCAAGTTCGCCGACGAGCCGGGCTCCGACAACCTCATCGGGCTGAAGTCGCCGGCCGTCGACACGCTGCTGCACGCACTCGGCACCGCGCAGTCGCGCGACGAATTGCTCGACGCGACGCACGCGCTCGACCGCGTGCTGATGCATGGCTACTACGCGGTCCCGCAGTGGTACAGCACGACGCACCGGATCGCGTACAAGCGCACGCTTGGCTACCCGCAGACGCTGCCGCTGTACTATTCGGCCGAGGGCTGGGTCGTGTCGACCTGGTGGGCGAAGCCCGATCACTGAGCCACGCCGCCCTACGTCCAACCCCGCCTACCGATCGCGAGTCGACGCCCATGTGGAGCTACATCCTCAAACGCCTGCTGCTGATGATCCCGACGCTCGTCGGCGTGCTGACGCTTACGTTCGCGGTGATCCAGTTCGTGCCGGGCGGCCCCGTCGAACAGGCCGTGCAGGAATTGCGCAAGGGCGCGACGGAGCAGGGCGCGGTGCCGTTCGGGATGCGCGCACACACCGGCGTCGACGCACAGCAGCTCGCGCAGCTCAAGGCGCTGTACGGTTTCGACAAACCGCCGCTCGAACGCTACTGGCTGATGCTGAAGCGCTTCGCGCGCTTCGATCTCGGCGACAGCTACTTCCGCCACCAGAGCGTGTGGTCGCTGGTCGTGCAGAAGCTGCCCGTGTCGATCAGCATCGGGCTGTGGACGTTCTTCCTCACGTACCTGATCGCGGTGCCGCTCGGCATCGCGAAGGCCGTGCGCAACGGTTCGCCGTTCGACGTCGCGACGAGCCTCGTCGTCCTCGTCGGTTATGCGATTCCGGGCTTCGTGCTCGGCGTGCTGCTGCTCGTGCTGTTCGGCGGCGGCTCGTTCTGGCAGCTTTTCCCGCTGCGTGGGCTCACGTCGGACAACTTCGCCCAGCTGTCGCTCGTCGGCAAGGTGCTCGACTACCTGTGGCACATCGCGCTGCCGATCACGGCGTCGGTCGTCGGCAGCTTCGCGGTCGTCACGATGCTCACGAAGAATGCGTTCCTCGACCAGATCCGCCGGCAATACGTGCTGACCGCGCGCGCGAAGGGGCTCTCCGAGCGCAGCGTGCTGTGGAAGCACGTGTTCCGCAACGCGATGCTGCCGCTGATCGTCGGTTTCCCGGCCGCGTTCATCGGCGCGTTCTTCACGGGCAGCCTGCTGATCGAGACGCTGTTCTCGCTCGACGGCCTCGGGCTGCTGTCGTACGAATCGGTCGTGCGGCGCGACTATCCGGTCGTGCTCGGCACGCTGTACCTGTTCACGCTGATTGGCCTTGCGACCAAGCTGATCTCCGATCTCTGCTATGTGTGGGTCGATCCGCGCATTCAATTCGACACCCTGGAGCGCTGACATGAAACCGTCCGTCTGCATGCCCGGCGTCACCGGGCGAGGTGCGCGATGAACCGGGCCGTCGTGTCGTCCCGCATCGACGCGGCGCGCGCCCGCGTGTCGCCGTCTCCCGCGCGCCGCGTATGGCAGCGCTTCAGGCAGCAGCGCCTCGGCTACTGGAGCTTCGTGATCTTCGTCGTCGCGTTCGCCGCGAGCCTCGCGGCGCCGCTGTGGTCGAACGACAAGCCGCTCGTCGTGCGCTACGACGGCCAGACCTATTTCCCGATGTTCCATGCGTATCCGGAGACGACCTTCGGCGGCGATTTCCCGACGCCGGCCGACTATCTCGATCCGTATGTGCGCAAGCGGCTCGAGGCGCCCGGCAACTTCGTCGTCTACCCGCCGAACCGTTACTACTACGACACGCTGAACTACTTCTCGAACGTGCCGAACCCCGCGCCGCCGTCGCGCGCGAACTGGCTCGGTACCGACGCGCAGGGGCGCGACCTGCTCGCCCGGCTCGTGTACGGGTTCCGCGTGTCGGTCGAGTTCGGGCTGATCCTGACCGTGATCGGCACGCTGCTCGGGATCGCCGCGGGCGCCGTGCAGGGCTTCTTCGGCGGGCGCATCGACATCGTCGGGCAGCGCCTGATCGAGATCTGGAGTTCGCTGCCCGAGCTGTACCTGCTGATCATCTTCGCGTCGATCTTCGAGCCGAGTTTCCTGCTGCTGATCGTGCTGCTGTCGCTGTTCGGCTGGATCGGGCTCGCCGACTACGTGCGCGCGGAATTTCTGCGCAACCGCACGCAGGACTACGTGCGCGCGGCGCGCGCGATGGGGCTCACGAACTGGCAGATCATCTGGCGCCATGTGCTGCCGAACAGTCTCACGCCGGTGATCACGTTCCTGCCGTTCCGGATGAGCGGCTCGATCCTCGCGCTCACGAGCCTCGATTTCCTCGGGCTCGGCGTGCCGCCGCCGACCCCGAGCCTCGGCGAACTGCTCGCGCAGGGCAAGGGCAACCTCGACGCATGGTGGATCTCGTTGTCGACCTTCGGCGTGCTGGTCACGACGCTGCTGCTGCTGACCTTCATGGGCGACGCGCTGCGCAACGCGCTCGATACGCGGATCGCCGATTCGGTGCGCGCGGCGGGAGGCCAGCGATGAGCGAACCGGTCGTATCGACGCAGCATGAGCCGCTGCTGGCGCTCGAGCATCTGCATGTGCGCTTCGGCGACACGGTCGCGGTGGACGACGTGACGCTCGAGATCGGTCGCGGCGAGCGCGTCGCGCTGGTCGGCGAATCGGGTTCCGGCAAGAGCGTGACCGCGCTGTCGATCCTGCGGCTGCTGCGCGATGCCGACGTGAGCGGCGCGATCCGCTTCGCGGGGCAGGACCTGGCTGGCAAGAGTGAGCGCGAGATGCGCGGGCTGCGCGGCTCGGACATCGCGATGATCTTCCAGGAACCGATGACGGCGCTCAACCCGCTGTATACGATCGGCGTGCAGATCGGCGAGACGATCGTGCTGCACGACGGCGTATCGGCGGTCGAGGCGCGCAAGCGTGCGATCGCTCTGCTTGCGCGCACGGGCATCGCGGAGCCGGAGAAGCGTGTCGACAGCTATCCGCACCAGTTGTCGGGCGGCCAGCGGCAGCGCGCGATGATCGCGATGGCGCTCGCCTGCCGGCCGCGCCTGCTGCTGGCCGACGAGCCGACCACCGCGCTCGACGTGACGATCCGCGCGCAGATCGTCGACCTGCTGCTGGAACTGCAGCGCGAGGAAGCGGAAAAGCGCGGGATGGCGATCCTGCTGATCACGCACGACCTGAATCTCGTGCGGCACTTCGCGGACCGCGTCGCGGTGATGGAGCACGGCCGGCTCGTCGAGAGCGGGCCGGTCGAGCGGATCTTCGCGGAACCCGAGCATCCGTATACGCAGCGGCTGCTGAACAGCCGTCCGCAACGCGCGGTCGCGCCGGTGATGCCGATCGCGCCCGTCGTGCTCGACGCCCGCCACGTGAGCGTGCAGTTCGCGCGCAAGCGGCCGGGCATCGCGGGCTGGTTCGGCTCGGTACCCGTGACGGCTGTCGCGGATGTGTCGGTGTCGGTGCGGCAGGGCGAGACGCTCGGCATCGTCGGTGAATCGGGATCCGGGAAGTCGACGCTCGCGATGGCGCTGCTCGGCCTGCAAAAGACGGCCGGCGGCACGATCGAATTCCAGGGGCGCGCGCTGTCGACCTATCGCGGCCGCGAACAGACCGCACTGCGCTCGAACATGCAGGTGGTCTTTCAGGATCCGTTCAGTTCGCTTTCTCCGCGTCACACGATCGAGCGGATCGTCGGCGAGGGGCTCGAACTGCATCGCCCGGACATGACGCCCGATGCGCGTCGCGCGAAGTCGCTCGCGGTACTGCGCGAAGTCGGCCTCGACCGCACGGTGCTGCACCGTTATCCGCACGAATTCTCGGGCGGGCAGCGCCAGCGGATCGCGATCGCGCGCGCGCTGGTGCTGGAACCGCGCATCCTGATCCTCGACGAGCCGACGTCCGCGCTCGACGTGTCGATCCAGCAGCAGGTGCTCAAGCTGCTCGCGAATTTGCAACAGAAATACAACCTTGGCTATGTATTCATCAGCCATGACCTGGAGGTGATCGGGGCGATGGCGCATCGCGTCGCGGTGATGCAGGGCGGGGCCGTCGTCGAGTCGGGAGAGGTGGCCGACATCTTCACCAGGCCGTCACATCCTTACACACAAAAGCTGTTGAAAGCGGTCTGGAAAGCGTGATAGGCCGCCAATGGTCTGATCATCTCGATTGTATTTATTAATTTGTTTTGACAAACGATTACGCGCTGGCTAGTATCGACCGAAATTTTCCGCCAATCAGCTGATTTTTAAGCAAATTCCATCGACCAATGCAGCATCGATCCCTGACCCAGGCATGCGCGCGCACCATCGCCGGGCTATTCATCGGCGCCCTGTTCGCAGCAGCACCCGGCGCGTTCGCCGACGAAGTCAGCAGTTTTAACCAGAATGTCATAAATTCGACGCAGAACGCGTCGAATTCCTCCCTCCAGCAGACCAGCGCTCAGCCGTCGGGCGGCGGCGCGAAGTCGTTCCTCGCCGGCATGGCCGGCAAGGCGGGCGACGTGGTCGTCGGCGCGCTGAACATGATCGGCGTGCGCTATCGCTGGGGCGGCAACTCGCCGGATTCGGGCCTCGACTGCAGCGGCTTCGTGCGCTACGTGTTCCAGGACACCCTCGGCATGTCGCTGCCGCGTCGTGCGGAAGAGATGAGCCGCGTCGGCGAGAAGGTGAGCATGAGCAACCTCAAGCCGGGCGATCTCGTGTTCTTCAACACGATGCGCCGCACGTTCTCGCACGTCGGCATCTACATCGGCGACAACAAGTTCGTGCACTCGCCGTCGACGGGCAGCACCATCCGCGTCGACGATCTCGATAGCGGCTACTGGGAAAAGCGTTTCACCGGCGCGCGCCGGCTTGAGTCGGAGTTCCCGATGAAGCCGGAAGATCTGCGTCAGCGCGTGCGCGCGACGATTGGCGACGATTCGGCGAACGGCAACAACTGACGTTCGACGGCCAGTCCGGCCGGATCGAAAAAACCCTGTCACCGAAAGGCGGCAGGGTTTTTTGTTTTGGGGCGGTGCAAACGGTGAGGCGGTCGCGCCGTCGTTTGAGGGCCGGCGGCGCGCGCCGGCCTGCTCATCGCGTACTTACGCGGCGGCCACGCCGCGCGCTGCCGCGAGCTTGCGCTGCAGTTCCGGCATGATGCGCGCGACGGCTTCCTCGCCCGCAAGAATGGCCGCGTTGCGCTGGTTGAAGTCGCTGCCGCCCATGGCCGCGAGGTTCGGGCGGATCACGACGTCCGCGTACTTGTCGAGCTCGTAGGTCTTGATCGTCTGGCCCATGATCGTGAAGGTCTGCAGCAGCATCTCGATCGGGTTGTTGGTTGCCGCGCCGTCCGGCCGGGCCGAGATGTCGACCGCGATCACGAAGCTCGCGCCCATCTTGCGCGCGTACGACGCCGGCACGGGGCTCACGAGGCCGCCGTCGACATATTCGCGGTTGCCGATCTTCACCGGTTCGAACACCGACGGCACGCTGCATGATGCACGCACCGCGAGCCCCGTGTTGCCCTGCTGGAACAGGATCGGCTGACCGCTCTGCAGATCGGTCGCGACAATACCGAGCGGCTTCGCCATCTTCTCGATCGGCCGGTTGTTGAGCGTCTTGTTCAGGAAGTTCTGCAGCGCCACGCCTTGCAGCAGCCCGCGCGAACGGAACGGCAGCGCCCAGTCGCTGATCGCCGCCTGATCCATGTCGAGCGCGATCTTGTTGATCTGCAGTGCGCTCATGCCGGACGCATACAGTGCGCCGACCACCGAGCCCGCGCTCGTGCCCGCGACGATTTCGACCGGGATGCCGCGCGCCTCGAGCGCCTTCAGCACGCCGATGTGCGAGAAGCCGCGCGCGGCGCCGCCACCGAGCGCGATGCCGATCTTCACCGGCTTCTCGCGCGGCTGCGTGGCGCCGGAGGCATTGTCCGAACGGGATTTGTCGCCGAACGACGTGCAGGCGGCGAGGCTGGCGGACGCGGCGGCGATCGTGAAGTGGCGGCGCGACAGGCGAGGGGACGACATCGAATGGTTCTCCGGCGGCTTGGCGGCGGGTTACACGGCCCGCGGCGGCGATAGGTTCCGAGCGGCCGCGCGGCAGGTTCCGTGCGGCCGGTGCCGCGCCGGCTGGCGGCCGCGGCGCGCACATCATAAAGCAAGCGGCGCGCTTGGCGCGATGTCCGGCGCGAGTATAATTCCGGCTTCTTTCCCGTTCCGGGCGCGGCCGGCCCCGTTGCTGTCCGGGCTGCCGCCGTCGATCCCGCGTCGAATCATTCATGCGCCCCAGGCGTTCGAGTTACCGTTTATGACCCGTCCTGTCCGTACCCGCTTCGCGCCGAGTCCCACCGGCTTCATCCACCTCGGCAACATCCGCTCCGCGCTCTATCCGTGGGCGTTCGCCCGCAAGATGAAGGGCACGTTCGTGCTGCGCATCGAGGACACCGACGTCGAACGCTCGTCGCAGGAAGCGGTCGACGCGATCCTCGAAGGGATGCAATGGCTCGGCCTGGATTTCGACGAAGGCCCGATCTACCAGATGCAGCGGATGGACCGCTATCGCGAGGTGCTCGCGCAGATGCTGGAGAAGGGGCTTGCATACCCGTGCTACATGTCGGCCGAGGAACTCGACGCGCTGCGCGAACGCCAGCGCGAGGCCGGCCTGAAGCCGCGCTACGACGGCACGTGGCGTCCGGAGCCCGGCAAGGTGCTGCCGGAGCCGCCGGCCGGCGTAAAGCCGGTGCTGCGTTTCCGCAATCCGCTGACGGGCACGGTCGTGTGGGATGACGCGGTGAAGGGGCGCGTCGAGATTTCGAACGAGGAACTCGACGACCTCGTGATCGCGCGTCCGGACGGCACGCCGATCTACAACTTCTGCGTGGTGGTGGACGACATGGACATGGGCATCACGCACGTGATCCGTGGCGACGACCACGTGAACAACACGCCGCGCCAGATCAACATCCTGAATGCGCTCGGCGGCGAGGCGCCGGTCTACGCGCACCTGCCGACCGTGCTGAACGAGCAGGGCGAGAAGATGAGCAAGCGGCATGGCGCGATGAGCGTGATGGCGTATCGCGACGCGGGTTTCCTGCCCGAAGCGGTTGTCAACTATCTCGCGCGCCTCGGCTGGTCGCACGGCGATGCCGAGATCTTCTCGCGCGAGCAGTTCGTCGAATGGTTCGATCTCGAGCATCTCGGCAAGTCGCCCGCGCAGTACGACCACAGCAAGCTGAGCTGGCTGAACGCGCATTACATCAAGGAAGCGGACAACGCGCGCCTCGCCGAGCTGGCCAAACCGTTCCTCGCTGCACTCGGCGTCGACGATGCGGCGATCGCCACGGGCCCGGCGCTCGATGCCGTGGTCGGGCTGATGAAGGATCGCGCGACGACGGTCAAGGAGATCGCGGAAGGCGCTGCGATGTTCTACCGTGTGCCGGCACCGGATGCCGATGCGCTTGCGCAGCACGTGACCGATGCGGTGCGTCCGGCGCTGGCCGATCTCGTCGCTGCGCTGAAGGCGGCCGACTGGACGAAGGAGGCCGTATCCGCCGCGCTGAAGGCGACGCTCGGCACGCACAAGCTGAAGATGCCGCAACTCGCGATGCCGGTACGCCTGCTGGTGGCGGGGACGACGCATACGCCGTCGATCGACGCGGTGCTCGTCCTGTTCGGTCGCGATGTCGTGGTGTCGCGCATCGAGGCCGCGCTGGCCTGAGATTCGGGGGCGAGCGAAGCTGCCCGTGCGTGACATCGCGGCAGCTTCGCAAAAAATTTCGCTCCAATCGCAAAAAGGGTATTTACAAGTTCAAAGTAGCTCCATATAATCTCACTTCTGTTCTGCAAGGGGGTATAGCTCAGCTGGGAGAGCGCTTGCATGGCATGCAAGAGGTCAGCGGTTCGATCCCGCTTACCTCCACCATCAGAACAAGCTGGATTGATTTGCGAAGCAGCAGTGGTAGTAATAAATGCTTCACAAAATGATTCAAAGCAGTTAGAATTTCGGCCTTCGCTGTTGATTGAAAAGTGAATAGCGAAAGTCAGACAGATCTGAAAAGATTTTGTCCCCTTCGTCTAGAGGCCTAGGACATCACCCTTTCACGGTGAGTACAGGGGTTCGAATCCCCTAGGGGACGCCAGGATTCAGCGGCGTTTCGTAGAAGTGTCGCAAGGCTCGCAGGAACGTAACCGACGTCCTGCGGGTTGGGTAAGAAAGCTGGAGCGGTAGTTCAGTCGGTTAGAATACCGGCCTGTCACGCCGGGGGTCGCGGGTTCGAGTCCCGTCCGCTCCGCCAGAACGAAGCCCGTTCAAGACGTTTTTGAGCGGGCTTTTGTATTAAAGATGTAAGCAGTACGTTGTCCCCTTCGTCTAGAGGCCTAGGACATCACCCTTTCACGGTGAGTACAGGGGTTCGAATCCCCTAGGGGACGCCAGGATTCAGCGGCGTTTCGTAGAAGTGCCGCATCGCTTGCAGGAGCGTGACAAGATCCTGCAAGCGAGGGTAAGGAAAGCTGGAGCGGTAGTTCAGTTGGTTAGAATACCGGCCTGTCACGCCGGGGGTCGCGGGTTCGAGCCCCGTCCGCTCCGCCAGAACGAAGCCCGTTCAAAGAACGTTTTTTGAACGGGCTTTTGCATTAAGGATGTAAGCAGTACGTTGTCCCCTTCGTCTAGAGGCCTAGGACATCACCCTTTCACGGTGAGTACAGGGGTTCGAATCCCCTAGGGGACGCCAGATTTCGGCGTCGTTCGAACAAACGATGCGCCGGCAGGAAGCAACCGACGCCTGCCAGGCAAGCAGCAAGACTGGAGCGGTAGTTCAGTCGGTTAGAATACCGGCCTGTCACGCCGGGGGTCGCGGGTTCGAGTCCCGTCCGCTCCGCCAAAAATGAAGAAGCCCGCCTCGTGCGGGCTTTTTTATTTGCGTTTCCGGTTGCGCCCGCCGGCGGGACATAACCACCGGTCATCACGCGTCGAGCCGCTACGAGAAATCCGCGATTGCATCCGCACGCGACTGCGCTATCGTGGCGGGATGCGTTCTTGACCCCTGCGCGATGCTCGATCCGACCGACCTGCGACTCCTGTATCAGCTCCGGCCTGCGGAGGCCGGCGATTTTCCCTTTGCCGAAGCGCTGACGCACGGCAACATGGGCGGCTATTACAAGCGCCATGGGCTCGTGTGGCGCAGCGACCTGTTCTACGCGAGCTGGCGCGAATCCGAGAACTTCATCCTCGAGGCCGACGGCGAGCGCATCGGCGTGCTGCGCGTGACCGAGGAGGGCGACTCGCTGCACATCCGCGACGTACAGATCGCGGCCGGTCATCGCGGGCAGGGCGCCGGCACCTACATGCTCGACATGTCGCACCGCTGGGCGCGTGCGCGCGGGCTGCACGAACTTCAATTGCGCGTGTTCGTCGACAATCCTGCCGCGCGTCTTTATTTGCGCATGGGCTATCAGGTTGCCGGGTCGCGGCTCGCGCAACTTGGCTCGATCCGCCACATGGTGCGGCCGGTCTGACGCGCTGACGACTCCGAATGACGCGTTCAGCGGACAGTGCCGATGGCGTCGTCGTCCGGGGTTTCGTCGTCCGCGAGGCTGCCTTCCGGGCCGCGGTGTTCGTAGCCGCGCAGCATGAATGCGCGGGGGCTTTCGCCGAATGCACGCCGGAACATCGCCGAAAAGGCGCTCTGGCTCTGGTAGCCGAGCTCGCGCGCGATATGCGACAGCGGGCGCCCCTGGTTCAGCAGCGGAATGGCCCGTGCCAGCAGTGCCTGCTGACGCCACTGCGAAAAACTCACGCCCAGTTCCTGCTTGAATAGCCGCGAAATCGTGCGCGTGCTCGCGCCGACCTCGCTTGCCCAGTGCTCGAGCGACTCCGCATGCGCCGGATGCGCGAGTACCGATTCGCACAGCATGCGCAGCCGTTTTTCGTCGGGCATCGGCACCGCGAGCGGCAGCGGTTCGGCGCGACTCAACTCGTCGAGCACGAGCCCGCACAGCAGGCGCTCGCGCGCGGTGCTCAGGTCGCGCGCGTCGAGCGCGACGATCAGTTCGCGCAGGAGCCCCGTCACTTCGACGACGCGGCACGCGTCAAGCCCTTCCGGCACGATCGACTCGTCGATGTACAGCGTGCGCAAGAACGCCTCTTCGACGATCACGACTTCGTGCGTCACGTGCGGCGGTACCCAGATCGCACGGGACGGCGGCACCATCCATGTCGTGCCGGTCGTCGCGACGCGCAGCACGCCGCGCGATGCGTACGCGAGCTGTGCCCATGCATGCGTATGCAGCGGGATGCGGCGTCCGGCGTCGAGCTGCCGTGCGCGCACACGCATCGGATGGACGGCGGTCGGCGCGAATTCGGGCGGAATGTCGATGACGTACAGGTTCGGTACGTCGGCTTGGGCGGGCGGATTCATGGACGATTCGGGCAACGCTGCGGCGATGCCGTTATTGTAGAAGGCGCCGCGAAAGCGCATGTGACGGTTTGTCGGGCGATCATGCCGCGCTCAAATGAACTTTGTGTGGGAGCGCCGGAGATTTCAGGGCCGCCCGGAACCAGACGCGCTTGCGGGCCCGAACCATCGGGCCGGTATCGTGGTCTATCGATGCGCGGGGGATTGCGCAAGAATTGCGCACGGATCGCGCATGAACACGGCAACACACGAATCAAAGAGGAGAACCACGATGCGTTACGTATTCGTCTACGGCACCTTGAGAAACGGGGAGGCCAACGACATCGGCCACGCAGCCGCCAGGCACGGAATTGCCGCGCCGACGCTGCTCGGCGCCGCCGCGCTGCCGGGAGAACTGTACGATTTCGGCACTTATCCGGGGATGGTTCCCGGGTCGGCCGGCAAGTCGCTGGTCTGGGGCGACGTCTACGAAGTCGACGACCGGCTCGTTCCCGTGCTCGACGAGATCGAGCGCGTCTATCCGGGTGTCGACACGCTGTTCAAGCCGGAAGACGTGACCGTCGAACTCGGCGGCCGGCAGTACGCGTGCCTTTACTATCCGGTCGCCGCGCACGCGGCCGCCGGGCGTCCGCGCATTGCGTCGGGCGACTGGGTTCAGCACCGGCGCGAGCGGGAAGCCGTCTGACCGGTCGCGCGGCAGCCGCTTCAGCCGCAAAGGAAAAAGCGCCCCGAGGGGCGCTTTCGTTTGTGCCGTCATTCGCGTGCGACCGGCGCCGACGCAGGGGCGGCCCCGATCGGGACGGGCGGCTTCGTCAGATTTCCTCGTACAGCGGCAGCGTCAGGAATTCGGTGAAGCCTTCCGACGTCGACATCTGCTCGAAGATCGCGGCGGCGCGCTCGTACGGCTGCGTGTTGCCGCCGACCGAACGCTTCACGTTGTCGAGCTCGGCCTTCGAGAATTCCCGCACGAGTTCGGCCGTGACCTTGCGGCCGTCGTCGAGCACGCCCTTCGGCGAGCGGATCCATTGCCACACCTGCGAACGGGAAATCTCGGCCGTGGCCGCATCTTCCATCAGGTTGTGGATCGGTACGCAGCCGTTGCCGTCGAGCCAGGCGCCGAGGTAATGGATGCCGACGTTGATGTTGTTGCGCAGGCCGGCTTCGGTGATCGGCGCTTCGGGCTGGAAGTCGAGCAGGTTCCTGCCTTCGACCTGCACGTCGTCGCGCTGCTTCGCGATCTGGTTCGGCTTGTCGCCGAGCACCTTGACGAACTCTTCCATCGCGATCGGCACGAGGCCCGGGTGCGCGACCCAGCCGCCGTCGTAGCCGTCGGTCGCGTCGCGCTGCTTGTCCGAACGCACGCCGCCCATGGCCTTGTCGTTCGCTTCCGGATCGTTCTTGATCGGGATCAGCGCGCTCATCCCGCCGATCGCCGGCGCGTTGCGCTTGTGGCAGGTCTTCAGCAGCAGCAGCGCGTACGCGCGCATGAACGGCACTGTCATCGTGATCTTCGAACGCTCGGCCAGGCAGAAGTCGCGGTCGTTCTTGAACTTCTTGATCGCCGAGAAGATGTAGTCCCAGCGGCCCGCGTTCAGGCCCGAGCTGTGTTCGCGCAGTTCGTACAGGATCTCGTCCATCTCGAACGCGGCGAGGATCGTCTCGATCAGCACGGTCGCGCGGATCGTGCCGCGCGGCACGCCGACGGCTTCCTGCGCCGCGACGAAGATGTCGTTCCACAGCCGTGCCTCGAGATGGCTTTCCATCTTCGGCAGGTAGAAGTACGGGCCCGAGCCACGCGCAAGCAGTTCCTTCGCGTTGTGGAACAGGAACAGCGCGAAATCGAAGATGCCGCCGGACACGCGCTGGCCGTCGACCGTCACGTGCTTCTCGTCGAGGTGCCAGCCGCGCGGACGCACGATCAGCGTCGCGACCTTGTCGTTCAACTGGTAGGACTTGCCGTTCTGCTCGAGCGAGATCGTCCGGCGCACCGCGTCCTTCAGGTTGATCTGGCCGTCGATCTGGTTCGTCCAGCTCGGTGCGTTCGAATCCTCGAAGTCCGTCATGTACGAATCGGCGCCCGAGTTCAGCGCGTTGATGATCATCTTGCGCTCGACGGGGCCCGTGATCTCGACGCGGCGGCATTGCAGGTCGGCCGGCAGCGGCGCGACCTTCCAGTCGCCTTCGCGGATCGCCTTCGTCTCGGCCAGGAAGTCGGGGCGCTCGCCCGCGTCCAGGCGTTTCGTGCGCTCGACGCGCGCCTGCAGCAGCGCCTGGCGGCGCGGTTCGAACGTGCGGTGCAGCGCCGCGACGAGTGCGAGTGCTTCGGGCGTCAGGATTGCTTCGTAACCCGGCTTGATTTCGCCGGTGATCGCCATGCCTTGCGGCAGCGTGATCGGGGTGCTCATGAGTCTCATCTCCTTGGTCGGTCAGTTGCGGTTTCGGTAAAGGGGGAAGGCGGCAGCTGCAAACGTCATGCACCCGGGCCGGGGCGCGTGCGGTTTGCGGGTCTGCCGGACGGAGCCGGGGTGGCGAGGAATGCGAGCAGGTCGGCCATGCCGGTGCCCGTACCGTCCGGCGGCGCGCCGAGTTCCTCGGCGGGCGCGCCCGTGCGGTTGAGCCAGAACGTGGTGTAGCCGAACCAGACGGCGCCGGCGACGTCCCACGCGTTCGACGACACGAACACGATGCCGCGCCGGTTCGGTCCGAACGCGGCGGTGCCGAGCGCATAGGCCGCCGGACTCGGCTTGTATGCGCGCACGGTGTCGGCCGACAGCACGCGATCGAACAGCCCGGACATGCCGGCGCTCTTGATCGCGATGTCGAGCATCTGCGGCGTGCCGTTCGACAGGATCGCGAGCGGCGGGCGCGGGTCGAGCGCGCGCAGCTTGCGCAGCGCGGGCACCGTATCGGGATAGGTGGACAGGCACGCGTATTCGTCCATCAGTCGCTTCTCGGCCGCGCTGTTCAGCGCGAGCCCGAGCCGGCGCGCGGCGAACCGCAGCGCATCGAGCGTGATGTCCCGGAACGGGCGGTAGCGGGCGCCGGCCGGATCCGCGAGCGTGCGCAGCTGCGAGTATTCGATTTGCTTGCGTCGCCACAGCTGCGACAACCGTTCCCCGTGACCCGGAAACATCTGCTCCGCCGCGGCCAGCACCGCACGCACGTCGAACAACGTGCCGAATGCGTCGAAGAGGATTGCGTCGGGAGAGGAGAGTGTCGTTGTGGCCGACATAGCCTTGCGCTCCGGTTTCAGAGGTCAGGTAAATTCTATTCGTGATCGTATGCGCTAAAAAAGACGCTATTCATCACTTGATCTTTTACTTTCATATACCTAATCTTGAGCCGTTTAAGCTATTTGAAGGGCGGCGGCACCGCCCCGGCGAGTCATGGACCGGTTCAAGCAGATCGAAACGTTCGCTGCGGTCGCGGCGAAGGGCAGCCTGTCGGCGGCCGCGCATGCGGAAGGCGTCGCCCCGGCGATCATCGGCCGACGCCTCGACGCGCTCGAGGAGCGGCTCGGCGTCAAGCTGCTGGTGCGCACGACGCGCAAGCTCACGCTGACGTTCGAGGGCTCGGCGTTTCTCGAGGATTGCCAGCGGATCATCAACGACATGCAGAACGCCGAGGCGAGCGTGTCCGCCGGCGGCGTCAAGGCGAGCGGCCACCTGCGTATTTCCGCGCCGGCCGGCTTCGGCCGGCGGCACGTCGCGCCGCTCGTGCCCGAATTCAGCGTCGGGCATCCCGACGTATCCGTCACGCTCGACCTGTCCGACCGCATGGTCGACCTCGTCAACGAGGGGTTCGATTGCGCGGTGCGGCTCGGCGAGCTGCCCGACTCGTCGCTCGTGTCGCTGAAGCTCGGCGAGAACCGCCGCGTGTGCGTCGCGGCTCCCGCGTATCTCGTACGGCGCGGCACGCCCGCGACGCTCGCGGAACTGGCGCGGCACAACTGCCTCGCGCTCGCGGCAAACGCGAACCAGCAGCGCGGCTGGGCGTTCCAGGAGGACGGCAAGGTCGTGTCGATCCGCGTGAACGGCACGATGGAGTGCTCGGACGGCGCGGTGCTGCACGAGTGGTGCCTCGCCGGACATGGCCTGGCGTGGCGCTCGTGGTGGGAGGTCGGCGAGGACATCGCGGCCGGCCGGCTGGTCAGCGTGCTCGACGCATTTGCCGCCCCGCCGATCGGCATCCACGCGGTGTTCCCGCAACGCCGGCACCTGCCGCTGCGTGTGCGGCTGTTTCTCGACTACTTGAAGCACACTTACGAGCGGCCCGGATATTGGGGCGAGTAGCAGCGGGAGCCGGTCGCGTTCGCCCGCGTGTTTCCGATATGAGGGCGAACCCGCTGCCGGGGCCGGTTGGACGGTTTCGCGCACTACACTCGTAGGAGGCATGTCCGACGCGCCACGGCCGCCCCGGATGGGATCGCGGCTTGCGGCGTGTACTTGACGAAGGAGGGCGCGATGTTCCGGCACATCCTCGTTCCAACCGACGGTTCCGAACTGTCGCAGAAGGCGATCGACGGCGCGATCGACCTGGCCCGGGCGGTCGGTGCGCGCGTCACGGCGTACGCGTGCCTGCCGCAGTATCCGTACTCGCCGTTTTCCGAAGTGATCATCGAGCCGCCCGCCGATTTCCGGGCGCGCAGCGAGCGCGAGGCGCGCACGCATCTCGACGAGGTCGAATCGGCCGCGAAGGCGGCCGGCGTCGACTGCGACACCTGGACGAGCGTCCATCCGTCGCCGTATCTCGGCATCATCGAGGCGGCAGAACGCGGCGGTTGCGACGTGATCTTCATGGCGTCCCACGGACGCCGCGGGCTCGGCAGCTTGCTGATCGGCAGCGAGACGCAGCGCGTGCTGACCCATACGAAAATTCCGGTGATCGTCTATCGGTAGGGCGGTGCCCTGGAAAAAGGGCGCGCCGGACGAAGCCGGCGCGCGTCGTTGCTGGCGGCATGCAGGCCGCGCGGCCGGTCGCGCGATCGGTATCGCGCGCCTGCCGTCTCCTCCCTGATTCTTGTTCGGTGGCCGATACCGCACCGTCGCGAGACGGGGCGGGCATCGGCATGACACGCCTGGCGCGTGTTACGCGACCTTCTTGCCGTCGAAGAACTGCTCGTCCTCGGTCGAGCCGTGCAGTGCGGTCGTCGACGCTTCGCGTTCGACCGTCTGCGTCACGGCGTCGAAGTAGCCGGTGCCGACTTCGCGCTGGTGCTTGACGGCCGTGAAGCCCTTGTCCGCGGCCGCGAACTCGGCCTGCTGCAGTTCGACGAAGGCGCTCATCTGCGTGCGGGCATAGCCGTGCGCGAGGTTGAACATCGAGTAGTTCAGCGCATGGAAGCCGGCCAGCGTGATGAACTGGAACTTGTAGCCCATCGCGCCGAGCTCCTTCTGGAACTTCGCGATCGTCGCGTCGTCGAGGTTCTTCTTCCAGTTGAACGACGGCGAGCAGTTGTACGACAGCAGCTTGCCCGGGAACTGCTTGTGGATCGCTTCCGCGAACTTCTTCGCGTACTCGAGATCCGGCTTGCCGGTTTCGCACCAGACCAGGTCGGCGTACGGCGCATAGGCAAGACCGCGCGAGATCGCCTGCCCGATGCCCGGCTTCGTGCGGAAGAAGCCTTCCACCGTGCGCTCGCCCGTGAGGAACGGCTTGTCGTTGTCGTCGACGTCGGACGTGATCAGGTCGGCGGCTTCCGCGTCGGTGCGGGCGACCAGCACGGTCGGCGTGCCCATCACGTCGGCCGCGAGACGCGCTGCCGACAGCTTCGCGACGGCTTCGCGGGTCGGCACGAGCACCTTGCCGCCCATGTGGCCGCACTTCTTCACCGACGCGAGCTGGTCCTCGAAGTGGACGCCCGATGCACCGGCTTCGATCATCGCCTTCATCAGCTCGAACGCGTTCAGCACGCCGCCGAAACCGGCTTCCGCGTCGGCGACGATCGGTGCGAAGAAATCGACATAACCTTCGTCGCCCGGATTCTTGCCCTCCGACCACTGGATCTGGTCGGCGCGCGTCAGCGTGTTGTTGATGCGCTTCACGACGAGCGGCACCGAGTTTGCCGGGTACAGCGACTGGTCCGGGTACATTTCACCCGCGACGTTCGCGTCGCCGGCCACTTGCCAGCCGGACAGGTAGATGGCCTTCAGGCCGGCCTTCACCTGCTGCATCGCCTGGTTGCCGGTCAGCGCGCCGAGTGCGTTGACGAACGGTTCGTTGTTGACGAGGCTCCACAGCTTTTCCGCGCCGCGCTTGGCGAGCGTGTGCTCGATCGGAACCGAACCGCGCAGGCGGACCACGTCCTCAGCCGAATAGCTGCGCTTGATGCCTTTCCAGCGCGGATCGGTTTCCCATTGCTTTTGCAGTTCCTGTGCCTGTTGCTGACGCGACATGATGAGCTCCTTGATGCGGTGCGATGCCTGATGGGTTGAATCTGACGGTGGTGAGGCTGTTCTCGAAGCCGGGAGCGTTGCGTTCCGGTTCGTGAGGTCTTGTATAAGAGTCTAGGCAAATCGACCGAGGCGGGACAGGGGGCTTTGTGGGGCGGCAGTCAAATTTTTAGTTGTTTTGAATCAGTGGCTTGAAGTTGTAATTTCGAGATAAGAAACGCCTTTTCCCATCCCGCAATCACTCGGGTTGTGCCACGCAACATGATTTTTTACGACACAAAAAAATTTTCCGCATCGTGAAATGTGGGGCGGGGCGAAAAAAAACCGGCGCAGATACGCCGGTTGGCTGAATGGGCAGTGCCATCCGTGGGGCGGCCGGTGGCCGCCCGTGCGTGCTTACGACGCGGAGTTGCTGCGACGCGGGCCGCCGCTGCGTTGACCGTCGCGGCGCGGGCCGCCGTCACGGCTGCCGCCCGGCTTGCCGCTCCAGCCGCCGCCATTGCCGCCGCCGTAGCTGCGGCCGTTGCCGCCATGACCGCCGCCCGGCTTGCCGCCGAAGTGTCGACCGCCGCCGTTACCGCCGCCCGGACGGCCGCGGCCGCCGGTGCCGCCGTTGCGCGGGGGTGCCTTGCGCGGCTCGAAACCTTCGATCACGTTGACCGGCAGCGGCGAGCGCACGAAGCGTTCGATGCGCTTGAGCGCGCCCTGTTCGGCGTGGTGCACGAGGCTCACCGCGGTGCCCGAACGGCCCGCACGGCCCGTACGGCCGATACGGTGCACGTAGTCTTCCGCGAACTTCGGCAGGTCGTAGTTGAACACGTGCGTGATGCCCGGGATGTCGATGCCGCGCGCCGCGACGTCGGTCGCGACCAGCACGCGCACACGGCGCTCGCGCAGCGCACGGATCGTGCGGTTACGCGCGCCCTGCGGCAGGTCGCCGTGCAGCGCGGCCGATTCGAAGCCTGCGTCGGCGAGACGGCCGGCGAGCTGGTCGGCGTCGATCTTCGTCGCCGTGAAGATGATCGCCTGGTCGAGCGCGTCGTCGCGCAGCAGGTGATCGAGCAGGCGATCCTTGTGATCGCGGTCGTCCACGTAGTGCACGGTCTGCGCGATGTTCGCGCGCGACTCGAGGCGCTGCTGGATCTCGATGCGCTCGGGATCCTTCAGCAGGCGGCTCGTCAGCGAACCGATCTTGCCGTCGAGCGTGGCCGAGAACAGCATCGTCTGGCGCGTCGCGGGCGTCGCGGCGACGATCGTTTCGATGTCGTCGATGAAGCCCATGTCGAGCATGCGGTCGGCTTCGTCGAGCACGAGCATCTTCAGCTCGGACAGGTCGATACGGCCGCGTTCGAGGTGATCGAGCAGACGGCCCGGCGTGGCGACCAGGATTTCGGGGTTCTTCGCGAGCAGCATCAGCTGCTGGCCGTAGGCGACGCCGCCGAGGATGCTGACCGTGCGCAGGCGCTTCAGGTGCTTGCCGTAGGTCGACGCGGCGGTGGTGACCTGCATCGCGAGTTCGCGGGTCGGCGTCAGCACGAGCAGGCCCGGGCGCGCGACGGGTTGCGGGCGGCGCGCACGGCGGTCGCCCTGGTTCGGTTCACGCGGCGCGCGCGGTTGCTGCGCCTGTGCCTTCTGGAGCTGCGCGAAACGTTCGATCGCGGGCAGCATGAATGCAGCGGTCTTGCCCGAACCGGTCGGGCTCGAGACCAGCAGGTCACGGCCGGCGATGCCGGCCGGAATCGCGCGCTGCTGGACCGGCGTCGGCTTCACATAGCCGGCGGCCTGCAGCGCGGAGACGATCTCCGGCGACAACCCGAGCGACGCGAAGCTCGGCTCGTCCGACGCCGGTTCGACCGCGGCCGGTGCGGCGGCGTCGTCGAGACCGAGCGCCTGGTCGGCGATCGCGTTGAGCGGGCTGGAGTTGATGCTCGAAGTCATAACAATCCTTGAAACACAGTGGGTGAAACGTCGGCGCCAATCGCGCATACCCAAGTCGTCGGATTCAGCGAGCAAATCGGGAAACGGGTGCAATCCGCCGAACCGTCGGCGGATGAGGCATTAGAAGCTGTTTTGGGTGCGGCGCGCTTCAGGAGCGGGGCCGCCAGCCTGATAAGTGACGACCGCGAAGGTCGAAGCAGGAGGGGACAGGTTCTAAACCGGATTGGAGCTTAACGCTACGAGGCGTCGGGCCGGAACGGCTTGCGAGCCGAGCGCGGAGATGACGCAGCCAGCATTATAAAGAGATTTGCTGCGCTGCGCCACTGATTTGATTGCCTATTGCGACCGGGGGCGGCCGAAGGCTATTCGGTCAGGATGCCGTGCCGTTCTTCAGCGATTCGACGAGTTCGATGTACTGCTGCTTTGCCGCATCCTGCGACGTGCCTTTCAGCGCATCCCATGCGTCGTACTTGTACTTGCCGACGATGTCGGTGAAGCCCGGCTTGTCGCCATGGGCGTCGCCGTCGGTCGCCTGCTTGAAGAGCGCGTACAGGCGCAGCAGGGTCAGGTTGCCCGGCCGTTCCGTCAGTTGCTTGACGTCGATCTGGGCCTGGTCGAATTGGGCGGTGAGTTCGCTCATCGGGTGTCTCCGTAAGGGTTTCAGGTCGGGCGATCTTAACAAGCGGACCGCCGCGCGGGGTCGAGCGATCCTTCCAAACCGCCGCCGGGCGTGCGCGTGCGCACGGATCGGGCCCGATCGCCCGTGGGAGCGGGGTGCCGCATTACAATGTCGCCCATGACGCAAACAGTGCTCCTCGCCATCGATACGTCGACCGAATACTGCTCGGTCGCGCTGCTGCGCTCGGCCCACGCCGATGACGCCGTTTCCATCCCGCAAACCTGGGTCCGCCACGAGCTGACGGGCGCCGTGTCGAGCACGCGCGTGCTGCCGGCAATCCAGGCGCTCTTCGCCGAATCGGGGCTGACGCTCGCCGATTGCGACGCGATCGCGTTCGGCGCGGGCCCCGGCTCGTTCACGGGCCTGCGCACCGCGACGGGCATTACCCAGGGGCTCGCGTTCGGGCGCGGGCTGCCGGTCGTGCCGATCGGCACGCTGCTCGCGTGCGCCGAGCACGCGCGGCTGCGCGCCCCCGGTACGACCCGCGTCCTCGCCGCGCTGGATGCGCGGATGGACGAAGCCTACTGGGCGGACTTCGCGTGGGACGAAAGCGCCGGCGACTGGCTCACGCTGCATCCGGCTTCGCTCGATGTACCGGGTGCGGTCGGCGTGCCCGACACGCCGTTCACGCTCGCGGGTAACGCGGCTGCCGCGTTCGGCGCGCAGTTGCCGGCCGCGGCGCACGCGGCCGTGATCGACGGCGACGCGATGCCGCACGCGCTGGCGGTCGCCCATGCCGCGCTGCGCGCGTTCCGCGCCGGCCGTACGGTGCCGGCCGACCAGGCCGCACCGGAGTACGTGCGCGACAAGGTGGCACAGACGACCGCCGAGCGCGTCGCGGCACGCGCCGCTCAGGCAGGCGGAGCGAAGGGATGACGGGCGTACTGCTGAGCGACCGCTACCTGGCGCCGATGACGGATGCCGATCTCGACGAGGTCGTCGCGATCGAGCACGTCGCGTACGAGTTCCCGTGGAGCCGCGGCAACTTCGAGGATTCGTTGCGCAACGGCTACCTGGGCGTGTGCCTGCGGCACGTGACGGGTTCGCTCGTCGGCTATTGCGTGCTGATGCCCGTGGTCGACGAGATGCACCTGCTTAATCTGTGCGTCGCGCCGGCCGCGCAGCGCGCGGGTGCCGGCCTTGCGCTGCTGCGCGAGGCCGTGCGCATTTCGCGCGCGGAGCGGCTCGACGGCGTGCTGCTCGAGGTGCGGCCGTCCAATCCGCGCGCGATCCATCTGTACGAGCGCTTCGGCTTCGTGACGATCGGCCGGCGCAAGAATTACTACCCGGCGAAGCATCACAGCCGGGAAGACGCGATCGTGATGCGTCTGACGCTGAACAAGGATGAGGGGGACGCGCATGGCATGGGCTGAAGCGGCGCTCGAGGAAATGGGCCTCGCGCAGATCTGGGTGCGGCGCGGGCAGGGCGTGAATGAAGGTGCGAACGCGGGTGCGGCAGTCGAAGCGCCCGCCGCGGCGCAAACGGGGGCGGAGAACGCCGCACCTGCCGTCGTTGCGACCGAGCGACCTGCGCGCACCGCGCGTACGCCAGTGCAAGACGAGGCGACGCCGGCAGTGGCGCGGAACGTCGATGTTCCGCCGGCTCGCGAGCCAGCCGCCCCGGCGCACCGCGTCGACGACGGCGATCGCGTGCCCGCGCGCGCCGCGCCGGTCGCATCGACCGACACGATGCCGCCGATGGACGATGCGCCGCCTGCCGGAGCCGACGATTTTGCGTGGTTCGATGCGGCGCCGCCGGGCGATCCCGCGCCGGCGGCCCCATTGCGACGCGCCGAAACCCCGGTTGCGACACTCGACTGGGACGCGCTGGCTGCGCGCGTGGCCGACTGCACGCTCTGCCGGCTGTGCGAGAAGCGAACGAACACCGTGTTCGGGGTCGGCGACCGCGAAGCGGACTGGATGCTGATCGGCGAAGCGCCGGGCGAGAACGAGGACAAGCAGGGCGAGCCGTTCGTCGGCCAGGCCGGCAAGCTGCTCGACAACATGCTGCAGTCGCTGGCGCTCCAGCGCGGCGACAACGTGTACATCGCGAACGTGATCAAGTGCCGGCCGCCCGGCAACCGTAACCCGGAGCCGGACGAGGTCGCGCGCTGCGAGCCTTATCTGCAGCGTCAGGTCGCGCTCGTGAAGCCGAAGCTGATCGTCGCGCTCGGCCGTTTCGCCGCGCAGACCTTGCTGAAGACGGATGCGAGCATCGCGTCGCTGCGCGGGCGCGTGCATGCGTACGAGGGCGTGCCGGTGATCGTGACCTACCACCCGGCATACCTGTTGCGCAGCCTGCAGGACAAGTCGAAGGCATGGGCCGACCTGTGCCTCGCACGCGACACGTTCCGGCGCGCGGAAGGCGCCGACGTGAACGGGCCGGCCGGGCAATGACGACGGGCGCGGCGTGCGCATTCGTCGATACGCTGCATGACGCCGCGGTTCGCGATCTGGGCTGGTTGCTTGCCAGCCCGAGCCTCCTCACCGCGGTACCGGGAGCGCCGCTTGCGCGCCCGTGGCCGGATGCGGCCGGGCAGTCGGCCGTCCACGCATGGCTCGCCGCGCTCGATGCGCAGCCCGGGCCGCTGCATCGCGCGCTCGACGGGTTCCGGCCCACCCGGCTCGGCCGCTACGCGGAATGCCTGCTCGAGTATTTCCTGACGCACGGCCCGTCGCTGCGGCTCGTCGCGGCCAATCTCCCGCTGCGCAGCAACGGCAAGACGCTCGGCGAAGTCGATTTTCTCGTCGACGCGCCGGGCGGTCAGCGCCTGCATTGGGAACTCGCGGTGAAGTGCTATTTGTGCGCGCCGGTACGCGACGGTGCATCGCTTGCCGACTTCGTCGGCCCCAATCTCGTCGACCGGTTCGACCGCAAGCGCAGCCGGCTGCTCGATCACCAGTTGCGCCTCGGCGAACACGACGGGTTCGCGCGGCTCGGCTACGGCGCGCCGTCCGACGCGCAGATGTTCATCAAGGGCTGGTTGTTCTATCCGCACGGCGAGCCGTTGCCGCCGGTGTCCGCCGAAATCGCGCCGGATCACCCGCGCGGATTCTGGCTGACGCACGCGCAGTGGCCGGCGTGGGCGGCCGCGCAGCCCGCCGGCGCCGCATGGAGTGTGTTGCCGAGGCTGGCGTGGCTGGCGCCGCGGCGTGCCGCCGCCGATACCGGATTCGAGCCGGAACCGCTGGCGGCCGCTCTGGAACTGCCGCCCGTGTTGACGACGCGCGAGGCCCCCGCGCTGATCGGTATTCATGAACAGGGCGGTGACGGCACCTGGCGCGAACGGGCGCGCGGGTTCGTCGTGCCGGACGACTGGCCGGTGCGCGCGCAGGCGTTCGCGGCGCAGGATCACTGACGTCGCGTCAGCCGGCGCTTACCACCAGCGATGGAAGTGATGGACGGGGCCGACGCCGTGGCCGACGTCGAGGTGGCCGCTCGCGGCGATCGCGCCGGTCAGGTAGGTCTTGGCTTCGCGCACTGCGCTTTCGAGGTCGGGCTGTTGCGGAAGCAGCGCGGCGATCGCCGACGACAGCGTGCAGCCGGTGCCGTGCGTGTTGCTGACCGGTACGCGTGCACCGTCGAGCCGCACGGTGCGCGCCGCTTCGACGAGCCAGTCGGGGCTCGCGGACGCGTCCGGCAGGTGGCCGCCTTTCATCAGCACGGCACGCGCGCCCGTCTGTAGCAGAGCCCGGCCTTGCCGGACCATGTCGTCTTCCGTGGTGGCGGGCACGTCGTTCAGCAGCGCGGCCGCTTCGGGCAGGTTCGGCGTCACGACCGTCGCGAGCGGCAGCAGCGCATCGCGCAACGCGTCGACGGCGTCGGGCGCCAGCAGCGCGTGCGAGCTCTTCGAGATCATCACCGTGTCGAGTACGACGAAGCGTGGCGCATAACGCCGCAGCGCGTCGGCGACCGCGTGCACGATCGCCGCATTCGCGAGCATCCCGATCTTGACCGCATCGATGCGGATGTCGCTGAACACCGCGTCGAGCTGTGCGGCCACGAACGCCGCGTCCGGCGCATGCACGCCCGTTACGCCGCGGGTGTTCTGGGCGGTCAACGCGGTGATCGCGCTGGCGCCGTAGGCGCCCAGCGCGGAGAACGTCTTCAGGTCGGCCTGGATGCCTGCGCCGCCGCCCGAATCGGAGCCGGCGATCGTCAGGATGTTGGGTATCGGGTGCGTCATCGGGGCAATGCGCCGGTTTGGAGACCGGCGCCGGCGGACGGAAACGGGAAGTGTAGCGTCAGTGCCGCGATTCGCCGATCAGCGCGACCGAGTCGAACTGGCGCTGGTTCGCCTGGTGGCGGCGCATCACGAGCCACATCGTCAGGCAGACGAACGTGCCGAACAGGACGATCACGACGCCGACCGGCACGTCGAGCCACACGAGCACCGCATACAGGCACAGCATCACGAGCACCGACAGGTTCTCGTTGAAGTTCTGCACCGCGATCGAGTGGCCGGCCGACAGCAGCACGTGGCCGCGATGCTGCAGCAGCGCGTTCATCGGAACCACGAAGTAACCGGACAGCGCGCCCACGCACATCAGGAAGATGTACGCGATGATCAGGTACACGGGCATGCGCAGGTGGCCGAAATGCACGGCCCAGTGCGGCGGGAACAGGTCGCGCGTGTAGAACGCCATCAGCATCACCGCGATGCCCATGACGATGCCGACGGGCAGCACGGTCAGCGACTTCTTCAACGGGATCCGGGCCGCGGCGGCGATTGCGCCGGCCGCGACGCCGACGGCGACCACGGCCTGGAGGATCGCGCCTTCCGACAGCGACATGCCGAGCGAGACTTCAGCCCACTTCAGCACGATGAACTGCAGCGTCGCACCTGCCCCCCAGAACAGCGTCGTGACCGCCAGCGAGATCTGGCCGAGCTTGTCGCGCCACAGCACCATGAAGCAGTCGGCGAAATCGGTGAGGAGCTTGACCGGGCCGCGTTCCTGCTTCGGGTAGCGGGCGCCGGTATCGGGAATGCGCAGGTTGAACAGCGCGGCGACCACGTAGATCGCCATGATGATCGCCATCGCCGCTTCGGCGGGCGTGCCGATCCAGGCGGGGGTGTGCGCGATCACGTGCGACGCGATGTGCGGGCTGATCAGCGCACCGCCGAGCACGGTGCCGAGGATGATCGAGCTGACGGTCGTGCCTTCGATCCAGCCGTTGGCGGCGACCAGCCGGTCGGCCGGCAGCAGCTCGGTGAGAATGCCGTATTTCGCGGGCGAGTAGGCTGCCGCGCCGAAGCCGACGATCCCGTACGCGATCAGCGGGTGGGCGCCGAACAGCATGATCATGCAGCCGACCACCTTGATCGAGTTGGTGATGAACATCACGCGGCCCTTCGGGCGCGAATCCGCGAACGCACCGACATACGCCGCCAGCACCACATAGGACAACACGAAGAACAGCTTCAACAGCGGTGTCATCCAGTTGGGGGCGTGAAGGTCTTTCAGCAGGGCGATGGCGGCGATGAGGAGCGCATTGTCGGCCAGCGACGAGAAAAACTGCGCGGCCATGATGGTGTAAAAACCTTTTTTCATCTGATGCGATGCTTTCGTCGCTGCGGCAGGGCCGCGTAGGCCGCCTGGTATGCGATCGGCTTATTCCGTTCGAAATGGGTTGTGCGCACGGCTTTATAACATGAAAATACGCCAGTTCGGACTAGCAAGATTCCCCGATCGTTCCGCAAGTTGTCGGCTTCAGTGCTCAAAAGGCGCGGTAAGCTGATGATTCGCAAGCGTCTTTACGTAAATTTCCCATGCCGCGCCCGATCTCCGCCACCATCCACACCGCCGCTCTCGCGAACAATCTCTCCGTCGTCCGCCGCTTTGCCGGCCCGTCCAAGGTCTGGGCGGTCGTCAAGGCGAACGCGTACGGGCACGGTCTCGCCCGCGCGTTTCCGGGCCTGCGCGGCACCGACGGCTTCGGCCTGCTCGACCTCGACGAGGCAGTCAAGCTGCGCGAGCTCGGCTGGGCCGGCCCGATCCTGCTGCTGGAGGGGTTCTTCCGCTCGACCGACATCGACGTGATCGACCGCTACAGCCTGACGACGACCGTCCACAACGACGAGCAGATGCGGATGCTGGAAACGGCGCGGCTGTCGAAACCCGTCAACGTGCAGCTGAAGATGAACAGCGGGATGAACCGGCTCGGCTACCTGCCGGAGAAATACCGCGCCGCGTGGGAGCGCGCCCGCGCGTGCCCCGGCATCGGCCAGATCACGTTGATGACCCATTTTTCGGATGCGGACAACGAGCGCGGCGTCGCCGAGCAGCTCGCGACGTTCGAGCGCGGCGCGGAAAACATCGCCGGCGCGCGCAGTCTCGCGAACTCGGCCGCCGTGCTGTGGCATCCGGACACGCATTTCGACTGGGTGCGCCCGGGGATCGTGCTGTACGGCGCGTCGCCGTCGGGGCTGTCGTCCGACATCGCCGACACGGGGCTGAAGCCGGCGATGACGCTCGCGTCCGAACTGATCGCGGTGCAGACGATCGCGAAGGGCCAGGCGATCGGCTACGGCTCGACGTTTTCCGCGCAGGCGCCGATGCGGATCGGCGTGGTCGCATGCGGTTATGCGGACGGTTATCCGCGGGTCGCGCCCGAAGGCACGCCCGTGATCGTCGACGGCATCCGCACGCGGATCGTCGGTCGCGTGTCGATGGACATGATTACCGTCGACCTGACCCCGTGCCCGCAAGCCGGCGTCGGCGCGCGTGTCGAGCTGTGGGGCAATGCATTGCCGATCGACGACGTCGCCCGCCATTGCGGCACGATCGGTTACGAGCTGATGTGTGCAGTCGCCGGCCGTGTGCCCGTGCGCGCGGAATAAGGGCATCGCGCGTGGCCAAACAGAAAACTGTATACGTCTGCAGCGAGTGCGGTGGACAGACCCCGAAGTGGCAAGGGCAATGCCCGTCGTGCCAGGCCTGGAATACGCTCGTCGAATCGGTTCCTGAAACGCCGTCGGCCCATCGTTTCCAGTCGCTCGCGAAGCGTGCGCCCGTGCAGCGTCTCGTCGACATCGAAGCAGCCGACGTGCCGCGCTTCTCCACCGGCATCGGCGAATTCGACCGCGTGCTCGGCGGCGGGCTCGTGCCGGGCGGCGTCGTACTGATCGGCGGCGATCCGGGTATCGGCAAATCGACGCTGCTGCTGCAATCGCTCGCGGACATCGCGAGCGAGCGGCGTGCGCTCTATATCAGCGGCGAGGAATCGGCCGCGCAAATCGCGTTGCGCGCGCAACGGCTTGCGCTGCTCGACGGCGGTGCGCCGGCAGACGAACTGAAGCTGCTTGCCGAGATCCAGCTCGAGAAGATCCAGGCCGCGATCGACACGGAGCGGCCGGACGTGGCCGTGATCGACTCGATCCAGACCGTCTATTCGGAAGCGCTCACGTCGGCCCCCGGCTCCGTCGCGCAGGTGCGCGAATGCGCGGCGCAGCTCACGCGCATCGCGAAGCAGTCGGGCACCGCGATCATCATGGTCGGGCACGTGACGAAGGAAGGCAATCTGGCCGGCCCGCGCGTGCTCGAGCACATCGTCGACACGGTCCTGTACTTCGAAGGCGACACGCACTCGTCGTTCCGGCTCGTGCGCGCGTTCAAGAACCGCTTCGGCGCGGTCAACGAACTCGGTGTGTTCGCGATGACGGAGCGCGGGCTGCGCGGCGTCGCGAATCCGTCCGCACTGTTCCTGTCGCAGCACGAGCAGGTCGTGCCCGGCTCGTGCGTGCTCGTTACACAGGAGGGCACGCGCCCGCTGCTCGTCGAAGTCCAGGCGCTCGTCGACACCGCACACGTGCCGAACCCGCGCCGGCTCGCGGTCGGCCTCGAACAGAACCGGCTCGCGATGCTGCTCGCGGTGCTGCACCGTCATGCGGGCATCGCGTGCTTCGACCAGGACGTGTTCCTCAATGCGGTGGGCGGCGTGAAGATCACCGAGCCGGCCGCCGACCTCGCGGTGCTGCTCGCGATCCATTCGTCGATGCGCAACAAGGCGCTGCCGAAGGGGCTGATCGTGTTCGGCGAAGTCGGGCTGGCGGGCGAGATCCGGCCGTCGCCGCGCGGGCAGGAGCGGCTGCGCGAGGCCGCGAAGCTCGGTTTCACGTCCGCGTTGATCCCGAAGGCGAATGCGCCGAAGCAGCCGATCGAAGGGCTGAACGTGATGGCCGTCGATCGGCTCGAGCAGGCGATCGACCGCGTGCGCGATCTCGAGTGACCGGCTGCACGGGCACGCGGGCCGGGCCTGCCGGCGATCTGGCGCGTAATTCGTTGTAAAGAATATGTAGGCTTCTGTAACCCGCCGGACATCGCTTTTCCCTATCCTTTGCCGGATTGTCGAACCGCGCAATGCGAAGGGAACCTATGTTGAAATCCTATGGGGAAGCGCCGGGCGGACGCCTTTACAACCTGCGCGGCTGCCGCGTGTCGGAGCCGATTCGGCAACCCTGGGGCGGTGGATGCCGGATCGTCGAATGGATCGACGAAGAGGGGCGTCTCGCGCGCAAGGTCGTGTCCGAGGACGTGACGGAAGCGGAAGTCGCTGCCGCGATCCGGCGGCCGACCGAAGGGCGCCGGTACCTGATGGGCGACGACGAGCAGATGCCGCGCGATACGCTGCCGCGCCGCTGAGCCGGCAGCCTGGCGGATGGCCGGCGAACCGGGTGACGACGGTAGTGAATGAACAGGCCGGGACCGTGCGCCCGGCCTTGTCGCATCCGGGCCCGAAGAAGGACGGATGGGCCTGTCGAGGTGTCGCGATATCAAGGTGCTGCGGTCCCGAGGCAGCCGGCACGCCGGGCTGGCGTACCGGCCGGTTGTGCCGCGACAGCGGTCAGCCGATCTGCTCGAGCTCTTCCTGCGCGGCAAGCCAGTCGGCCTCGACCGTCTCGAGACGCGTGTTGACGTCCCCGAGCTTGCGGATCGCATCGGTCAACTCCGTCTTGCGCTCGGCGTCGTAGCTCGCCGGATCTGCGACGAATGCGTCGAGGCGTGCCTTCTCCGCGTGCAGCGTCTCCATTTCCTTTTCGAGCTTCGTGATACGCGTCTGCAGCGGCTTCTTCAGCACCGACAGGCGCTGCCGTTCCTCGGCGGCCTGACGCTTCTGGTCCTTGCGGTTGGCCGCGGCACCCGCGGCCGACGAAGCCGCGCTGTCCGCCTTCGCGGCGGCGCGCTGCTCGGCCGCGTGCTGCAGCAGCCAGTCGCGGTAGTCGTCGAGGTCGCCGTCGAACGGCTGCAGCCGGTGTTTCGCGACCAGCATGAACTGGTCGGTCGTCGCGCGCAGCAGGTGGCGGTCGTGCGAGACGAGGATCAGCGTGCCCTCGAACTGCGCGAGCGCCATCGTCAGCGCATGGCGCGTTTCGAGGTCGAGGTGGTTGGTCGGTTCGTCGAGCAGCAGCAGATTCGGCTTCTGCCAGATGATCAGCGCGAGCGCGAGGCGTGCCTTTTCGCCGCCCGAAAACGGCCCGACCGGGCTGGTTGCCATGTCGCCGGAGAAGTTGAAGCCGCCGAGGAAGTCGCGCAGTTCCTGCTCGCGCGTGTCGGGCGCGAGCCGCGCCAGATGCGCCAGCGGCGAATCGTCCTCACGCAACGTTTCGAGCTGGTGCTGCGCGAAATAGCCGATCGTCAGCCCCTTGCCGTCGCGGACGTGCCCCGACAGCGGTGCGAGCGTGCCGGCCAGCGTCTTGATCAGCGTCGACTTGCCCTGGCCGTTCGCGCCGAGCAGGCCGATGCGCTGGCCGTTCTGGATCGACAGCGCAACGCGCTCGACGATCGGGATCTCCGCTCCGCCGTCGGCGTGGTAGCCGCAGCGGACGTCTTCCATCACCATCATCGGGTTCGGCGCGGCATCGGGCGTGCGGAATTCGAACGTGAACGGCGACGCGATGTGCGCGGGCGCGATCAGCTCCATCTTCTCGAGCGCCTTCATCCGGCTCTGCGCCTGCTTGGCCTTGGTCGCCTTGGCCTTGAAGCGGTCGACGAAGCTCTGCAGGTGCTCGATCGTCTTCTGCTGCTTTTCGTAGGCGCTTTGCTGCAGCGCCAGTTGCTGCGCGCGCAGCACTTCGAACTGCGAGTAGTTGCCGCCGTAGCGCTTCACCTGGCGGTTTTCCAGGTGCAGCGTGACATTGCAGATCGAATCGAGGAATTCGCGGTCGTGCGAGATCACGACGAGCGTGCCGGGGTAGCGGTGCAGCCAGTCTTCGAGCCAGACGATCGCGTCGAGGTCGAGGTGGTTCGTCGGTTCGTCGAGCAGCAGCAGGTCGGAGCGGCACATCAGCGCCTGCGCGAGATTCAGGCGCATGCGCCAGCCGCCGGAGAAGCTGGCGACGGATTCGCGCGTCTGCGCGAGCGTGAAGCCGAGACCGAGCAGCAGCGCCTCGGCACGGGCCGGCGCGGTGTAGCCGTCGGCGTCGGCGAACGCCGCGTGCGCGTCGGCTTCGGCGGCGCCGTCATGCGCGGCAGACGCGGCGGCGATGCGCGCCTCGATCTCGCGCAGCGCGGCGTCGCCGTCGAGCGTGTAGTCGAGCGCCGAGCGGTCGACGGCGGGTGTTTCCTGCGACACGTGGGCGATCCGCCACGACGGCGGCATCGAGAAATCGCCGCCGTCGGAGTGCAGCTCGCCGCGCAGGACCGAGAACAGCGTCGACTTGCCGGCGCCGTTCGCGCCGATCAGGCCGGCTTTCTCGCCGGGATTGAGTACGAAGGAGGTCGACTCGAACAGCGGCTTGGTGCCGCGCGCAAGGCTGAACTGATTGAAACGGATCACGGCGGAAATGACTGGCCAAAACCGCTATTCTAGACTGCGCGCCGCCTGCGCCGGGCATTGGCCGTTCGGCGGATGCCGCAATGGCGCAATTTCGCCTAGACTCCACGTCGATCCGGTTTCGTAAAAGGAGTGCCCGATGTCCACCCTGTATTCGTTCAGCGCAGAGACGCTTGCCGGCGCGCCGGCCTCGCTCGACGCGTATCGCGGCAAGGTGCTGCTGATCGTCAACACCGCGAGCGAGTGTGGTTTCACGCCGCAGTACGCGGGCCTGCAGAAGCTGTACGACCAGTACGCGGCGCGTGGCTTCTATGTGCTCGGCTTTCCGTGCAACCAGTTCGGCAAGCAGGAGCCCGGCGACGCCGCGCAGATCGGCGCGTTCTGCGAGCGCAATTACGGCGTCACGTTCCCGATGTTCGCGAAGATCGACGTGAAGGGCGACCATGCGCATCCGCTGTACCGCTACCTGACCGATGAGGCGCCCGGCATTCTCGGCCTCAAGGCGATCAAGTGGAACTTCACGAAATTCCTGATCGATCGCGAAGGGCGCATCGTCAAGCGCTATGCGCCGTCCACCAAGCCGGACGAAATCGCCGCGGATATCGACAAGCTGCTGTGACGGCTGCCGGCGGCGTTCGCGGCGCCGGTGCGGGTCGCCCGCCCGCCGCCGCGGTCCCGGCCGTCAGAGGATCGGCGCGAACAGCCGCGCGACGTGCATCGCGATGCGTCGCCAGGCAGGCGAGCGGCGGTATTCGTTCGCATCGACCTCGTACGCCTGTGCGAAGTCGGCAACGAGCATCGTCTCGACCTCGTCGGCGAATGCGCGGTCGACGGTCAGCACCATGATCTCGAAATTGAGGCGGAACGAGCGGTTGTCGAGATTCGCGCTGCCGATCGCCGCCGCGATGCGGTCGATCAGCACGACCTTCTGGTGCAGGAAGCCGGGCCGGTAGCGGAATACCTTCACGCCTGCATCGATCAGATCGCGCGCGTACAGCTTCGACGCCTCGAATACCACGTAGTGATCGCGCCGGCTCGGAATCAGGATGCGCACGTCGACGCCGCGCATGACGGCGAGCTTCAGCGCGGAGATCACGGCTTCGTCGGGAACGAGGTACGGCGTGGTGATCCAGACCCGTTCGCGCGCGGCGTTGATCGCCTCGACGAAGAACAGCGAGCCCGTCTCCTGCTTGTCGGCCGGCCCCATCGGCACGGCGAGGCAATGCATGTTGTCGCCCGGCTGCGCGGGCGGCGGCATCGCGAGCGGCGGCAGCTTCTGCGTCGCCCAGTGCCAGTCTTCGGCGAACACGTACTGGATGCTCGCGACCACGGGGCCGCGTATCTCGATGTGCGTGTCGCGCCACGGCGACAGGCGCGGCTTCGCACCGAGATATTCGACGCCGACGTTGTGGCCGCCGACGAACGCGCGATTGCCGTCGACGACGACGATCTTGCGGTGGTTGCGGAAATTGAGCTGGAAACGGTTGACGAACTTCCGGTTGGTCGCGAACGGATGCACCTCGACGCCGCCCCGGCGCAATGTGTCGACGTAGCTGTGCGGCAAGTCGAAGCTGCCGATGCTGTCATACAGGAGGCAGCAGCGCACGCCGGCTGCCGCACGCGCGAGCAGCGAGTCGCGCAGCATCCGGCCGAGCGCATCGTCGCGCACGATGAAGAACTGCACCACCACGTAATCGCGTGCGGCGTCGATTGCGGCCAGGATCGCCGAGAACGTCGCATCGCCGTTCACGAGCGTGCGCACCGAATTGCCGCCGAGGAACGGCATGCCGCCGAGCCGCGTGAGCGCGAGCACCGCGGCCGGGCCGATCGCGTCGGCGGCCGGCCCGTCGGTCGCATCGGTGCTGAGCCAGGGCGAGCGGGGTGTGTGCATGCGCAACATTTCCAGCTCGTGGCGCCTGGCGTCGACGTAGCCGGAGAACTTGCTGCGACCGAGGAACAGGTACGGAACGAGCGTCAGGTACGGCATGGCCGCAAGCGAGACGGCCCATGCGATCGCGCCTTGCGACGTGCGCGTGTTCATGATCGCGTGGCACGCCGCGACGATCCCGAGCACATGGATGGTCAGGATCAGGGTGCCGAGATGTAGCCAGTCGAGGGTCATGGGCGCGTGACGGACTCCTGAGGTCGCGCGGCCGGGCGGCCGCCTACGCGCATCTTACCCAACCGTGCGGCGCAATGGTGCGCCGCACGGCGGGCGAGCCGGAAAGGCTCAGGCCTTGCGCGGCAGGTCGGACGCCTGGATCAGGAAGACGGCGTCGTCGCCCGCGCTGGTGGGCAGCCACGTGAGTTCGAGGCCGCCGAACGCGGCTTCGACGTTCTCGCGCTCGTTGCCGATCTCGACGACGAGCACGCCGTCGTCGTGCAGCCAGCGATGGGCTTCGGCGACGATGCGTCGCACGATGTCCATCCCGTCATCGCCGCCCGCGAGCGCCATCTCCGGCTCGTGACGGTACTCGGGCGGCAGTGCGGCCATCGACGACGCATTCACGTACGGCGGGTTCGTCAGGATCACGTCGTAACGCGTGCCCGGGTCGGTGCGGAACGCGGGCAGCGGCGCGTAGAGGTCGCCGCGGTGCAGTGCGACGCGGTCTTCGAGGCCGTAGTCGCGCACGTTGATCTCGGCGACTTCGAGGGCCTTGTCGGACAGGTCGACCGCGTCGATCTCGGCATTCGGGAACGCGCTCGCCGCGAGGATCGCGAGGCAGCCCGAGCCCGTGCACAGCTCGAGCACGGCGCCGACCTGTTCGGGATCGGCGACGTACGGCTGCAGCCCGTCGTCGAGCAGTTCGCCGATGAACGAGCGCGGCACGATCACGCGTTCGTCGACGTAGAAGCGATGGCCATGCATCCAGGCTTCATGCGTGAGGTACGCGGCCGGCACGCGGTCGGTCGCGCGCCGTTCGATCACCGCGAGCACGGCCGCGATTTCGTCGGGCAGGAGCCGTGCGTCGAGGAACGGCTCGAGCGTGTCGAGCGGCAGTTCGAGCGTGCGCAGCACGAGGTAGGCCGCTTCGTCGTACGCATTGTCGGAGCCGTGGCCGAACGCGAGCTTCGCCTTCGAGAAGCGCGTGACCGCGTAGCGCAGCAGGTCGCGAACAGTGGCAAAAGGTGTCGTCATGCGAGGCTCCATCAGGCGATCAGTTGTTCGAGCACGCGGCGGTACACGTTCTTCAGCGGATCGATGAAGCGCACTTCGATGTGCTCGTCGATCTTGTGGATGCTGCCGTTCGGCGGGCCGAACTCGATCACCTGCGGGCAGATGCGCGCGATGAAACGGCCGTCCGACGTGCCGCCCGTGGTCGACAGCTCGGTCGTGATGCCCGTTTCGGTGCGGATCGCGTTTTCCAGTGCGCCCGACAGCTCGCCGCGCGGCGTGAGGAACGGCAGGCCGCTCACCGACCACTTCAGCGTGTATTCGAGGCCGTGCTTGTCGAGAATCGCGTGCACGCGCGCCTGCAGGCCCTCGACCGTGCTCGCGGTCGAGAAGCGGAAGTTGAACAGCAGGTCGGCATGGCCGGGGATCACGTTGGTCGCGCCGGTGCCGGCGTGCAGGTTCGACACCTGCCAGGTGGTCGGCGGGAAGTATTCGTTGCCTTCGTCCCACTGCTCGGCGGCGAGCTCGGCGAGCGCCGGCGCGAGCAGGTGGATCGGGTTCTTCGCGAGGTGCGGATAGGCGATGTGGCCCTGTACGCCCTTGACGACCAGTTCGCCCGACATCGAGCCGCGGCGGCCGTTCTTGACGACGTCGCCGAGTTCGCGGGTCGACGTCGGTTCGCCGACGATGCAGTAGTCCATGCGTTCGCCGCGCGCTTCGAGCAGCTCGACGACCTTCACGGTGCCGTCGGTGGCGGGGCCTTCCTCGTCGCTCGTGATCAGGAACGCGATCGCGCCGCGGTGGCCGGGGTGTGCCGCGACGAATTCCTCGGATGCGACGACGAACGCCGCGAGCGATGTCTTCATGTCGGCCGCGCCGCGGCCGTACAGCTTGCCGTCCCGATGGGCGGGGATGAACGGCGGCGAGCTCCATTGCTCGAGCGGGCCGGTCGGTACGACGTCGGTGTGGCCCGCGAAGGCGAGCAGCTTGCCGTCGCGGCCGTCGGCGCCGCGCTTGACGGCCCACAGGTTGGTCACGCCGTGCGACGCGATGGTCTCGCATTCGAAGCCGAGCGCGGCGAGGCGCTCGGTCAGGATCTGCTGGCAATGCTGGTCGTCGGGCGTGACGGACGCGCGGGCGATCAGCTGTTCGGTAAGAGCTAGGGTGGCGGACATGGTTCGGACCACTTTCGATAAAAAATGCCGGCGCGGTGGCCGGCAGCGACAAGACGTCGGGCTGCGCCGACAGGCGCAGCGCGGGCGGCCCTATGCGGCAAACAGCGCCGCGTATTGATCGGCCACGAAGCCGAGCGATTTCACGCGGCCGTTGACCACCAGCACGGGACGCTTGATGACCGACGGCTTGTGGATCATCAGCGCGACCGCGCCGGTCTTCGTTTCGGCGGCCGCCTTCATTGCGTCGTCGAGGCCGCGCCACGTGGTGCCGCGCTTGTTGACGAGTGCGTCGAGCGACACGTCCTTCAGCCAGTCTTCGATCAGCGGCGCGCTGACGCCGAGCTTCTTGAAGTCGTGGAACTCGAATTCGACGCCGTGATCGTCGAGCCACACGCGGGCCTTCTTCACGGTGTCGCAGTTCGGAATGCCGTAGACGACCACGGTGTGCGGCTTCGCCATCAGTCGCCTCGCAGCAGCTCGTTCAGGCCGACCTTCGCGCGCGTCTTCGCGTCGACCTTCTTGACGATCACCGCGCAATACAGGCTGTGCGAGCCGTCCTTCGACGGCAGATTGCCGGCGACGACGACCGAACCGGCCGGGATGCGGCCGTAGCTGACTTCGCCCGTCTCGCGATCGTAGATCTTCGTGCTCTGGCCGAGGTACACGCCCATCGAGATCACCGAGTTTTCCTCGACGATCACGCCTTCGACGACTTCCGAGCGGGCGCCGATGAAGCAGTTGTCTTCGATGATGACCGGGTTCGCCTGCAGCGGCTCGAGCACGCCGCCGATGCCGACGCCGCCCGACAGGTGCACGTTCTTGCCGATCTGCGCGCACGAACCGACCGTTGCCCACGTGTCGACCATCGTGCCTTCGTCGACGTACGCGCCGATGTTGGTGTACGACGGCATCAGCACGACGTTCTTCGCGATGAACGAGCCGCGGCGCGCGATGGCCGGCGGGACGACGCGGAAGCCGCCTGCGGCGAAATCTTCTGCCGTGTAGTTCGCGAACTTCGACGGCACCTTGTCGTAGAACTGCGAGTAGCCGCCGGCGGGCATCGGCGCGTTGTCCTCCAGGCGGAACGACAGCAGCACGGCCTTCTTCAGCCACTGATGCACGGTCCAGTTGCCGTCGATCTTCTCGGCAACGCGCAGCGCGCCTTTGTCGAGCTGCTCGATCGCGTGCGCGACGGCTTCGCGGACGTCGGCCGGCGCGGCCTTCGGCGACAGCTCGGCGCGGTTGTCCCAGGCGGTATCGATGATTTGCTGAAGTTGTTGCGACATGTTCGTTTTCGCAGGAGATTGGATGGAATTGATCGGATGGACGATTACCGCGCGAGAGACCGGCAGAAATCGACGATGCGTTGCGCGCCCTCGACGCATTCGGGGGTGCCCGCGACGAGCGCGATCCGGATGAAATCGCGGCCCGGATTCGTGCCGTGCGCATCGCGCGCCAGGTACGAGCCGGGCAGAACCGTCACATTATAGTCGGCGTACAGGCGGCGGGCGAACTCGGTGTCCGACAGGCCGGTGCGCGACACGTTGGCCCACAGGTAGAACGCCGCGTCGGGCAGTTTCACGTCGATCACGTCGGCGAGCATCGGCGTGACCGTGTTGAACTTCTGCAGGTACAGCGCGCGGTTCTCGCGCACGTGCGCCTCGTCGTTCCACGCGGCGATGCTCGCGTGCTGCCAGACCGGCGACAGCGCCGCGCCGTGGTACGTGCGGTACAGCAGGAATTTCTTCAGCAGCGCGGCGTCGCCGGCGACGAAACCCGAGCGCATGCCCGGCACGTTCGAGCGTTTCGACAGGCTCGACAGCATCACGAGCCGCTCGAAGCCGCGGCCGAGGCGGTGCGCGGCCTCGAGGCCGCCGAGCGGCGGTGCCGCTTCGTCGAAATAGATTTCCGAATAGCACTCGTCGGACGCGATCACGAAACCGTGGCGGTCGGACAGCGCGAACAGCTCGCGCCAGTCGTCGAGCGTCAGCACGGCGCCGGTCGGGTTGCCCGGCGAGCAGACGTACAGCAGCTGCGTGCGCGCCCAGACCGCGTCGGGCACCGACGCGTAGTCGCACGCGAAGTTGCGGGCCGGGTCGCTGTTCGCGAAATAGGGTTCGGCACCGGCCAGCAGCGCCGCGCCTTCGTAAATTTGATAGAAAGGATTCGGACAGAGTACGATCGCCTTCTCGCCCGTTTCGGACGGGCGTGCGTCGATCACCGTCTGGGCAAGCGAGAACAGCGCCTCGCGCGAGCCCGACACGGGCAGCACCTGCGTGGCCGGATCGATGGCCGGCAGCCCGTAGCGGCGCTCGAGCCAGTGCGCGATCGACGTACGCAGCGCGTCCGAGCCGGCGGTGGCCGGGTACGACGCGAGACCGTCGAGCGCGGCCACCACGGCGTCGCGGATCAGCGCCGGGGTCGCATGTTTGGGCTCGCCGATGCCGAAGCTGATCGGTTTGAGGGCGCCGGAAGGCGTCACGTCCTTGAACAGGGCGCGCAGCTTTTCGAAGGGATAGGGCTGGAGCGAGTCGAGTCGAGGGTTCACGGGCGAAGCGGCCATCGCGGCCGGTTGGAGCGAAAGAAGCGGCGGGCGCGCCGCGCGGCTGCGAACGGGCGCCGCGGGCGCACGGGTCGCAACGGACGATTATAGCGTGACGGAACGCGGTCACGGCCTGCCGGAACGGCGGCCGGGCCGGTCGAATAAAGGGTATCGAACCAAATGAATAACGCGGTACGCGGCAGCCTGCCGACGCTGGCCATCCTGATCGGCGCATCGGTATGGGGCCTGATCTGGTATCCGCTGCGGATCCTTGCGTCGCTCGGCGTGACGGGCACGCTCGCGAGCGCGCTGACGAGCCTCGTCGCGTTCCTGTTCGTGATCGTCGCGCGGCACCGCACGATCGCGACGCTGCGCTGGCACTGGGTGCTGGCCGGCATCGCGGTGACGGCCGGCGTGACGAACCTCGGGTTCGTGTGGGGCACGATCCACGGCGAAGTGCTGCGCGTGATGCTGCTGTTCTACCTGACCCCCGCGTGGACCGCGATCTACGCGCACTTCCTGCTGCGCGAGCGGCTGACCTGGGCCGGCGCGGGGCTCGCGGCGCTGTCGATCGGCGGCGCGATGCTGATGCTGTGGTCGCCGGCGCTCGGCCTGCCGCTGCCGGCCAGCCCGGCCGAATGGGCCGGCCTCGCTGCCGGGCTGAGTTTCGCGATGAGCAACGTGCTCGTGATCAAGGCGAGCCGCGAACTGCCGGAGATGCGCGCGGAGATGCGCACCGCGACGCTGTTCGGCGGCGCGGCCGTGTTCGGCGCGATCGCGTCGCTGTTCGAGGGGCTGCCGGCTGCGCCGGCGGGCGGCCAGCTCGGTGTCGCCGCGCTGATCATCGTCGCGATCGGCGTGACGATGGCGTCGAACAACCTGCTCGTGCAGTACGGGCTCGCGCGTGTGCCGGCGAACCGTGCGTCGATCATCATGCTGTTCGAGATCGTGATCACCGCGCTGTCGGCGTGGGTGTTCGCGAACGAGCTGCCGACCGCGCGCGAGTGGGCGGGCGGCGCGTGCATCGTGCTGGCCACGCTGCTGTCGAGCCGGGTCCATCGTGCCGCGCCGGCACCGGACAAACCCGGCGACGGTCGGGACGGTGCACGCGCGATGGTATGATGGAAGCCGTTTGCGGGGCCCAACGCTGGATGCGCGCGGCCCCGCTTTTGAATTCCGGGGCGCGTCGCGCGCATGGGCCGTCCGGCCTCGCG
Source organism: Burkholderia cepacia ATCC 25416 (assembly GCF_001411495.1). Classification (NCBI taxonomy): domain Bacteria; kingdom Pseudomonadati; phylum Pseudomonadota; class Betaproteobacteria; order Burkholderiales; family Burkholderiaceae; genus Burkholderia; species Burkholderia cepacia. The sequence continues at coordinate 3,278,254 of NZ_CP012981.1, read as the reverse complement.
CAGTGCGGCTCCGTCCGTTTCACACCTTCTTCACATCCGATACCGCCGTGCGTCTGAGCTCGATCAAACTCGCTGGCTTCAAATCCTTTGTCGATCCCACGCATTTCCAGGTTCCGGGCCAGCTTGTCGGCGTGGTGGGCCCGAACGGGTGCGGCAAGTCCAACATCATCGACGCCGTGCGCTGGGTGCTCGGCGAGTCGCGCGCTTCCGAGCTGCGCGGCGAGTCGATGCAGGACGTGATCTTCAACGGCTCGACCGCCCGCAAGCCCGGCAGCCGGGCCAGCGTCGAACTGATCTTCGACAACTCCGACGGCCGCGCGGCCGGCCAGTGGGGCCAGTACGGCGAGATCGCCGTGAAGCGCGTGCTCACGCGCGACGGCACGTCGAGTTATTACATCAACAACCTGCCGGCGCGTCGCCGCGACATCCAGGACATCTTCCTCGGCACGGGCCTCGGGCCGCGTGCGTACGCGATCATCGGGCAGGGCATGATCGCGCGGATCATCGAGGCGAAGCCGGAAGAGCTGCGCGTGTTCCTCGAGGAAGCCGCGGGCGTCTCGAAGTACAAGGAGCGCCGCCGCGAAACCGAGAACCGCCTGCACGACACGCGCGAGAACCTGACGCGCGTCGAGGACATCGTCCGCGAACTCGGTGCGAACCTCGAGAAGCTCGAGGCGCAGGCCGTCGTCGCGACCAAGTACAAGGAACTCGTCGCCGACGGCGAGGAGAAGCAGCGCCTGCTGTGGCTGCTGCGCAAGAACGAGGCCGCGGGCGAGCAGCAGAAGCAGCAGCGCGCGATCGAACAGGCGCAGATCGACCTCGAGGCGCAGACGGCGAAGCTGCGCGAGGTCGAGGCGCAGCTCGAGACGCTGCGTGTCGCGCATTACTCGGCGAGCGACGCGATGCAGGGCGCGCAGGGTTCGCTCTACGAGGCGAATGCCGAGGTGAGCCGTCTCGAAGCCGAGATCAAGTTCATCGTCGAATCGCGCAATCGTGTGCAGGCGCAGATCGCCGCGCTGAACGCGCAGCGCGAGCAATGGCGCGCGCAGGCCGAGAAGGCGCAGGACGAGCTCGAGGAAGCCGAGGAAGCGCGCGCGATGGCCGACGAGAAGGCCGCGCTCGCCGAAGACAACGCCGCCGCGAAGCACGACGCGCTGCCGGCGCTCGAAGCGAAATGGCGCGATGCGCAGGCGCAGCTCAACGACGAGCGCGCGCGGATCGCGCAGACCGAACAGTCGCTGAAACTCGAGGCCGCGCACCAGCGCAACGCCGACCAGCAGCTTCAGCAGCTTCAGCAGCGCCATGAGCGCCTGAAGAGCGAAGCGGGCGGGCTCGACGCGCCGGACGAGGCCCAGCTCGAAGAGCTGCGCATGCAGCTGGCCGAGCAGGAAGAGATCCTTGCCGAAGCGCAGGCGCGCCTCGCCGACGCGCAGGAAACGGTGCCGCGCCTCGATGGCGAACGCCGTGCCGCGCAGGAGCGCGTGCAGGCCGAGGCCGCGCAGATCCACCAGCTCGAGGCGCGTCTCGCCGCGTTGAAGCAACTGCAGGAAAACGTGCAGACCGAAGGCAAGGTGCAGCCGTGGCTCGACAAGCACGAGCTCGGCGCGCTGCCGCGCCTGTGGAAGAAGCTGCACGTCGAAGCCGGCTGGGAAGCGGCGCTCGAGGCCGTGCTGCGCGAGCGCCTCGCCGCGCTCGAAGTGTCGAATCTCGACTGGGTGAAGGCATTCGCGACCGATGCGCCGCCGGCAAAGCTCGCGTTCTATGCGCCGCCCGCGGCCGGCGAACCGCCCGCGGCCGTGGCGGGCCTGCGTCCGGTGCTGTCGCTCGTGCGCATCGACGATGCGGGCATCCGTGCGGTGCTGAACGACTGGCTCGGCAACGTGTATGTCGCCGACGACGTCGCACAGGCGCTCGCGACGCGCACGCAGCTGCCGGCAGGCGGCGCGTTCGTCGTCAAGGCCGGCCATGTCGTCACGCGCGTCGGCGTGCAGCTCTACGCCGCCGATTCGGAGCAGGCCGGGATGCTGGCCCGCCAGCAGGAAATCGAAAACCTGACGCGCCAGGTGCGTGCGCAGGCGCTGCTCGCCGACGAGGCGCGCACGGCGGCCGTGCGCGCGGAAGCCGCGCACACGCAGGCCACGCAGGCGCTCGGCGACGTGCGCGCACAGGCCGAGCGTGCGACGCAACGCGTGCACGCGCTGCAGATGGACGTGCTGAAGCTCGCGCAGGCGCACGAACGTTACACGCAGCGCAGCACGCAGATCCGCGAGGAACTCGAGGAAATCGGCGCGCAGATCGAAGAGCAGCGCGCGATGCGCGCGGAATCGGAAGCGAATTTCGAACGTTTCGACGGCGAACTCGCGGAGCTGCAGGCGCGCTTCGAGGACAACCAGCTCGCATTCGAAGCGCTCGACGAATCGCTGACGCAGGCGCGTCAGGAAGCGCGTGACCTGGAGCGCGGCGCGAACGACGCGCGCTTCGCCGCGCGCAACGCGGTGACGCGGATCGACGAACTCAAGCGCAGCATCCAGGTCGCGCACGAGCAGAGCGAACGTGTTGCCGGATCGCTGGAAGACGCACGCGCCGAACTCGAGACGATCAACGAGCAGACCGCGCACACGGGCCTGCAGGACGCGCTCGAAGTTCGTGCGGTGAAGGAAGAGGCGCTGCAGGCCGCGCGGATCGAACTCGACGACCTGACCGCGAAGCTGCGCGCGTCGGACGAGCAGCGGCTCGTCGCCGAGCGCTCGCTGCAGCCGCTGCGCGATCGCATCACCGAATTGCAGTTGAAGGAGCAGGCCGCGCGCCTGGCGGTCGAGCAGTTCGCCGAGCAACTGACGGCGGCCGAGGTCGACGAGGAAGCGCTGCGCGAGAAGCTCACGCCGGATCTGAAGCCGTCGTACCTGCAAGGCGAGGTCACGCGCCTGAACAACGCGATCAATGCGCTCGGCCCGGTGAACATGGCCGCGCTCGACGAGCTCAAGGCCGCGAGCGAGCGCAAGGTGTTCCTCGATGCGCAGTCGGCCGACCTGATCGACGCGATCACGACGCTCGAGGACGCGATCCACAAGATCGACCAGGAAACCCGCACGCTGCTGCAAGGCACTTTCGACGAGGTCAACCGTCACTTCAGTGACCTGTTCCCGCGCCTGTTCGGCGGCGGCCAGGCGAAGCTGATCATGACGGGCGACGAGATCCTCGATGCCGGCGTGCAGGTGATGGCGCAGCCGCCCGGCAAGAAGAACGCGACGATTCACCTGCTGTCGGGCGGCGAGAAGGCGCTGACCGCGACCGCACTGGTGTTCGCGATGTTCCAGCTCAATCCGGCGCCGTTCTGTCTGCTCGACGAGGTCGACGCGCCGCTCGACGACGCGAACACCGAGCGTTTCGCGAATCTCGTGCGCGCGATGTCCGACAAGACGCAGTTCCTGTTCATCTCGCACAACAAGATCGCGATGGAGATGGCGCAGCAGCTGATCGGCGTGACGATGCAGGAGCAGGGCGTGTCGCGGATCGTCGCGGTGGACATGGAAACCGCCGCGGGTTTTGCCCAGAATTGACGTTTGACGAAACCGGACCGCGTTCGCGCGGCGCATGGGCGCCCGTTCGCGGTTCCGACGAACAAGAATTGCTGATGGAGCGTGCATGGACGAGTTGACACTCGGTTTGATCGGCGCGGGCGCCGTCGTGGTGGGCGGCGTCGTGGTCTACAACGCATGGCAGGGCGCGAAGGTGCGGCGCAGGATGCCGCGCCCGATGCCGGAAGAAGCGGCCGAGGCGATGAACCGCCCCGAGCGCGACGAAGAGTTGCCGTTCATCGAGCCGGTGCGTCAGCCGGTGCGGCGCGAGCCTGCGGCGCCGGCTGCTGCGGCTGCCGCGTCGGCGGAAGTCGCGCGCGTCGAGCCGACCTTCGGCGGTGCGGCGCCTGCCGACATGCCGGCCGATCTGCAGGCCGAGGCGACCGGCGTCGAGTCGCCGGCCGAGCCGGTCGACGCGGTCGCCGGCGAAGACACCGTGCCGGCCACCGCGCACGACACGCACGCTGAAGCGGCCGAGCCGGTCGAACCCGTGCTGCCGGCCGCGACGACGATCTCGTCGGCACCGCCGGCGATCGTCGACCGCCGGATCGACTGCATCGTGCCGATCCGCCTCACCGGTTTGCTGCCGGGCGACAAGATCCTGCCGGCCGCGCAGCGGCTGCGCCGCGCGGGCAGCAAGCCCGTGCATATCGAAGGCAAGCCCGAAGGCGGCCAGTGGGAGCTGCTGCAGAACGGCGTGCGCTACGAGGAACTGCGCGCGGCCGCGCAGCTCGCGAACCGCAGCGGCGCGCTGAACGAGCTCGAGTTCTCCGAATTCGTGACGGGCGTCCAGCAGTTCGCCGACGCGATCGACGGCGCGCCGGAATTCCCGGACATGATGGAAACGGTCGCGATGGCGCGCGAGCTCGACGCGTTTGCCGCGCAATGCGACGCCCAGTTGTCGATCAACGTGATGTCGGACGGCGCGCCGTGGTCGGCGAACTACGTGCAGGCGGTCGCGTCGCAGGACGGGCTGCTGCTGTCGCGCGACGGCACGCGTTTCGTGAAGCTCGACGCGAAGCAGAACCCGGTGTTCATGCTGCAGTTCGGCGACACGAACTTCCTGCGTGACGACCTCACGTACAAGGGCGGCAACATGATCACGCTGGTGCTCGACGTGCCGGTCGCCGAAGAGGACATCCTGCCGTTCCGGCTGATGTGCGACTACGCGAAGTCGCTGTCCGAACGGATCGGTGCGCGGGTCGTCGACGATTCGCGCCGGCCGCTGCCGGAATCGACGCTCGTCGCGATCGACCAGCAACTGATGAAGCTGTACGCGAAGCTCGAGGAAGCCGGCATCCCGGCCGGTTCGCCGGTCACGCGCCGCCTCTTCAGCCAGTAACGCGAACGCACGGGCGGCGGGCCTCGGGGCCGCCGTTCGTCGCTGCGGCGCACACCTCGCTGTTTGCGCTGCAGCACGCGCATCGGGCGCGTTTTGCGCGCCCCGCCACGGCGGCAAACTGAGATAATCGGGCATCCGATTTTCTCAGAACGAATCTGCCGCCAGCATGGCCCGAACCCAAGCCGAACCGCCAGCCAGCCAGCCCGACGCGCGCGCCGCGTGGCTGCGCGACCAACTCGAGCGGGCGAACTACGCCTACTACGTGCTCGATCAGCCGGATCTGCCCGACGCCGAGTACGACCGACTGTTTCGCGAGTTGCAGCAGCTCGAAACCGATCATCCCGAACTCGTGACGCCCGATTCGCCGACGCAGCGCGTGGGCGGCGAGGCGGCCGGCGGCTTCACGCCGGTCGTCCACGATGCGCCGATGCTGTCGCTGAACAACGGCTTTGCCGACGAGGACATCGTCGCGTTCGACAAGCGCGTCGCCGATGCGCTCGACAAGGCGACCGATCTCGCCGGTTCGGTGACGGAGCCGGTCGACTACGCGTGCGAACTGAAGTTCGACGGTCTCGCGATCTCGCTGCGCTACGAGCAGGGCGTATTCGTGCAGGCGTCGACGCGCGGCGACGGCACGACCGGCGAGGACGTGACCGAGAACGTGCGCACGATCCGCTCGATTCCGCTGAAGCTGAAGGGCAAGAACGTGCCGGCCGTACTCGACGTGCGCGGCGAGGTGCTGATGTTCAAGCGCGATTTCGCACGCCTGAACGAACGCCAGCGCGCGGCCGAGCAGCGCGAATTCGCGAACCCGCGCAACGCCGCGGCCGGCAGCCTGCGCCAGCTCGACTCGAAGATCACCGCGCAGCGTCCGCTTTCGTTCTTCGCGTACGGGATCGGCGTGCTCGACGGGATGCCGATGCCCGATACGCACAGCGCGCTGCTCGACTGGTACGAGTCGCTCGGCCTGCCCGTGAACCGCGAGCGCGCGGTCGTGCAGGGCGCCGAGGGCTTGCTCGACTTCTTCCGCAAGGTCGGCGAGAAGCGCGAGTCGCTGCCCTACGACATCGACGGTGTCGTCTACAAGGTCAACCGGCGTGACGAGCAGGAGCGCCTCGGCTTCGTGTCGCGTGCGCCGCGCTTCGCGCTTGCTCACAAGTTCCCCGCGCAGGAAGCGCTGACGAAGCTCGTCGCGATCGACGTGCAGGTCGGGCGCACCGGCGCGATCACACCGGTCGCGCGCCTCGAGCCGGTGTTTGTCGGCGGGGCGACGGTGACCAACGCGACGCTGCACAACGAGGACGAGGTGCGCCGAAAGGACATCCGGATTGGCGATACCGTGATCGTGCGCCGCGCCGGCGACGTGATCCCCGAGGTGGTCGGTGCGCTGCTCGACCGGCGCCCGGCCGATGCGGCCGAATTCGTGATGCCGACCGAATGCCCGGTGTGCGGCTCGAAGATCGAGCGCCTGCCGGACGAGGCGATCGCGCGCTGCACGGGCGGCCTGTTCTGCCCGGCGCAGCGCAAGCAGGCGCTGTGGCACTTCGCGCAGCGCCGCGCGCTCGACATCGACGGTCTCGGCGAGAAGATCATCGACCAGCTCGTCGAACTGAATCTCGTGCGCACGCCGGCCGACCTGTTCAATCTCGGCTTTGCGACGCTCGCCGAGCTCGACCGGTTTGCCGAGAAGTCCGCACAGAACCTGCTCGACTCGCTCGAGAAGGCGAAGCACACGACGCTCGCGCGCTTCATCTACGGGCTCGGTATCCGCCACGTGGGCGAATCGACCGCGAAGGATCTCGCGAAGCATTTCGGCTCGCTCACGCCGATCATGGACGCGTCGATCGAAGAGCTGCTCGAAGTCAACGACGTCGGGCCGATCGTCGCCGAGTCGATTCATCAGTTCTTCGCGGAAGAGCACAACCGGACCGTGATCGAGCAGTTGCGCGCACCGGGCAAGGTGACGTGGCCGGAAGGGCCGCCCGCGCCGAAGGCGCCGCAGGGCGTGCTGGCCGGCAAGACCGTCGTGCTGACGGGCACGCTCCCGACGCTCACGCGCGATGCCGCGAAGGAAATGCTCGAAGCGGCGGGCGCGAAAGTGGCCGGTTCGGTATCGAAGAAGACGGATTACGTGGTCGCGGGCGCCGAAGCCGGCAGCAAGCTCGCGAAGGCCGAGGAACTCGGCATCCCCGTGCTGGACGAAGACGGCCTGCACCAACTCCTGGAGGGCAATACGCCATGATTCGCGAGATCCTGAAGATGGGCGATCCGCGCCTGCTCGAAGTCGCCAAGCCGGTCGAGCGGTTCGATACACCCGAGCTGCACGAGATCGTCGCGGACATGTTCGAGACGATGCACCATGCGAACGGCGCCGGCCTGGCCGCGCCGCAGATCGGCGTCGGGCTGCAGATCATCATCTTCGGCTTCGGCAACAACAACCGCTACCCGGAAGCGCCGCCGGTGCCCGAGACCGTGCTGATCAACCCGAAGGTCGAGTACCTGCCGCCGGACATGGAAGAGGGCTGGGAAGGCTGCCTGTCGGTGCCGGGCATGCGCGGCGTCGTCAGCCGCTACGCGAAGGTGCGCTACAGCGGCTTCGACCAGTTCGGCGAGAAGATCGATCGTGTCGCCGACGGTTTTCACGCACGCGTCGTCCAGCACGAATACGACCACCTGATCGGCAAGCTGTATCCGATGCGGATCACCGATTTCACGCGCTTCGGCTTCACGGAAGTGCTGTTCCCGGGGCTCGATCCGGCTTCCGACGACTGATCCCTCTGCTTTCCCGGTTTCTCGCAGACAAGAAAAAGCCCGCTTGCGCGGGCTTTTTCATTGCATGACGCACGTGTGGCGCGCCGGCGGTCAGAACGTCTCGTCGGCCGACAGATAGCGCCATTGCCCCTGCGGCAGTGCGCCGAGCATCACGCGGCCCATCCGGACGCGCTTCAGGCCGATCACGTCGAGACCCACCAGTTCGCACATGCGACGGATCTGGCGCTTCTTGCCTTCGCGCAGCACGAAGCGCAACTGCTCGCCGTTCTGCCAGCTCACCATCGCGGGCTTCAGCGCGACGCCGTCGAGCTCGAGGCCGTGGCGCAGCTTCGCGAGCGATTCCGCGGGGAAGTGCTGGTCGATGTCGATCAGCCGTTCGCCGAAGCGCACGCGCACCAGGTATTCCTTGTCGATATCCGACTGCTCGCCGATCAGCTGCTTCGCGATCACGCCGTTCTGCGTCAGCACGAGCAGGCCGGTCGAATCGATGTCCAGGCGGCCGGCCGGTGCGAGCGCGTGCAGGTGCTGCGGCGAGAAGCGTACCGGCGAATGGTCGCCGCTCCAGCGGTTCGCGCGCGTGATCAGCACGGCTGCCGGCTCGTAGCCGTCTTCCGCCTGGCCCGACACATAACCGACGGGCTTGTGCAGCAGGATCGTCACTTGCGCGGCCTGCGCGGCGCTCGCGCGCTCGTCGATCTCGATCTTCTGGTCGGCGCGGACCTTGGTGCCGAGCGTGTCGATGCGTTCGCCGTCGACGAGCACCCAACCCTTTTCGATCCATTCGTCGGCTTCGCGGCGCGAGCACATGCCGAGCTCGGACATCCGCTTCGACAGGCGCATCAGGCCCGTTTCGTCGCCGTAGTCGACGTCGGCCGCCGCGCGCTTGACCGGCTGCGCGGTCTTGACCGCACCGAACGAGCGGCGTTCGCCGTCGCGTGCGGGGCGAGCCGGGCGGTCGCCGAAGCTGCGCTTCGCGCCTTCGCCGGCCGTCTTGTCGCGATAGGACGGGCGCTTGCCGTCGTCGGCGCCTGCGCGGCGCGGACGGGCATCGTCATCGCGGCGCGGCGGACGGTCGGACGACGGGCGGCGGTCGCCGAAGCTGCGCTTTGCACCTTCACCGGCTGCCTTGTCGCGATAGGACGAGCGTTTGTCGTCGTCGCCACCTGCACGGCGCGGACGGGCATCGTCATCGCGGCGCGGCGGACGATCGGACGACGGGCGGCGATCGCCGAAGCTGCGCTTTGCACCTTCACCAGCTGCCTTGTCGCGATAGGGGGTACGCGGGCCGCCTTCACCACCGGCGCGACGCGGACGTGCGTCGTCATCACGACGCGGCGGGCGATCGGACGACGTGCGACGGTCGCCGAAGCTGCGCTTCGCGCCTTCGCCGGATGCATTGCCACGGTACGGCGCGCGTGCGCCGCTTTCACCACCCGCGCGACGCGGACGTGCATCGTCATCACGGCGGGGCGGACGATCGGACGACGGGCGGCGGTCGCCGAAGCTGCGCTTTGCACCTTCACCGGCTGCCTTGTCGCGATAGGACGAGCGTTTGTCGTCGTCGCCACCGGCGCGACGCGGGCGGGCATCGTCATCACGGCGCGGCGGACGATCGGACGACGGGCGGCGATCGCTGAAGCTGCGCTTCGCCCCTTCGCCGGCCGCGTTGTCGCGATACGGCGCGCGCGTGCCGCGTTCGGCACCGCCGTCACGCGGCGCACGCTTGGCCGGTGCGCGATCCTCGCCCGGGCGCTCGGCGCCGGCCGCGCCGCGCGGCTTGAACGAGCGTTCGCCGGCGGCGGCCGGGGCGGCCTTCTTCGGGCGGGCCGGCTTGTCCCCTGCGGGCGGTGCAGCGGGACGCACCGCCTTGCGGGCGACGAGGCTGCCGGAGCGGACAGGGGCGCGGGTCGGCGACGCCGGCTTCGGATTCTTGACGGTTAGTTTGGTGCGCATAAACGCTGGAATTCATTCAGACTGCGATCGCACGCAGCAACTCGGTTTCAAGCTGGATCTGCAGGCGGTTGTCGGACAGGCCGGCACCCGCGAGCAGGAAGATGTCCTCGACGCGTTCACCGAGCGTATTGATCCGCGCCGCGTGGACGCCGATCCGATGCTCGGCGAGTACGCGCGCGATCGAATAGAGAAGGCCCGGCCGGTCGTTGGCCGACACGGACAGGATGTAGTACTGGCCGCGCTCGTCGGCCCGCAGGTCGACGCGCGGCGTGATCGGAAACGTCCGGGACAGCCTCGACAGGCGGCCCTTGGACGGCTCCGGCAGCGGTGCGGTTTCGGTGAGCCGCGACGCGAGCTGTTGTTCGACGAGATTCGCGATGTCGCGGTAGCGCACGTCGCGTTCGGTCTGCGTGACGATGAAGTTGTCGAGCGCGTAGCCGTGCCGCGTCGTGCTGACGCGCGCGTCGAGCACCGACAGCCCGTTGCGGTCGAAATACGCGCAGATGCCCGCGAACAGGTCGGGGCGATCCTTCACGTACACGAGCACCTGCAGCGCGTCGCCGATCGGCGACGGCCGCGCGCGGACGATCGCGGTTTCGGCGTTCACGTGCCGGTACAGCACGCGTGTCTGCCACGCGATGTCGGCTGCGTCGTGACGCAGGAAGAAGCCGACGTCGAGCTGGTCCCACAGCGCGCGATGGGCGTCCTCGGGCACGGTCTCGAGGCGCAGCAGCGCGAGCGCCTGCTCCTGCCGCGACTTCAGCTCCGAATGCGCGTCGGGGTTGGCGCCGCCGAGCACCGCGAGCGTGATGCGGTACAGGTCCTCGAGCAGCTTGCCTTTCCACGTGTTCCACACCTTCGGGCTCGTGCCGCGGATATCGGCGACGGTCAGCAGGTACAGCGCGGTGAGGTAGCGTTCGTTGCCGACGACTTCGGCAAAGCGCTTGATGACTTCGGGGTCGCTCGTGTCCTGCTTCTGCGCGACCTGGCTCATCGTCAGGTGATGCTGGACGAGCCACACGATCAACGACGCGTCGTCGCCGGCGATGCCGTGCTCGCGGCAGAAGCGCCGCGCATCGGCCATCCCGAGCGTCGAGTGATCGCCGCCGCGGCCCTTCGCGATGTCGTGGAACAGCGCGGCGACATACAGCACCCACGGGCGCTCGAAGTTGCCGATCAACTGGCTGCAGAACGGATATTCGTGCGCGTGCTCGGCCACCGCGAAGCGGCGGATGTTGCGCAACACCATCAGGATGTGCTGGTCGACCGTGTACACGTGGTACAGGTCGTGCTGCATCTGGCCGACGATGCGGCGGAAATTCAGCAGATAGCGGCCGAGCACGCTCGTCTGGTTCATCAGCCGGAACGCGTGCGTGATGCCTTCGGGCTGCTGCAGGATCCGCATGAACGTGTCACGGTTCTGCGGATCGCGGCGCCACGCGTTGTTCATGATCTCGCGCGAGTTGTACAGCGCACGCAGCGTGCGGGCGGACAGGCCCTTCACGCCGCGGGTCGTCTCGTACAGCAGGAACGCTTCGAGGATCGCGTCGGGATGGCGCTCGAACACGCCGTCGTCGACGATCTCGAGCATCCCCTGCTTCTCGACGAAGCGGTCGGGCGACAGCACGCGCGTGATGCCGCTCGTCGCGGGAAAGAGCTGCGCCTCGATGTTCTGGATCAGGATCGTCGCGAGCTGCGTGACGGCTTTCGCGGCCCAGTAATAGCGGCGCATCAGCTGCTCGCTCGCGCGCTTGGTCTGCGTCGGCTGGTAGCCGAAGCTCTCGGCCGCCTGCGTTTGCAGGTCGAACACGAGCATGTCCTGGCGGCGGCCGGCGATCACGTGCAGCCGCGCGCGCAGCGTCTTCAGGAAGCCTTCGTTGCGGCGCAGCTCGCGCGCTTCGCGATCGGTGATGAGGCCGCGCGTATCGAGTTCGCGCCAGCTGCTGCCGAAGCCCGCCGCGCGCGCGATCCACAGGATCGTCTGCAGGTCGCGCAGCCCGCCGGGGCTTTCCTTCACGTTCGGCTCGAGGCTGTACGGCGTGTCCTGGAACTTCGCGTGGCGCTGGCGCATCTCGAGCACCTTCGCGGTGAAGAACGCGCGGGCGTCGAGCGCCTCGTGGTAGCGCACCGTGAAGCGCTCGAACAGCGCGGTGCTGCCGACGATGCGGCGCGCTTCCAGCAGGGACGTTTGCACCGTGACGTCCTGCGACGCCTCCTCGATGCACTGCGCGACCGTGCGCACGCTGCTGCCGATCTCGAGGCCGAGATCCCACGCCATCCCGATGAAGCGTTCGATGCGCGCGTCGAGCGCGGGGTCGTGCGCATCGGGCAGCAGCACGAGGATGTCGACGTCGGAATAGGGCGCGAGCTCGCCGCGCCCGTAGCCGCCGACGGCGACGAGCGCGAGCGTCGCGGGCAGCCCGCAATCGTCCCACACGCGCTTGAGCGCATCGTCGGTGAGTTTCGACAGCGCGTGCATCAGGGACGCGACGTTCGTCGCGCGGCGAAAGCGCTCGAGCATCTCCGTCTTGGCGGCCTTGAATTCGGCGCGCCGCGACAGCGCGTCGGGCGAGGGGGCGGCGTGAGCGCTCATGGGCGGCCGGTCAGGTGCAGGTGGTGCGGATAGGGCGGGCTGGCGCGACGGCGCTCAGACCGCGGCGGCCGGTTGCGCGAACACGGGGCGTGCCGGCGTGCCGGCCGACACGGTCAGCACCTCGTAGCCGGTTTCGGTGACGAGCACCGTGTGCTCCCACTGCGCCGACAGGCTGCGGTCGCGCGTCTTGACCGTCCACTGGTCGGGCATCGTGCGGATGTCGCGCTTGCCGGCGTTGATCATCGGCTCGATCGTGAAGATCATCCCGGCCTTCAGTTCGATGCCGGTGCCCGGACGGCCGTAGTGGACGACCTGCGGATCCTCGTGGAACACCGTGCCGATGCCGTGGCCGCAGTATTCGCGCACGACGCTGTAGCCTTGCGCTTCCGCGTGCTTCTGGATCGCGTAGCCGATGTCGCCGAGGTGCGCGCCGGGCTTGACCTGGTCGATGCCGAGCCACATGCATTCGTAGGTGGTCTGCACGAGGCGCTTCGCGAGGATCGAACCCTCGCCGACGATGAACATCCGGCTGGTGTCGCCGAAGTAGCCGTTCTTGATCACGGTGATGTCGATGTTCAGCGCGTCGCCGTTCTTGATCACCTTCTCGCCGGGAATGCCGTGGCAGATCACGTCGTTGACCGAAATGCAGGTGGCCTTCGGGTACGGCGGATAGCCGGGCGGCTGGTAGTTCAGCGGTGCCGGGATCGTGCCCTGTTCGTTGAGCATGAACTCGTGGCAGAGGCGGTCGAGTTCGGCGGTCGTGATGCCCGCGACGACGTGCGGCGTGATGAAGTCGAGCACTTCGCTCGCGAGACGGCAGGCGACGCGCATCTCGGCGATATCGTGTTCGTTTTTGAGCGTAATAGCCATCGAGGTATGCCTGGAATGCGGTGAATTGACGGATTATCGCACCTTCTGGCAGGCGTCGCAGCCCCTGCCGGCGGTGCGGGTGCGGGTTTTCGCGGATTGTCCGGCCGGCTGCCGCGCGGCAAGCGAAAGTGGTGAGCGACTTGAGAGCGGACAAATCGGCGTGCTATACTCTTTGGCTAAGTCGACATCCAAATGCCGTAGTGCCCCATTCCGGGGCGGCATCGCGGTGAAAGGCTTACGGCACGGGCGTTTTGCGCGTGCCGAATCGCAAGCCGGCGCAACCAGGGTGCCGGCCGCGCGGAAATCGTGCCTTTCGGGGCAGGTTCGTGCGGCGGTACGGCGGCCGGCTTAAGACCCAACCCTCGTGGAGAATTTACATGGCAGTTACGATGCGCCAAATGCTGGAAGCGGGTGTCCACTTCGGTCACCAGACGCGCTTCTGGAACCCGAAGATGGCTCCGTTCATTTTCGGTCACCGCAACAAGATTCACATCATCAACCTCGAAAAGACGCTGCCGATGTTCACGGACGCACAGAAGTACGTGCGCCAGCTGGCAGCGAACCGCGGCACGATCCTGTTCGTCGGCACGAAGCGTCAATCGCGTGACACGATCGCTCAGGAAGCGCAGCGTGCGGGCATGCCGTACGTCAACGCACGCTGGCTCGGCGGCATGATGACCAACTTCAAGACGCTGAAGGTATCGATCAAGCGCCTGAAGGACATGGAAGCGGCAGTCGAGGCGGGCGAGCTCGAGAAGATGAGCAAGAAGGAAGCGCTGCTGTTCGAACGCGAAATCGCGAAGCTGCAGAAGTCGATCGGCGGCGTGAAGGACATGGGCGGCATTCCGGACGCAATCTTCGTCGTCGACGTCGGCTACCACAAGATTGCCGTCACGGAAGCGAACAAGCTGGGCGTGCCGGTCATCGCCGTGGTCGATACGAACCACTCGCCGGAAGGTGTGGATTACGTGATCCCGGGTAACGACGACTCGAGCAAGGCAGTCGCGCTGTACGCCGAAGGCGTGGCCGACGCGATCCTCGAAGGCCGTGCGAACGCGGTCAACGAAGTGGTCCAGGCCGCACGCGGCGACGACGAGTACGTCGAGGAAAACGCGTAACTGGCCCCGAGCCGGCGCAAAAAGGGGGCTCTCAACAGGCCCCCTTTTTTTAAGCTTGTGCGCCGGACCTGATCGCGCCGAATCGGCGCGGGTCCGGAAACGATTTTCGGCCGTTCGCGTCCAAGCGGGCGGCGTTGTGAATACAGACTCAAGGAGCGAATGATGGCGGCAATTACCGCAAGCATGGTGGCAGAACTGCGCGCGAAGACCGACGCACCGATGATGGAGTGCAAGAAGGCGCTGACGGAAGCCGACGGCGATCTGGCCAAGGCTGAAGAGCTGCTGCGCGTCAAGCTCGGCAACAAGGCGAGCAAGGCGGCATCGCGCGTGACGGCAGAAGGCGTCGTCGCATCGTTCGTCGGCGGCAACGCAGGCGCGCTGGTCGAGCTGAACTGCGAAACCGACTTCGTCGCGAAGAACGACGACTTCCTCGCATTCTCGAAGACGGTTGCAGAACTCGTCGCGACGCAGAACCCGGCCGACGTGGCAGCGCTGTCGGCACTGCCGCTCGAAGGCTCGACGGTCGACGCAGTGCGTCTGGCCCTGATCGGCAAGATCGGCGAGAACGTCTCGATCCGTCGTTTCGTCCGTTTCGAAACCGCGAACAAGATCGCAACGTACCTGCACGGCGCGCGTATCGGCGTGATCGTCGAGTACACGGGCGCGGAAGAGCAGGTCGGCAAGGACGTCGCGATGCACATCGCGGCAATGAAGCCGGTCGCGCTGTCGTCGGCTGACGTGCCGGCGGAACTGATCGAGACGGAACGCCGCGTGGCCGAGCAGAAGGCTGCGGAATCGGGCAAGCCGGCCGAGATCGTCGCGAAGATGGTCGACGGTAGCGTCCAGAAGTACCTGAAGGAAGTGTCGCTGCTGAACCAGACGTTCGTGAAGAACGACAAGCAGACGATCGAGCAGATGCTGAAGGCAGCGAATGCGGCAGTGCAGAAGTTCGCGCTGTTCGTCGTCGGCGAAGGCATCGAGAAGCGCCAGGACGACTTCGCCGCCGAAGTGGCCGCGCAAGTCGCAGCAGCAAAGCAGCAGTAAGCCGTAAGCAGTCAGGCAGTATCCGCGGCGGGCGTCCGCTCCGCCGCGGTCGGCGCCGCCGCCGGCCGGCCGGGAAACCCGGTTCGACCGTCGGCGCTTGCCCGAATCAGTATTTCGCCCCTACAGTTCGTGGTTGTCATCCTCTCGTCGCTCGGAAGCCCCTATGTCCAATGCCTATAAACGCGTCCTCCTCAAACTCTCCGGCGAAGCGCTGATGGGCGACGATGCCTTCGGCATCAATCGCGCGACGATCGAACGGATGGTGGCCGATATCGCCGAAGTCGTGCGTCTCGGTACGCAGCTCGCGGTCGTGATCGGTGGCGGTAATATTTTCCGCGGTGTCGCGGGTGGCGCGGCCGGCATGGATCGCGCGACGGCGGACTACATGGGGATGCTCGCGACGATGATGAACGCGCTGGCGCTGCAGGACGCGATGCGCCACGCCGGCATTGAGGCGCGCGTGCAGTCCGCGCTGCGCATGGACCAGGTTGTCGAGCCGTACATCCGGCCCCGCGCGATTCGCCAGCTCGAGGAAGGCCGCGTCGTGATCTTCGCGGCCGGTACGGGCAACCCGTTCTTCACGACGGACACGGCCGCCGCGCTGCGCGGTTCGGAAGTGGGCGCCGAGGTCGTGCTGAAGGCGACCAAGGTCGATGGCGTATATTCTGCCGATCCGAAGAAGGATCCGTCGGCCACGCGCTACACGACGATCACGTTCGACGAGGCGATCAGCCGCAACCTGCAGGTGATGGACGCGACGGCCTTCGCGCTGTGCCGCGACCAGAAGCTGCCGATTCGCGTGTTTTCGATCAACAAGCCGGGCGCGCTCAAGCGCATCGTGCTGGGCGAGGACGAAGGTACGCTCGTCCACGTGTAAACTCCCGCGGATGCGGGCCATCGGCCGCGGCGCGCCGGATGCGCCGGGCAGGGCCCGCGTTCTTTGAAGGTTAGAAGGTTCGGAGGTTGAAATGAGTGTCGCTGATACCAAGAAGGGCGTCGAGCAAAAGATGCAGCGCTCGATCGAAGCGTTCAAGAACGATCTGGCAAAGATCCGTACGGGCCGTGCACACACCGGTCTGCTCGATCACGTGCAGGTCGACTACTACGGGTCGATGGTGCCGATCTCGCAGGTCGCTAACCTGACGCTCGTCGATGCGCGCACGATCGGCGTGCAGCCGTGGGAAAAGAACATGGTCGCGAAGGTCGAGAAGGCCATTCGCGAAGCCGACCTGGGCCTGAACCCGGCTACGGCCGGCGACCTGATCCGCGTGCCGATGCCCGCGCTGACGGAAGAGCGCCGCCGCGAACTGACCAAGGTCGTCAAGGGCGAAGGCGAAACGGCCAAGGTCGCGATCCGCAACCTGCGCCGCGACGCGAACGAAGCACTCAAGAAGCTCGTGAAGGACAAGGAAATCTCGGAAGACGACGAGCGCCGTGCGAGCGACGACGTGCAGAAGCTGACCGACAAGCACGTTGCCGAAATCGACAAGCTCGTGCAGACCAAGGAAGCCGAGATCATGACGGTCTGACGACCGTCCTCGCGCGCCGCCTTCTTCCCGCAACTGTCTCAACGGCCATGACCTATACCAGCTCTACCGTTCGCGTGCCTGACGTCGGTGTCGTGCCGCGTCACATCGCGATCATCATGGACGGCAACGGCCGTTGGGCGACCGAACGCCGCTTGCCGCGCGTCGCGGGGCATACCCGCGGCGTCGATGCCGTGCGGGCGGTGGTCGAAGGCTGCGCGCGCGCCGGCGTCGAATACCTGACGCTGTTCGCGTTCAGTTCGGAAAACTGGCGCCGGCCGAACGACGAAGTGTCGTTCCTGATGCGGCTCTTCATCACCGCGCTCGAGCGCGAGGTCGGCAAGCTCCATGCGAACGGGATCCGCCTGCGTGTCGTCGGCGATCTCGACCGTTTCGAGCCGCGCATCCGCGAACTGATTCGCCGCGCCGAAACCAAGACGGCGCGCAACACCCGTCTTACGCTCACCATCGCGGCCAACTACGGCGGCCGGTGGGACATCCTGCAGGCGACGAAGAAGCTCGTCGAGCAGGCCGTGCGCGAAGGGCGCGAGGTCGAAGTGACCGAGGACGCGTTCGCGCCGCACCTGGCGATGGCCTATGCGCCGGAGCCCGATCTCTTCATCCGTACCGGTGGCGAGCAGCGTGTCAGCAACTTCCTGCTGTGGCAGCTCGCGTACGCCGAATTCTATTTCACCGACAAATACTGGCCGGATTTCGACGGCGCGGCACTGGCCGACGCCATGGCGTCGTATACGGAGCGCGAACGTCGTTTCGGCCGCACGAGCGCACAGCTCGAACCGCAATCGCAGAACGCCGACTCCCTTTCATGCTGAAAACCCGTGTGATCACGGCGATCGTGATGCTGGCGGTACTGCTGCCGGTGACGCTGTTCGCGCCGCTCACCGCGTTCGGCGCGCTGATCGGCGTCGTGCTCGTGTTCGCCGCGTGGGAATGGGCGCGCCTGCTCAAGCTCGGCGGCGCCGGCCCGGTTGTCTATGCAGTCGTCGCGGCGCTTGCGCTCGCGGCGACGGTGCCGCTCGGCGTCGATGCGGCTTCGTCCCGTCCCCTTTTCATGGCAGCCGGCGTGTTCTGGCTGCTGGTCGGCCCGTTCGCGCTGCGGCGCAAGCCCGAACTCGCGGGTGGCGTCTGGCGGCCGTTCCTGCTGGCGGCCGGCCTCGTGGTCTTTGCGGCCTGCTGGCATGCGCTCGTTGCGGCGCGCGCGCTGGGCGTGCCGTTCGTGCTGTCGCTGCTTCTGGTCGTCTGGCTGGCCGATATCGGCGCATACTTCGCGGGCAAGGCCTTCGGAAAGCGTAAACTGGCCATCACGATCAGCCCCGGCAAGAGCTGGGAAGGCGCGATCGGCGGCTGGCTCGCCGTGATGGTCGTCGCCGGTGTCGCGATGGTCGTGCACGCGTTCGAGCCGACCCTGTTTTCCGCGTTCGCCGTGCGTTACGGAATGCCCGGCGCGTGGGCTGCACTGACGCTGCTGGTCGCGTACAGCGTGATCGGCGACCTGTTCGAGTCGCTGCTGAAGCGGCAGGCGGGCGTGAAGGATTCGAGCGGACTGCTGCCTGGCCATGGCGGCGTGCTCGACCGTGTCGACGCGCTGCTTCCGGTGCTGCCGCTCGCGATGCTGCTGCTTGGTTAAACCACTATTTCTGTTATGCAAAAACGTCTGACATTGCTCGGTTCCACGGGCTCGATCGGAGACAGCACGCTCGACGTGGTCGCGCGCCATCCCGAGCGCTTCTCGGTCTACGCGCTGACCGCACACCGCAACGGCGACAAGCTGGTCGAGCAATGCCTGCGCTTCGCGCCTGAAGTGGCGGTGGTCGGCGATGCCGCGACCGCCGCGCACGTCGAAGCGAAGCTGCGTGCGGCGGGCAGCAAGACGACCGTGCTGCACGGGCCGCAGGCGCTCGTCGACGTGTCGAAGAGCGACGGCTGCGACACGGTGGTCGCGGCGATCGTCGGTGCGGCCGGCCTCGCGCCGAGCCTCGCGGCCGCACGCGCCGGCAAGCGCATCCTGCTCGCGAACAAGGAATCGCTGGTGATGTCGGGCGCGATCTTCATGGACGCCGTGCGCGACCATGGCGCGATCCTGCTGCCGGTCGACAGCGAACACAACGCGATCTTCCAGTGCATGCCGCGCGACGAGAACGAGCACGGCGGGATCTCGAAGATCATCCTGACCGCGTCGGGCGGCCCGTTCCGCACGCGCGAGCCGGCCACGCTCGTCGACGTGACGCCGGACGAAGCGTGCAAGCATCCGAACTGGGTGATGGGCCGCAAGATCTCGGTCGACTCCGCGACGATGATGAACAAGGGCCTCGAGGTGATCGAGGCGCACTGGATCTTCGGGCTGCCGGGCGACCGGATCGACGTGCTGATCCATCCGCAGAGCGTGATCCATTCGCTCGTGTCGTACCGCGACGGCTCGGTGCTCGCCCAGCTCGGCAACCCCGACATGCGCACGCCGATCGCGCACGCACTCGCGTTCCCCGAGCGTGTCGATGCGGGCGTCGATCAGCTCGACCTCGCGCAGATCGCCCAGCTGTCGTTCGAGAAGCCCGATTACGCGCGCTTCCCGTGCCTCGCGCTCGCGCTGAAGGCACTCGAGGAAGGCGGTATCGCGAGCGCCGCATTGAACGCGGCGAACGAAGTGGCGGTCGAAGCGTTTCTCGCGCGCCGCATCGGCTTCATGGCGATTGCGGCGACGGTCGACGCCGTGCTCAACACGCTGCCGAACCGCGCGCCCGACGGGCTCGACGACGTCCTGGCGGCGGATGCAGAGGCACGCCGCCTCGCCGCCGAGATCATTGCCAAAGCGCCTGCGCCACGCGTGGAGCGCACTGTCTGAATGGGGTGCTCATGAACGTGCTGGTCGAACTGATCGCGTTTGCGGTGGCGATCGGGGTGCTGGTCGTCGTGCATGAGTACGGACATTATCGCGTCGCGCGCTGGTGCGGCGTGAAGGTGCTGCGTTTCTCGATCGGCTTCGGCCAGCCCGTCGCGCGCTGGGTCAGCCGCCGGACGGGCACCGAGTGGACGCTGTCCGCGTTGCCGCTCGGCGGCTACGTGAAGATGCTCGACGAACGCGATCCCGGCTCCGGCATCCCGCCCGAGGAGCTCGGCCAGGCGTTCAACCGGCAATCGGTCTACAAGCGCATCGCCATCGTCGCGGCCGGGCCGATTGCCAACTTTCTGTTGGCAATTCTCCTGTTTTCCGTCGTATTTGCCACCGGTGTGACCGAGCCGGCCGCGATCGTCGCGCCGCCGGCCGCCGGTACGGCGGCGGCGCGCGCGGGCTTCGATGGTGGCGAGGCGATCGTGTCGATCCGCAACGTGCGCACGGGCGACGCGCAAGGCGGCGAGTCCGAGCCGGTAAGGTCGTGGTCGGACCTGCGCTGGAAGCTGCTCGCGGCCGCATTCGATCACCGCGAGATCGTGCTCGGCGCGCGCGACGGCAACACGACGTTCGATTTCCGCGTCGACCTGCGCAACGTTCCCGAAAGTCAGCTCGACGACGATTTCATGGCCCATCTGGGCTTCGAGGCCGGCGGCGGCACGCTGTCGGTCGCGTCGGTGCAGCCCGGCAGCGCGGCGGAGCAGGCGGGCCTGAAGTCCGGCGACAAGCTGGTCGCGCTCGACGGCAAGCCGATCGGCGGCGCGACGCGCTTCATCGATTTCGTGAAACACCATGCGGGCAAGCCGCTCGAGCTGCAGATCGAGCGCGACGGCGCCGCGCAGACGGTGTCGATCGTGCCGCAGATGCAGCGCGACGACGAATCGGGGCAGCAGGTCGGCCGTATCGGTGCGGCGCTGTCGATGCATGCGCCGTCCGTCGACGTGCGTTACGGGCCGATCGAGAGCCTGCGGCTCGGCGCGCATCGCACGTGGGACATTTCCGTGTATTCGCTGCGGATGTTCGGGCGCATGATCACGGGCAACGCGTCGCTGAAGAACCTGTCCGGCCCCGTGACGATTGCCGACTACGCGGGTAAGAGTGCGCGGCTCGGTCCGTCGGCGTTCCTGTCGTTCCTCGCCCTTGTCAGCATTAGCCTTGGCGTCCTGAACTTGTTGCCGATTCCCGTTTTGGACGGGGGGCATCTGTTATATTATGCGGTTGAAGCCGCGACCGGGAAAGCCGTCTCGGAGCGCTGGCAGCTGATTCTGCAAAGAGCCGGGTTGATCTGCATCGTCGCGTTGTCGGCGATCGCGCTGTTCAACGATCTGGCTCGGTTAATCCATTTCTGAAGCGTCAGGCGGCCGCCGCTGGGCAGTCGCCTGATTTGATGCAGCTAAATATTGGGGATGCATGTTGTTCAAACCTCATCGTTTTGTACCTAAGACAGTTGCAGCGGCCGCGCTCGCCGCGCACGGCCTCGCGGCGCATGCAGCGGCACCGTTCGTGGTGCAAGACATCAAGATCGAGGGGCTGCAGCGCGTCGAAGCGGGTTCGGTGTTCGCCTACCTGCCGATCAAGCAGGGCGATACCTTCACGGACGACAAGGCATCCGAAGCAATCCGCGCGCTGTACGCGACGGGCTTTTTCAACGACGTACGCATCGCCACGCAGGGCAACGTCGTGATCGTGCAGGTGCAGGAGCGTCCGGCCATCGCGTCGATCGACTTCACCGGCACGAAGGAATTCGACAAGGACAACCTGACGAAGGCGCTGCGCGCGGTCGGCCTTGCCGACGGCCGTTATTACGACAAGGCGCTCGTCGACAAGGCGGAGCAGGAGCTCAAGCGCCAGTACCTCACGCGCGGCTTCTACGCGGCCGAGGTCAAGACGACGGTCACGCCGGTCGACGCGAACCGTGTGTCGATCCTGTTCGCGGTGGCCGAAGGCCCGAGCGCGAAGATCCGCCAGATCAACTTCATCGGCAACAAGGCATTCAGCACCAGCACGCTGCGCGACGAGATGCAGCTGTCCACGCCGAACTGGTTCTCCTGGTACACGAAGAACGACCTGTACTCGAAGGAAAAGCTGACGGGCGACCTCGAAGCGGTGCGCTCGTACTACCTGAACCGCGGCTATCTCGAGTTCAACATCGATTCGACCCAGGTGTCGATCTCGCCCGACAAGAAGGACATGTACCTGACGGTCACGCTGCACGAAGGCGAGCCGTACACGGTGTCGGGCATCAAGCTGTCGGGCAACCTGCTCGATCGCGAGGCCGAACTCAGCAAGCTGATCAAGATCAAGCCGGGCGACCGCTTCTCGGCCGAAAAGCTGCAGCAGACCACCAAGTCGATCGTCGACAAGCTCGGTGAATACGGCTATGCATTCGCGACCGTCAACGCGCAGCCGGACATCGACCAGGCGAACCACAAGGTGAACCTGAACCTCGTCGTCGATCCGAGCCGCCGCGTGTACGTGCGCCGGATCAACGTCGTCGGCAACACGCGCACGCGCGACGAAGTCGTGCGCCGCGAAATGCGCCAGCTCGAAAGCTCGTGGTTCGATTCGAACCGCCTCGCGCTGTCGAAGGATCGCGTGAACCGTCTCGGCTACTTCACCAACGTCGACGTGACGACGGTGCCGGTCGACGGCACGAACGACCAGGTCGACGTGAACGTGAAGGTCGATGAAAAGCCGACCGGCGCGATCACGCTGGGCGCCGGCTTCTCGTCGACGGACAAGGTCGTGCTGTCGGCGGGCGTGTCGCAGGACAACGTGTTCGGCTCGGGTACCAGCCTGTCGGTGAACGTCAACACCGCGAAGAGCTACCGTACGCTGACCGTCACGCAGGTCGACCCGTATTTCACGGTCGACGGCATCAAGCGGATCACGGACGTCTACTACCGCACGTACCAGCCGCTCTACTATTCGACGAGCTCGAGCTTCCGGATCATCAGCGCGGGCGGCAACCTGAAGTTCGGCATTCCGTTCTCGGAAGTCGACACCGTCTACTTCGGCGCCGGCTTCGAGCAGAACCGTCTCGACGTCGATTCGAATACGCCGCAGAGCTACCAGGATTACGTGAACGAGTTCGGCCGCGTGTCGAACACGGTGCCGCTGACGGTCGCGTGGTCGCGCGACGCGCGTGACAGCGCGCTGATTCCGAGCCGCGGCTACTTCACGCAGGCGAACATGGAGTACGGCGTACCGGTCGGCAAGATCCAGTACTACAAGGCCGACCTGCAGGCCCAGTACTACTATTCGTTCTCGCGCGGCTTCATCCTGGGCCTGAACCTGCAAGGCGGCTACGGTAACGGTATCGGCAACCCGTACCCGATCTTCAAGAACTACTACGCGGGCGGTATCGGCTCCGTGCGTGGCTACGAGCCGAGCTCGCTGGGCCCGCGCGACACGAAGACGAACGACCCGATCGGCGGTTCGAAGATGCTCGTCGGCAACATCGAGCTGACGTTCCCGCTGCCGGGCACGGGCTACGACCGCACGCTGCGCGTGTTCACGTTCCTCGATGGCGGTAACGTGTGGGGCAACGCGCCGGGCGGCACGAGTACGGGCGCCAACGGCCTGCGTTACGGCTACGGCGTGGGTCTCGCGTGGATCTCGCCGATCGGCCCGTTGAAGCTGAGCCTCGGCTTCCCGCTGCAGAAGCACGAAGGCGACCAGTACCAGAAATTCCAGTTCCAGATCGGGACGGCGTTCTGACCGAACGCATGACAACAGCAACGAGAGGGTAATTTTGCTAACCGGTAAGTTTTCGAAACGAGTGATGTGCGCGCTGACCGTTGCGCTGGCCTTGGGCGCTGCGACGGTGCACGCACAGGACGTCGCCCGCATCGCGGCGGTCAATTCGGATCGGATCCTGCGCGAGTCGGCACCCGCGAAGGCGGCGCAGACGAAGCTCGAAGCCGAGTTCGCGAAGCGTGACAAGGATCTGCAGGATCTGGCGGCACGCCTGAAGTCGATGTCCGATTCGCTGGACAAGAACGGCGCGTCGCTGTCGGCGGCCGACCGCGCGCAGAAGCAGCGCGATCTCGCCCAGCTCGATACCGACTTCCAGCGCAAGCAGCGCGAGTTCCGCGAAGACCTGAACCAGCGCCGCAACGAGGAGCTGGCGGCCGTGCTCGAGAAGGCGAACAAGGTCATCAAGCAGATCGCCGAGCAGCAGAATTACGACCTGATCGTGCAGGAAGCCGTGTACGTCAGCCCGCGCATCGACATCACCGACAAGGTGCTCAAGGCGCTCGCGTCCGGCTCGACGAACTGAACGGAGCAGACGACGAATGGCATTGACGCTTGAGGAACTCGTAAAGCGGTTCGGCGGCGAGATCGCCGGCGACGCACAGTGCAAGGTGAGCGGGCTCGCACCGCTCGACCAGGCAGGTCCGCAGCAACTCGCGTTCCTCGCGAATCCGAAGTACCTGTCGCAGGTCGAGTCGACCCGCGCCGGCGCGGTGCTGATCGCGCCGAAGGATCTGGAAAAGCTGGGCGCGGCCGCGACGGGTCGCAATTTCATTGTCACGCCGAATCCGTACGCGTACTTCGCGCGCGTCGCGCAGATGTTCATCGATCTGGCCACGCCGCAGCGTGCCGCCGGCGTGCATCCGAGCGCGACGATCGATCCGGCCGCGCAGGTCGCCGCGAGCGCGGTGATCGGCCCGCACGTGACGGTCGAGGCCGGCGCGGTGATCGAGGACGGCGTGCAGCTCGACGCGAACGTCTTCATCGGCCGCGGCACGACGATCGGCGCGGGCTCGCACATCTATCCGAACGCGTCGGTGTACCACGGCTGCAAGGTCGGCCCGCGCGCGATCATCCATGCGGGTGCCGTGATCGGCTCCGACGGTTTCGGCTTCGCGCCGGATTTCGTCGGCGACGGCGACGCGCGCACCGGCAGCTGGGTCAAGATCCCGCAGGTCGGCGGCGTATCGATCGGCCCGGACGTCGAGATCGGCGCGAACACGACGATCGACCGCGGCGCGATGGCGGATACCGTCATCGACGAATGCGTGAAGATCGACAACCAGGTGCAGATCGCCCACAACTGCCGGATCGGCGCCTACACGGTGATCGCCGGCAAGGCGGGCATCGCGGGCAGCACGACGATCGGCCGCCACTGCATGATCGGCGGCGCGGCCGGGATCGCCGGCCACGTGACGCTCGGCGACTATGTCATCATCACCGCGAATTCGGGCGTATCGAAGTCGCTGCCGAAGGCCGGCATCTATACCAGCGCGTTCCCGGCCGTCGACCACGGCGAATGGAACAAGAGCGCCGCGCTCGTGCGCAACCTCGACAAGCTGCGCGAGCGCATCAAGGCGCTCGAGGCCGCGCTCGCCGCCCAGGGCGGCACGGGCGCCTGAGCGCATCATGCGAGACCTCGAACCGGGCACGGCCAGCGCAACCGGCCCGGTTTGCCAGACTGGGCCGCACGGCGGCCCGCTTCAGCCTTTGCATCACCACCGCGCAGCCTCTGCGTGAGACGAACCATCATGAGCACTGAAAAAATCAATCTCGACATCCACAAGATCCTCACGCTGCTGCCGCATCGCTACCCGATTCTGCTCGTCGATCGCGTGCTCGAACTCGAACCGCACAAGGGAATCAAAGCGCTGAAGAACGTGTCGATCAACGAGCCGTTCTTCCAGGGGCATTTCCCGAAGCGGCCGGTGATGCCGGGCGTGCTGATCCTCGAGGCGCTCGCGCAGGCCGCGGCGCTGCTGACCTTCTCGGAAGAGCAGCCGAAGGATCCGGAGAACACGCTGTACTACTTCGTCGGGATCGACGGCGCGCGCTTCAAGCGTCCGGTCGAACCGGGCGACCAACTGATTCTGAACGTGACGTTCGAACGCTACATCCGCGGCATCTGGAAGTTCAAGGCGGTAGCGGAAGTGGACGGCAAGGTGGCGGCGGAAGCCGAACTGATGTGCACGGTCAAGACGACCGACGTGGCGCCCTGAGCGACGCGGCACGCACAGGCAACGCAACGCGACACATCACATCGAGAGGCAACGGCGCATGACCAGGATTCATCCCACCGCGATTGTCGAACCGGGCGCGCAGATCGACGAATCGGTAGAGATCGGCCCGTACGCGATCGTCGGCCCGCACGTCACGATCGGCGCGCGCACGACGATCGGCTCGCACAGCGTGATCGAAGGCCATACGACGCTCGGCGAAGACAACCGCATCGGCCATTACGCGTCGGTCGGCGGCCGTCCGCAGGACATGAAGTACAAGGACGAGCCGACGAAGCTCGTGATCGGCAGCCGCAACACGATCCGCGAATTCACGACGATCCACACGGGCACCGTGCAGGACGGCGGCGTGACGACGCTCGGCGACGACAACTGGATC
Source organism: Burkholderia cepacia ATCC 25416 (assembly GCF_001411495.1). NCBI lineage: Bacteria > Pseudomonadati > Pseudomonadota > Betaproteobacteria > Burkholderiales > Burkholderiaceae > Burkholderia > Burkholderia cepacia. Next base: position 3,252,178 of record NZ_CP012981.1, on the reverse strand, counting down.
ATGGCCTATGTGCACATCGGTCACGACTGCACCGTCGGCAGCCACGTGATCCTGTCGAGCAACGCGCAGATGGCCGGCCACGTCGAGATCGGCGACTGGGCGATCGTCGGCGGGATGTCGGGCGTCCACCAGTTCGTGCGCATCGGCGCGCACTCGATGCTCGGGGGCGCCTCGGCGCTCGTGCAGGACATTCCGCCGTTCGTGATCGCGGCGGGCAACAAGGCAGAGCCGCACGGCATCAACGTCGAAGGGCTGCGTCGGCGCGGCTTCTCGCCCGATGCGATCTCGGCGCTGCGCAGCGCTTACCGCCTGCTGTACAAGAACGGCCTGTCGTTCGAGGAAGCGAAGGTGCAGCTGCGCGAGCTCGCGGAAGCGGGCGGCGACGGCGACGCGGCGGTCAAGGCGTTCGTCGAGTTCATCGACGCGTCGCAACGCGGCATCATCCGCTAAGCGATGCCGCTTCCGACCACTCAGCTCCGGCTCGCGATGGCGGCCGGCGAACCGTCGGGCGACCTGCTCGGGGCGTCGCTGCTCGGCGGGCTGCGCGAGCGGCTGCCCGAATCGGCCCAGTATTACGGGATCGGCGGGCAGCGGATGATCGCGCAGGGCTTCGACTCGCACTGGCAGATGGACAAGCTGACCGTGCGCGGCTACGTCGAGGCGCTCGGCCAGATTCCCGAGATCCTGCGGATTCGCGGTGAGCTGAAGCGCCAGTTGCTCGCCGAGCGACCGGACGCGTTCATCGGTATCGACGCGCCCGACTTCAACTTCAGCGTGGAACAGGCCGCGCGCGACGCCGGTATCCCGTCGATCCACTTCGTGTGCCCATCGATCTGGGCATGGCGCGGCGGCCGGATCAAGAAGATCGCGAAGTCCGTCGACCACATGCTGTGCCTGTTCCCGTTCGAACCGGCGATTCTCGACAAGGCAGGTGTTGCCTCGACCTACGTCGGCCATCCGCTCGCCGACGAGATTCCGCTCGAGCCTGACATGCACGGCGCGCGCATCGCGCTCGGATTGCCGGCCGACGGCCCGGTGATCGCGGTGCTGCCGGGCAGCCGGCGTTCGGAAATCGCGCTGATCGGCCCGACGTTCTTTGCGGCGATGGCGCTGATGCAGCAGCGCGAGCCTGGCGTGCGGTTCGTGATGCCGGCGGCGACGCCCGCGTTGCGCGCGCTGCTGCAGCCGCTCGTCGATGCGCATCCGCAGCTTGCGCTGACGCTCACCGACGGCCGCTCGCAGGTCGCGATGACGGCGGCCGACGCGATCCTCGTGAAGAGCGGCACGGTCACGCTGGAAGCCGCGCTGCTGAAGAAGCCGATGGTGATCTCCTACAAGGTGCCCTGGCTGACCGGGCAGATCATGCGCCGGCAGGGGTACCTGCCGTACGTCGGCTTGCCGAACATCCTGGCGGGGCGTTTCGTCGTGCCCGAGCTGCTGCAGCACTTCGCGACGCCCGAGGCGCTCGCCGATGCGACGCTCACGCAGCTGCGCGACGACGCGAACCGCCGCACACTGACCGAAGTATTCACCGAAATGCATCTTTCGCTGCGGCAGAACACGGCCGCGAAGGCGGCCGAAGCGGTCGTGCGCGTGCTCGAACAACGCAAGGGGCGCGCATGACCGCAGTACGTGCACCACGCCGCCGCGCGTCGAGCGACGTGCAGGACGGTTTCGATTTCAGCCGGCCCGACGAGATCGTCTGCGGCGTCGACGAAGCCGGCCGTGGTCCGCTCGCGGGGCCGGTGGTGGCCGCCGCCGTGATCCTCGATCCGGCGCAGCCGATCGACGGGCTCGACGATTCGAAGGCGCTCTCCGCGAAGAAGCGCGACGCGCTGTACGACCTGATCGTCGCACGTTCGCGCGCGTATTGCGTCGCGTCGGCGAGCGTCGACGAAATCGACACGTTGAACATCCTGCACGCGACGATGCTCGCGATGAAGCGGGCGGTCGAGGGCCTGTCGGTGCTGCCGACGCTCGCGCAGATCGATGGCAACCGCTGTCCGACGCTGACGGTGCGTGCCGAGGCGATCGTCAGCGGCGATGCGCTCGTGCCGAGCATCTCGGCCGCGTCGATTCTCGCGAAGGTCACGCGCGATCGCATGCTCGTCGACCTGCACGAACGTTTCCCGGTGTACGGCTTCAACGTACATGCGGGCTACGGCACCGCGAAACACCTTGCCGCGCTACGCGAGCACGGGCCATGCGAAGCGCACCGGCGCTCGTTCGCGCCGGTTCGCGCGGCACTCGACCTGATTCGATGAAAAGCATCACTTCCCGCGACAACCCGCTGTACAAGCGCCTGAAGGCGCTCGCGGGTTCGACGCCCCATCAGCGCCGCAGCGGCCAGGCGCTGCTCGAAGGATTCCATCTTGCGAGCGCGTACCTCGATACGGGCGCGACGCCCGAGCTGTGCGTGGCGACCGAAGGCGCACTCGGCCACGCGGAGGCGCAGGCGATCGTCGCGCGCATCGATGCGCAACGGATCGTCACACTGCCCGACGCGCTGTTCGGGCAGTTGTCGAACGTCGTCAACGGCGTCGGCTTCCTGCTGCTCGTCGACCGGCCGGCGCAACCGCTGCCCACTCGCGTCACGCATACGTCGGTCGTGCTCGACGGCGTGCAGGACGCCGGCAACGTCGGCTCGATCCTGCGCAGCGCGGCGGCCGCAGGCGTGCGCCACGTGTTCTGTGCGCCGGGGACGGCGTACGCATGGTCGTCGAAGGTGCTGCGTTCGGGCATGGGCGCGCATTTCCTGCTGTCGATCCACGAGGATGTCGAAGCCGGCGAACTCGCCGAACGCCTCGATGTACCGGTTGCGCTGACCGACTCGCACGGCGCGCAGGCAATCTACGATTGCGATCTGTCGGGCCCCGTGGCGTGGGTGTTCGGCAACGAGGGCGCAGGCGTCTGCGCGTACTGGCGCGAGGTCGCCACGCATCGCGTGACGATTCCTCAGCCGGGCGGGATGGAGTCGCTGAACGTCGCAGCCGCGGCGGCGGTGTGCCTGTTCGAGCAGGTGCGTCAGCAGCGGTGAGCGTGACGCCACGCTCGCGCGTTCCCCCGCACCACGAAAAAAGGCCGCGTTCGACGCGGCCTTTTCGTTTCCGGCGGCGTCTGGGCGGCCGACGGCGCTCGGCCTTAGTACGACTGCCGGTCGAGGCGGACTTCCTGCAGGATCGTCGTCGCGATTTCCTCGATCGACTTGTGCGTCGACGACAGCCACTTGATCCCCTCGCGGCGCATCATCGCTTCCGCCTCGTTGATTTCGTAGCGGCAGTTCTCGGGCGCCGCGTACTTGCTGCCCGGGCGCCGCTCGTTCCGGATCTCCGACAGGCGCTGCGGGTCGATCGACAGCCCGAACAGCTTCTCGCGGTGCGAGGCGAGCGCCGACGGCAGCTTGCCGCGTTCGAAGTCTTCCGGAATCAGCGGATAGTTCGCTGCCTTCACGCCGTACTGCATCGCGAGATACAGGCTCGTCGGCGTCTTGCCGCTGCGCGACACGCCGACGAGGATCACGTCGGCCTCCGACAGGTTGCGGTTCGACTGGCCGTCGTCGTGCGCGAGCGAGAAGTTGATCGCCTCGATCCGCGTCTTGTATTCCTCAGTGTCCGCGTTCTGGTGGCCGCGGCCCATCGCGTGGCTCGACTTGAGCTCCAGTTCCTGCTCGAGCGGCTCGACGAAGCGCTGGAACATGTCGAGCACGAGCGCGTTCGAGCGTTTGACGATGTCGTTCGACTCGCTGTCGACGAGCGTCGTGAACACGATCGCGCGGCGGCCGTCGTGCACGGCGGCCTCGTTGATCTTCTCGACGGTCGCATAGGCCTTGTCGAGCGAGTCCACGAACGGCACGCGCACGAGACGGAATTTCTGGTCGAACTGGGAGAGGATCGAGTGCGCGAAGGTTTCGGCAGTGATCCCGGTGCCGTCGGAGACGATGAATACGGTAGGCAGCATGAATCTGGACGTCGAGCGTGAAGGGCGGTTGCGCGGGCGGCTGGAGGGTCGCCTCCAGACGCAGTGACAAGGTCGCGCCACATCCGGCAGCCGGCACGGTAGAATAGCGGCAACCTGTTGGATAAGCAATTGCGGGGGCAGGGCGCGAACGGCGCCCCAGGCTTTGCCGCTCGATTCCATAATTCCCGGCAAGTTTGGCGATTTGTCTGCAAATATCGCCCTTCTGCCGGGATTTTTGCAAATCGGGTCAGAAGATTTTCGCCGCTGCGAGTGTTTCTCCAACAGGTTGCGCAAGACGCGCCGCGCCTTTTTGCAAGCGCCCGCGTCCGAGCCCACTTGCGCAATCGAGCATTTTTTTCACACTTAGGGGCTTGTATGACTAACGCAGCAAACGTCGCAAAGGACCAGGCGTATGTAATTCCGTTCGAGCAGTTGCGGATGACCGATGTGGAAATCGTCGGCGGCAAGAATGCGTCGCTTGGCGAAATGATCAGCCAGCTTTCCGAAGCAGGCGTTCGCGTACCCACCGGTTTCGCCACGACCGCGCTCGCGTTCCGCGATTTCCTCAAGCACAACGACCTTACCGACCGCATCGCCAAGCGTCTCGAGTCGCTCGACATCGACGACGTGAAGGCGCTCGCCGAAGCTGGTGCGGAAATCCGCAAGTGGATCGTCGATGCGCCGATGCAGGCACGTCTCGAGCAGGAAATCCGCGAGCAGTTCGACATCCTGAAGAACAGTTCGCCGGGCGAGCTGTCGTTCGCCGTGCGCTCGTCCGCTACCGCGGAAGACCTGCCCGACGCATCGTTCGCCGGACAGCAGGAGTCGTACCTGAACGTCGTCGGCATCGAAGACGTGCTCGACCGCATGAAGCACGTGTTCGCGTCGCTGTACAACGACCGCGCGATCTCGTACCGCGTGCACAAGGGCTTCACGCACGCAGAAGTCGCGCTGTCGGCCGGTGTGCAGCGCATGGTTCGCTCGGACGTCGGCGCGGCCGGCGTGATGTTCACGATCGACACCGAATCGGGCTTCAAGGACGCCGTGTTCATCACGTCGAGCTACGGCCTGGGCGAAACCGTCGTGCAGGGCGCGGTGAACCCGGACGAGTTCTACGTGTTCAAGACGACGCTCGCACAGGACAAGTACCCGATCATCCGCCGCTCGATCGGCTCGAAGCTGATCAAGATGGAATTCACGCAGCCGGGCGAGCCGGGCCGCGTGAAGACGGTCGACGTGCCGCACGAACAGCGCAACCGCTACTCGATCACCGACGAAGACGTGATCGAGCTGGCGAAGTACGCGGTCATCATCGAGAAGCACTATCAGCGTCCGATGGACATCGAGTGGGGCAAGGACGGCCGCGACGGCAAGATCTTCATCCTGCAGGCACGCCCGGAAACCGTGAAGAGCCAGGCAACCGGCAAGGCCGAGCAGCGCTTCAAGCTGAAGGGCCAGTCGCAGGTGCTCGCGACGGGTCGTGCGATCGGCCAGAAGATCGGCGCGGGCCCCGTGCGCGTGATCCAGGATCCGTCGGAAATGGAACGCGTGCAGCCGGGCGACGTGCTGGTGGCCGACATGACCGACCCGAACTGGGAGCCGGTGATGAAGCGTGCGGCCGCGATCGTCACGAACCGTGGCGGCCGGACCTGCCACGCGGCGATCATCGCGCGTGAACTCGGCGTGCCGGCAGTCGTCGGCTGCGGCGATGCGACCGACGTCCTGAAGGACGGCGCGCTCGTCACCGTGTCGTGCGCGGAAGGCGACGAAGGCAAGATCTACGACGGCCTGCTCGAGACGGAAGTCACGGAAGTGCAGCGCGGCGAACTGCCGGAAATCCCGGTCAAGATCATGATGAACGTCGGCAACCCGCAGCTCGCGTTCGACTTCTCGCAACTGCCGAACGGCGGCGTGGGTCTCGCGCGTCTCGAGTTCATCATCAACAACAACATCGGCGTTCACCCGAAGGCGATCCTCGAGTACCCGAACATCGACCAGGACCTGAAGAAGGCCGTCGAGAGCGTCGCGCGCGGTCACGCATCGCCGCGTCAGTTCTACGTCGACAAGCTGACGGAAGGTGTCGCGACGATCGCTGCGGCGTTCTATCCGAAGCCCGTGATCGTGCGTCTGTCCGACTTCAAGTCGAACGAGTACAAGAAGCTGATCGGCGGTTCGCGTTACGAGCCGGACGAGGAAAACCCGATGCTGGGTTTCCGCGGCGCATCGCGCTACATCGCTGAAGACTTCGCGCAGGCGTTCGAGATGGAATGCCGTGCACTGAAGCGCGTGCGCGACGAGATGGGCCTGACCAACGTCGAGATCATGGTGCCGTTCGTGCGTACCGTGAAGCAGGCGGAGCGTGTCGTCGGCCTGCTCGAGAAGTTCGGCCTGAAGCGCGGCGAAAACGGCCTGCGCCTCGTGATGATGTGCGAAGTCCCGACCAACGCGATCCTCGCCGAAGAGTTCCTGGAGCACTTCGACGGTTTCTCGATCGGCTCGAACGACCTCACGCAGCTCACGCTCGGCCTTGACCGCGATTCGGGCATGGAACTTCTGGCTGTCGACTTCGACGAACGTGACCCGGCCGTCAAGTTCCTGCTGAAGCGCGCGATCGATACCTGCCGCAAGATGGGCAAGTACGTCGGTATCTGCGGCCAGGGCCCGTCCGATCATCCGGACTTCGCGCAATGGCTGACCGACGAAGGCATCGTGTCGATCTCGCTGAACCCCGACACGATCATCGATACGTGGCAGGCGCTTGCCAACCGGAAGTAACGGTCGGCGATGCTGCTTCGGTGAAAGCGCGGTGCCGCCGCGCTTTCGTTGAAGGCAAAATGCAAGGTTCGTGTTATAAACACCCCGGTACGCACCGGGGTGTTTTTATTTGTCGGTACGCAACGTGCCGATCCGGGCGTGCCGGTCGCCTCCGCTCGCGGCAGCGAATATAGTGAGTATCGGGGGCGTTTTTCTGGAGGCCAAAATGATGTCGGGGCATCTGTTCTGGTGGGTCGCGGTGGGCGTGCTGGTCGTGGCCGAACTGCTGACGGGCACGTTCTACCTGCTGATGATCGCACTCGGCTTTCTCGCGGGCGGCTTGCTGCAACTGGCTGGTTTCGCACCGCACGTGCAGTTCGGTGCGGCGGCCGCGGTCGCGATCGTCGCGATGATCGCGCTGCGCCGCTCGGGGCTCGGCCGCAAGCAGAAGCGCGACACGTCGACGAATCCGGACGTCAATCTCGACATCGGCTCGACCGTTACGGTCGATGCGTGGCGCGACGGCCGTGCGCGCGTGCAGTATCGCGGCGCCGACTGGGACGTCGAGCTCGCGAACGGCGAGCGCGACGATGCGCATGTGTATCAGGTGAGTGCCGTGCGCGGCAATTGTCTCGTGGTCGTGGCGAAACCCGCGGGCTGATCGTCCGCCGATACAACAAGGAGGGAATATTTCATGGATTCGCTGATCATCTGGGTTGTCCTGCTCGTCATCGCGATCGTGATCGTGTCGAAGACGGTGAAGATCGTGCCGCAGCAGCATGCGTGGGTGCTCGAGCGCTTCGGGCGCTATCACGCGACGCTGTCGCCCGGCCTGAATATCGTGCTGCCGTTCGTCGATCGCATCGCGTACCGGCACGTGTTGAAGGAAATCCCGCTCGACGTGCCGAGCCAGGTCTGTATCACGCGCGACAACACGCAGCTGCAGGTCGACGGCGTGCTGTACTTCCAGGTGACCGATCCGATGAAGGCGTCTTACGGGTCGAGCAACTTCGTGCTCGCGATCACGCAGCTCGCGCAAACGACCTTGCGTTCGGTGGTCGGCAAGCTCGAACTCGACAAGACGTTCGAGGAGCGCGACTTCATCAACCACAACATCGTGTCGGCGCTCGACCAGGCCGCGGCGAACTGGGGCGTGAAGGTGCTGCGTTACGAGATCAAGGACCTGACGCCGCCGAAGGAAATCCTGCACGCGATGCAGGCGCAGATCACCGCGGAGCGTGAAAAGCGCGCGCTGATCGCCGCATCCGAAGGCCGCAAGCAGGAGCAGATCAACCTCGCGTCGGGCGCGCGCGAAGCGGCGATCCAGAAATCTGAAGGCGAGCGCCAGGCTGCGATCAACCAGGCGCAGGGCGAGGCCGCTGCGATTCTGGCGGTGGCCGAGGCGAACGCGCAGGCGATCCAGAAGATCGCGAACGCGATCCAGTCGCAGGGCGGGATGGATGCGGTGAACCTGAAGGTCGCCGAGCAGTATGTCGGGGCGTTCTCGAATCTCGCGAAGCAGGGCAACACGCTGATCGTGCCGTCGAACCTGTCGGATCTCGGCACCGCGATCTCGTCGGCGCTGACGATCGTCAAGAACGCGGGGGCGGCCTCGGGCGGGAAGGCCTGAGTCGGATATACGCGGTGTGCGAAGGGCACGCCGCGTGTGATCGGTGTGCGGCGAATCGTCGCGCAGCCGGGGCGCGGATGATGCCCGCGGCACCTTTCTTCAGCCGACGCAGGCGGTATGGCGTGCCGAAGGCTGCCTCAGCCGCCGCGCAGCCGGCATCGGCGATTCACGTAGTCCAAAGCAACACGGCCCGCTTCGAGCGGGCCGTGTCGTTTGCGGGGTGCGTCGCGCGTCAGGTGCCGGCGCGCATGATGCGTGCCTTTTCGCGTTCCCAGTCGCGCTTCTTCTCGGTTTCGCGCTTGTCGTGCAGCTTCTTGCCCTTTGCGAGCGCGATGTCGCACTTCACGCGCCCGCCCTTGTAGTGGAAGTTCAGCGGCACGAGCGTGTAGCCGCGCTGCTCGACCTTGCCGATCAGCTTCTTGATTTCCTCGCGGTGCAGCAGCAGCTTGCGCGTGCGAACCGGGTCGGGCTTGATGTGCGTCGAGGCTTCGGGCAGCGGGCTGATATGGGTACCGATCAGGAAGATCTCGGCGTTCTTCACCACGACGTAGCCTTCCTTGATCTGGCCGCGCCCGGCGCGCAGCGCCTTGACTTCCCAGCCCTCAAGCACGAGCCCCGCCTCGTAGCGTTCCTCGATGTGATAATCGAAGTGCGCTTTCCTGTTGTCGATGATGCTCATGAAAGGATCGGGCCAACTCGTTTAAAATCACGATTTTAGCAAAGCAGGGCGGGAATCGCCCGGCTTGCGTTCCCACCTTGAGCGATGCCGCGCGATTTATGGCAGATGTCCAGAAAACCGTATTGATCCGTCATTCGGCGGAACAGATGTTCGACCTCGTCACCGACGTGGCCGATTACCCCAATTTCCTGCCCTGGTGCGGCGGTGTCGAGGTTCGCCGTCAGGACGAGAGCGGGATGGAAGCGCGCATCGACATCAACTTCAAGGGCATCAAGCAGCACTTCGCGACGCGCAACACGCAGCAGCGCCCGACGCGGATCGACATGGAGTTCACGGACGGCCCGTTCAAGAAGTTCACGGGCTCGTGGCGCTTCACGGCGCTGCGTGCCGATGCGTGCAAGATCGAATTCGCGCTGCACTACGAGTTCTCGAACATCCTGCTCGAGAAGATCATCGGGCCGGTGTTCAGCCACATCGCGAACACGTTCGTCGATTCGTTCGTGAAGCGCGCCGACCAGCGCTACGGGAAGGGGTGACGCGATGCTGTCGATCGAAGTCTGCTACGCGCTGCCGGATCGCCAGACGCTGATTCCGCTGTCGCTCCCCGAAGGGGCGACCGTTCGTTCGGCGATCGATGCGAGCGGCGTGCTCGCGCTGCACCCGGAAATCGATCTCGCGAACGCGAAGACGGGCGTGTACGGGAAGCTTGCGCCGCTCGACACGCTGCTCGCCGACCATGACCGCGTCGAGATCTACCGCCCGTTGATCGTCGATCCGAAACTCGCGCGCCAGCGGCGCGTCGACAAGTCGCGCCGCGACGGCTCCATCGAGGGCCGCAAGTGGATGCACAAGGACGCGCGCTGACGCGGAGCGATCCGCATCCTTCAACTCGATTCGTCTGAGCAAACGCCGCGGCGTTCAATGGGCTGCGGCATTCGCGTTTGCCGCCGCGCTTCCCGGCGCGCTTCCCGCCGTCCCGCCGCCGGCGGGCGTGTCGCCATGCCGGCGCACCGATCCATAGACGCCGGCGAGCAGCAGCACCAGCGCGGCGATCTCGAGCGCATGCGGCATCCGCTGGTCGTACACGAACGCGTAAAGCATCGCGAATACGGTTTCGAACACGATCAGCTGGCCCGACAGCGTGAGGGGCAGCCGCTTCGACGCCGCATTCCACAGCCCGTTGCCGAGCCACGACGCACCGATCGCGAGCACGAGGTTCAGCAGCCAGAACAACTGCCAGCGCGACGCGGGCACCGCTTCCTGCAGCGTGCCGGCCGGCAGCGCGAGGATCGCGATCCAGACGAGCCCGCCGATCAGGCCCGTCACGACACCCCACAGCACCGACCACTCGTTGCCGCCGAAACGATGATGGCGCTGCAGATAACGTGCGTTCGCGACCGCATACCAGGTCCAGCTCGCGAGCGCGCCCGCCGCGCAGGCGATGCCGGCGAGTTTCTGGCCGAGCGTCGTCGCATGCGCGGCCTCGGACGTGAACAGGTCGACGTTGATGCAGACGATGCCCGCGATCACCAGCGCCAGCGGGGCGGCGAGCCGGCGCAACGGCACGGCGCCGTGGTCGCCGAGGCCTGCGAGCGTCACCGTGACGGGCAGCACGCCGACGATCAGGGAGCTGGGTGCGATGCCGATCAGGTGCACCGCACCGGACAGCAGCATGTAGTACGCGACGTTGCCGATGACGGCGAGCCTGACCAGCGCGACGAGATCCTCGCGGGTCAGCCGCGCGAGCAGCGAGCGGGCCGCCGGCAGCGCGGCCGCGAGCGACACGAGACCGTACATCGCATAGCGGCCGGCGCTCAGCAGCAGCGGCGAGAAGTCGGTCAGCAGCCGCGGAACGAGAAACACCATGCCCCACAGGGCACCTGCCAGGACACCATAGACCACACCGCGCTGCATCGACTGCTCCGAACACGTGACTGATGAGCGCGCATCTTAGCGACGCCGTCGCGGCGTCGTCTTGTTCATTCCTGCACTCGGTGCAGGCCGGTGGGTGGGCGCGTCGCGCGCAGCAGCGATCGCGGCAGGCGGCGGATCAGTCGTCAGCCGGATCGGGCGTCGCCGCACCGTCGCCCGGTGCCCGCGCCCGCGCGGGCCGCCGCACGGCGCGCAGCGTGCCGCTGTTGCCGCCGCCGCAGTAGAAGCGGTCGTGGCCGTCGGATTCGAGCCCTGACACACCGACGCCGGCCGGCATGTCGATCTGCTCGAGCACCTGGCCCGTGCGCGGATCGATGTGCCGCAAGTCGGCCTGATCGGCTTCCCAGGTGCCGTGCCACAGCTCTCCGTCGACCCACGTCACGCCGGTGACGAAGCGGTTCGACTCGATCGTGCGCAGCACGGCGCCCGACTGCGGATCCACCTGATGAATCTTGCGATCGCGGTACTGGCCGACCCACAGCGCGCCTTCGGCCCATGCCAGCCCCGAATCGCCGCCGCCGCCGGGAGCGGGAATCGTCGCGAGCACGCGGCCCGATTCGGGGTCGATCTTCTCGATGCGGTCCTCGACGATCTGGTACAGGTGGCGGCCGTCGAACGCCGTGCCCGCATGCGCGGCGACGTCGATCGAGCGGACGGTCGTGCCGCGCTCCGGGTCGAGCGCATTCAGCTTGTCGCCGGACGCGTACCACACGTACTTCCCGTCGAACGTGACGCCGTGTACGCCGTCGACGCCGGGAAACGGGCCGTATTCGCGAAGGATCTCTGCACTGGAGCGTTTCATGTTCGTCGCCTCGTCGTTCGGTGAGGTCATCCTAATCTCCCGGCAGCGGGGCAGGGAGTAACAAGGTCGTCGCGAAACCGGGCAGCGGCGGCGTCATCCAGCGGCGCGCGCGGCCGCGGCCGAGCGGTTGGACCTTGTCCGCTTCGGCGAGCACGTCGAGCGCGCGCTGCACGGTGCGCTGGCTCGCGCCGAGGGCCAGCGCCAGCGCGGAGCTCGACCATGCTTCGCCATCGGCGAGGAGCGCGAGTACGGCTGCGTGGCGATCGTCGACCGGGCGCGCGAGGACGACGGTCTCGCGTACGCCGAGCGGTTCGAGCGCAAAGCCGCACGGCGTCGCGACGATGTTTGCGAGCGGCCGCAGCACCGCGCGCAGCCGGCCGATCTCGACGCGCAGGCGCGCGCGATGCGATTCGTCCGCATGTTTCGCGCGGAACGCGGCCGCGACGAGCGCGTTTCGCGACACGTCGGCCGGCCACGCCTCGCCGAGCGCGCGGGCGAGCACGAACAGCACGGGCCGTCGCGCGAGCGACACGGTCGTGCGCGCGTCGCGTACCGTGTGGCGGCACGCGTCGACGACGAGTGCGTTCGACGCGAACAGCGTCTCGACTTCGTCGAGCTGCACGAGCCGCGACGTGCCGCGCGCGATGAGGCGCGCGGCCGGTGCGTCGAGCACGCGTGCCGCGGTGTCGATTTCGGCCGTCAGCGCGGCGATGCCGGCGTCGCGGGCCGCCGCGCGCGCCCGCACGAGCGCCGCGCGGGCCGCCTGCGTGCGGATGCGGCGCATCGCGATGCCGGCCGCGATCAGCTCATGGGCGGCGCGCGATGCAGCCGGCAGCGGTGCGGGATCGAGATTCGCGAGCATCCGTTCGGCGTCGTCGAGCTGGCCGACCAGCAGCAGCCGGCGCACGCCGAGATAGCGCGCGTGCGCGGCGTTCGCGCGGTCACCGTGTGCGTCGAGCGTCGCACAGGCGGCATCGAGCGCGCGTGTCGGCCAGCGCAAGTCGCGCGATGCGAGCGCGATCTCCGCTTCCGCGACGACGCAGCGCGCACGCGCCACGGCCTCCCGGGTGCCGAACGCGCGTGCGGCGCCGCGCACGAGTGTGCGCGCGCGTTCGAAATCGCCGAGCTGCGCCATCGCGATCCCGCGCAGCGCGAGCGCCGGCGCGTCGTCGCGCAGCGCGACGCGGTTCAGCGCGCCGAGCGCGTCACCGGCCGCGAGCGCGCGCGCGGCCGCCGTGATCAGCGAATCCATCCGAATCCCGACACACTTGTCACTCCCTCCGGCCCGATGCCCGCCACTAATCTAGCACCACGCACACGGCACCGGACGCCGTGCCCGGCTACCCATCGGAAGGAGGAACCCGCAATGACGACCCATCTCACCGGAACGCGCGACGAATGGCTGGCCGCGCGGCGCGCGCTGCTCGACGCGGAAAAGGCGCTGACGCGGCAAAGCGACGAACTCGCGCGGCGGCGCCAGGCGCTGCCCTGGGTACGCATCGACAAGACCTACCGGTTCGACACCGAAGACGGGCAGGCCACGCTTGGCGACCTGTTTCGCGGCCGTTCGCAACTGCTCGTCTATCACTTCATGTTCGGCCCCGACTACAAGGCAGGCTGCCCGTCGTGTTCGGCGCTCGCCGACGGTTTCGACGGCTTCGCCGTGCACCTGGCGAACCACGACGTGACGCTCGCCGCCGTGTCGCGTGCGCCGCTCGCGACACTCCTCGCTTACCGGCAGCGGATGGGGTGGCGCTTCCCGTGGGCGTCGTCGGTCGGCAGCGATTTCAACTTCGACTTCAATGTGTCGTTCACCGAAACGCAGCAGCGCGCGGGCACCGTCGAATACAACTACGCGCTGGCCGGCCACGCGATGGACATGGATCCGCCGCCGGCACCCGTCGTGCAGTTCGCTGCGACGTGCGGCACCGATGCGCTCACGTATTCGCTCGACCGGCCGGGGATGAGCGCGTTCGTGCGCGAGGACGGCGCCGTTTATCACACGTACTCCACCTATGCGCGCGGGCTCGACGGGCTGTGGGGGATGTACCAGTGGCTCGATCGCGCGCCGCGCGGACGCAACGAGGCCGGCCCGTGGTGGCGCCGTCATGACGAGTACGCACGCGGCTGAGCGCGCCGGCGACGGGCGGGGGCGGGCGGTGCGGGCGATGGCGCGGCCGCCGGCCGGCGACGCGGGCCCCGATCCGCGAGCCTTCGGCGCGGCGCTCGTGGCCGTGTTCGCCGTTGCCGCGCTCGCGACCGTGGCGCAGCATGCGTCGATGGCCGCGATGGGGCGCGAACCGATGGCCGGCGGCTGGATGGCTTCGGCCGCATGGCTGCAGCCGTGCGGCCGGGGCGCCGGACGCGCATTCGCGGCGTTCGCCGGAATGTGGGGCGCGATGACGGTGACGATGATGCTGCCGGTGCTGGCGCCGATGCTCTGGCGATACCGGCAGCGCATCGGCCCGATGGCGACGGCGCGTTCCGCCTGGCTCGTCGTCGTGGCGGGCGCCGGGTACTTCGCGGTGTGGATGGCGCTCGGGGCGCTCGTGTTTCCGGCTGGCGCCGCGCTGACGGCCGCCGCCGCACGGCTGCCTGCGCTTGCCCGCGCGCTGCCGTTTGCGGCCGGCGCGGTCGTGTCGGTTGCGGGCATGCTGCAATTTTCCGCGTGGAAGGCCCGGCGGCTGGCGTGCTGCCGGCATGCGGCAGGCGACGTACACCGGTCGTCGGCAGTTGCCGGTGCGGCATGGTGGCACGGCGTGCGGGGCGCCATGCACTGCGGCGCCTGTTGCGGGAACCTGATGGCGATCACGCTGGCGGCCGGCATGATGGACCTGCGTGTGATGGCCGCCGTGACGGTCGCGCTCACCGCCGAGCGCCTCGCGCCGCCCGGCGGGCGTGTCGAGCGGATCGCCGGTTGCGTGGCGGTCGGCGGCGGCATCGCGATGATCGCGCGCGCGGCAGGGCTGCTATAACTCAGGGTAGGCAGGCCGATTCGACACGTTGCCGGGCCTTGCTTCGCCGTGGCTGCTTCGGCTGCGTGGTCCGTTTGCAACAGGCCGACGGGCCATATTGCCGCCCGTTGCGCGAATGGCTCGATGCGGCGGTGAAACGAAAGACGATCGAAAACGAACCGAACGGCGAACCGAACGATTCGGCCCCCGAACGGCCGAAACCGGCTAAGCCGTTGTTCGTGTTGTGAAAATTCACGGCGCTTCGCGTATAATTCGCTTTTGCGCCCATAGGATTTGCCATGCGTCTGATCCAAAAAGCACTCACTTTCGATGATGTGCTCCTCGTTCCCGCCTTCTCCGACGTTCTCCCGCGCGACACCAGCCTCAAGACCAAGCTGACCCGCAACATCTCCCTGAACATGCCGCTCGTGTCCGCCGCGATGGACACGGTCACCGAAGGTCGCCTCGCGATCGCGATGGCCCAGCAGGGTGGCGTCGGTATCGTCCACAAGAACCTCACGCCGGCCGAGCAGGCCCGCGAAGTCGCGAAGGTCAAGCGTTTCGAGTCGGGCGTCGTCCGCGATCCGATCACGGTGCCGCCGCAAATGAAGGTGCGCGACGTGATCGCGCTGTCGCGCCAGCATGGCATCTCGGGCTTCCCGGTCGTCGAAGGCCCGCAGCTCGTCGGCATCGTCACGAACCGCGACCTGCGTTTCGAAACGCGCCTCGATGAGCCGGTCAAGTCGATCATGACGCCGCGCGAGCGCCTCGTCACGGTCAAGGAAGGCACGCCGCTCGCCGAAGCGAAGGCGCTGATGCACAGCCACCGCCTCGAGCGCGTGCTGGTCGTCAACGACGCGTTCGAACTGCGCGGCCTGATGACCGTCAAGGACATCACGAAGCAGACCGAGCACCCGGATGCGTGCAAGGACGAACACGGCAAGCTGCGCGCAGGCGCGGCGGTCGGCGTCGGCCCGGACAACGAAGAGCGCGTCGAGCTGCTGGTGCAGGCCGGCGTCGACGTGATCGTGGTCGATACCGCGCACGGCCACAGCAAGGGCGTGCTCGAGCGCGTTCGCTGGGTCAAGCAGAACTTCCCGCACGTCGAAGTGATCGGCGGCAACATCGCGACGGCCGCCGCCGCGAAGGCGCTCGTCGAATACGGCGCGGACGCGGTCAAGGTCGGTATCGGCCCGGGTTCGATCTGCACGACGCGGATCGTCGCCGGTGTCGGCGTGCCGCAGATCAGCGCGATCGCGAACGTCGCGGAAGCGCTGAAGGGCACGGGCGTGCCGTGCATCGCCGACGGCGGCGTGCGCTTCTCGGGCGACGTGTCGAAGGCCCTCGCGGCCGGCGCGAACGCGGTGATGATGGGCAGCATGCTCGCGGGCACCGAAGAGGCGCCGGGCGACGTGTTCCTGTATCAGGGCCGCCAGTACAAGTCGTATCGCGGCATGGGTTCGGTCGGTGCGATGAAGGACGGCGCGGCGGACCGCTACTTCCAGGACAACTCGGCGAACATCGACAAGCTCGTGCCGGAAGGCATCGAAGGCCGTGTCGCGTACAAGGGTTCGGTTAACGCGATCCTGTTCCAGCTGGTCGGCGGTGTGCGCGCCAGCATGGGCTACTGCGGCTGCCGCACGATCGACGAGCTGCACGACAAGGCGGAATTCGTCCAGATCACCGCGGCAGGCATGCGCGAGTCGCACGTGCACGACGTGCAGATCACGAAGGAAGCGCCGAACTACCACGTGGACTGATCGCCGATGAAACCGCTGCTGCGAGCCGTGCTGATCATCGATGCCGTGCTGCTGCTGGCGTTCGGCGTGCTGTTCGTGCTGACGCCCTGGCAGTCGCTCTTCAACGCGCTGCAGCTCGCGAACGTCCAGCCGGCGATGCTCGGCCAGGCGTTCGGCATCGCGTTGCTCGGGCTCGCGTGGCTCGCGTTTCATGCAGCGTTCAACGGGGATCTCACCGCGCCTGTCGCGCGCGCGGTCGGCCATGTGTACTGGCTGACCGGCGCGCTGACGATCGTCTGGTCGATCGGCACCGGCAGCGGTCCCGCGCTCGCCGCCGCCGGCAGGGTGCTGTCGGCCGTGGCGGGTGTCGCACTGATCGTGCTCGGTCTCGGCGGCGTGCGGCTCGCATCGGCCGTGCGCCGGCGCGAAAAAGCGCAGGCGCTCGAGGCGCGCGCGCCGGCGTCGCGTCCGGACGAACCTGCGATGGCGCAAGCGTCGTCGGCCGCGCCGCAGCGTGTCGAACCCGTCGTCAGCCGCCCCGTGGCGCCGTCGCCGGCCGCCGCATCGTCATCGGCCGCATCCGGCCAATCGTCGTCAGGCACCGTCGCACTCGACGAGCGCCCGCCGATGCAGGATTGACCGGCCATGCGTCGCGCGTGCTGCCTTCCGCCCGACGCCGCTGTCCTTGCTTGTGACGCAGCGCATGATGCAAACGATGCGCTGCTTTTCTTATTCTCTTCATCCCGTCCGCAGCCATGCACGACAAAATCCTGATTCTCGACTTCGGTTCGCAAGTCACCCAACTGATCGCGCGCCGCGTGCGTGAAGCGCACGTCTACTGCGAAATCCATCCGAACGACGTGTCCGACGACTTCGTCCGCGAATTCGCGCCGAAGGCGGTGATCCTGTCGGGCAGCCACGCGAGCACGTACGAAGACCACCAGCTGCGCGCGCCGCAGGCCGTGTGGGATCTCGGCGTGCCGGTGCTCGGCATCTGCTACGGCATGCAGACGATGGCCGTGCAGCTCGGCGGCAAGGTCGAGTGGAGCGACCACCGCGAATTCGGTTACGCGGAAATGCGCGCGCATGGCCATACGCGCCTGCTCGACGGCATCGAGGATTTCAAGACCGACGAAGGCCACGGGATGCTGAAGGTCTGGATGAGCCACGGCGACAAGGTTGCCGAGCTGCCGCCGGGCTTCGCGCTGATGGCGTCGACGCCGAGCTGCCCGATCGCCGGCATGGCCGACGAGGCGCGCGGCTACTACGCGGTGCAGTTCCACCCGGAAGTCACGCACACGGTGAAGGGCCGCCAGATCATCGAGCGCTTCGTGCTGCAGATCGCCGGCGCGAAGCCCGACTGGATCATGAAGAATCACATCGAGGAAGCCGTCGCGAAGATCCGCGAGCAGGTCGGTGACGAGGAAGTGATTCTCGGCCTGTCGGGCGGTGTCGATTCGAGCGTCGCAGCCGCGCTGATCCATCGCGCGATCGGCGATCAGTTGACCTGCGTGTTCGTCGACCACGGCCTGCTGCGCCTCAACGAAGGCAAGATGGTGCTCGACATGTTCGAAGGCCGCCTGCATGCGAAGGTCGTGCACGTCGACGCATCCGAACAGTTCCTCGGCCACCTGGCCGGCGTGACCGATCCGGAAGCGAAGCGCAAGATCATCGGCCGCGAGTTCGTCGAGGTGTTCCAGGCCGAGGCGAAGAAGCTGTCGAAGGCGAAGTGGCTCGCGCAGGGCACGATCTACCCGGACGTGGTCGAATCGGGCGGCACGAAGACGAAGAAGGCGACCACGATCAAGAGCCACCACAACGTCGGTGGTCTGCCGGAAACGCTCGGCCTGAAGCTGCTCGAGCCGCTGCGCGACCTGTTCAAGGACGAAGTGCGCGAGCTGGGTGTCGCACTCGGCCTGCCGCCGGAGATGGTGTACCGCCATCCGTTCCCGGGCCCGGGCCTCGGCGTGCGGATTCTCGGCGAAGTGAAGCGCGAATACGCGGACCTGCTGCGCCGCGCGGACGCGATCTTCATCGAGGAACTGCGCAACACGACCGCGACCGCGCAGGATGCGGCTGCCGGCCTGTGCGGCGAAGCCGATGTCGGCAAGACCTGGTACGACCTGACGAGCCAGGCGTTCGCGGTGTTTCTGCCGGTCAAGTCGGTGGGCGTGATGGGCGATGGCCGCACGTATGACTACGTGACGTCGCTGCGCGCCGTGCAGACGACCGACTTCATGACCGCACACTGGGCGCACCTGCCGTACGCGCTGCTCGGCCGCGCGTCGAACCGGATCATCAACGAGGTGCGCGGGATCAACCGGGTCGTGTACGACATCTCGGGCAAGCCGCCGGCGACGATCGAGTGGGAGTGATCCGGCGTCCGGCACCGGCCGGCATCCGTTGGCAGTAAAACACACCTAAGCCCGCGATTTTGCGGGCTTTTTTGCATTCCTGTCTGGCAATGGCCGGTATCTTCCGGCACCCTCAAGCACGTTTTCCTTATGGTATGAACGATGGTATCGTTTCTGCGTGATGCCATGACGTGCTACCGATACCATGCGCCTGCTTTGCGGCGCATCATGGTATTGATTCTGGATAACACATTGATTTTTCGTGTTTTTCATCCGGAATTGGACGGTCCCCAGATCATGGTATTTGTACCGAATCTGAACACCGATCATGCTGACCGATACCAAGCTGCGCAACCTCAAGCCGAAGAACAAGCTGTACAAGGTGAACGACCGCGATGGCCTCTATGTTGCCGTCACGGCTGCCGGAGCTATCTCGTTTCGTTATAACTACTCGATCCACGGCCGGCAGGAAACCATCACGTTTGGCCGGTACGCAGTCGGGGGCATTACCCTTTCGGAGGCGCGCGAGCGTCTTGGTGAGGCCAAGAAGATGATTGCGGCTGGAAAGTCGCCGGCCAAGGAGAAGGCGCGGGACAAGGCCCGCATCAAGGACGCGGAGACTTTCGACGCCTGGGCGGAAAAATGGCTGCGCGGGTACCAGATGGCTGACTCCACGCGGGACATGCGGCGTTCAGTCTATTGGAAACAGTCACCTCATTCGGCATTCGGAGATCAGCCAGGTGCCGGTGATCGATGTGGACCAGGTTGACTACCTGTTCCATCGCCTGTTCGCCATGATTCAGCTGATGCTGAGAAAAAAGTAGAGGTACGAACGCCCGTACGTTGCGCGACGATGCCGACAGTCGCTCAGGCGTCATGCGGCGTTAGTGATGCCTTGTTAAATGGAAACGATCAACCGGGGAGAGACGCAATGCTTGAATGGTACTTGGAGGTAAATTCCCTGTTTCGGGCAATGCGTCAGAAAGCGATCGATGCACAAGGCCTCCTTGCTAGCGACGATAAAGCAGGAGCCAAGTTGATTAATGGCTATTTGAAAGCCGACTATCAACTGCTGCGCAAGCTGTGGACCGGCGCAGGGTTCCCGGAGCAAGACATGGGAAATCTTGGGAGGCATATCGGATTTGGCGACGCTAATGATTACGACGACATCCTTGCGCGCGATCTACCCCAGGTTGAGGTGAGGGCAGAAGCGCATGTGCGCGACGCGACGGGCACCAAACCGAGCATAGGCTTCGAGGAACTGCTGCATCCGGTAATCTTCGCGCATGCCTTCCAGCACTATGTGGACGGACACTACCGCGATGCCGTATTGAACTCGGTGGTCGCAATCTTTGATCTGATGCGAGAGCGCACCGGCCTGGATCTCGACGGCGCGGCGCTCGCGACGCAAGTGTTGAGCTTGGAAAAGCCACACCTGATCCTCAGTGAACTTGACACGGAATCGGGCAGAAATGACCAGAAGGGATTCATGCAAATTTTGGTCGGTGCTTACCTTGGCATTCGTAATCCCAAGGCTCATTCGCTAAATCATGATCTCGACCCGGAGAAGGCCGCGCAGTATCTGATCTTCGCCAGCCTCCTAGTCCGACGGATCTATGAAGCGAAAGACGCTCCGAAGACCTGAGTCGTGCCAGTTGCATCGGGGATTCTCGATACGACTGCGAGCAACTGGGACTTAGAAATGACCTGCGAAAGAGTGCAGGCAACGCAAAGAATCGAACCTTCGCAATATGCTTCTGTATCAGGGCTTTCTAAAGCGGAACAGGCCGCACACCATCACACGGGCAACCGCGGTCGAGCGAGGCCGGTGATTAGGATCACGGGGCTGCATGGGATAAAAAATTGCTGCGTAGCCCGAATTTTATGACTACTTCAAAGGGCATAGATGCCGAATTTCAATAACCAAGCCTATGAGGCGATGTTGCAGGATCTCCTTAACGATGCCTTCTATCTCGTTGACCGGTCGCTTAGAGGGAAAGCATCCACTATAAGACAATATGCGGAGATCGTTGTTCGAAAACTATTGGACATGCCCGATGGCCAACGTCTTAATCTAGGTTCGCCAACGACAAAAAAATCACTTGTGGAAAAGAGTAATAACGATCATTTTTTAATTTCATCTGTTGAAAGGATTAATGCGGTCGGCAGTAAATTTACGCATACTGAAGAGCTAAGCAGTGCATCCGAGCAGGATGTGCATGAAATGGTGTTGGCCCTGTTTGATTTATATGCGTATTTATTTATTGATTATTTTCGGCGCCATGCTTTCGGCGAAAATGAGCGCATTACTTCCGCGTTTTCCATTTTGCCTCCAACGGTACGTTATTTGTCATTGAGCGTACTTTACAGTCAAGATCCTGCTAATTTGATATTAATCGACAAGTTGTCGTTGGCGACATTGAAGGCATTTGATGAGGAGGCTGCTCTAGCATGGCTTGATGAGCGTAAAGAGCAGCTAAGTGCCTTGCCATCGATATCCGAGAAGGGGGCGCGTGATATGGCCGAGAGCTTTGGCCACGCTATAGCCGAGAAATTAGTGGAAAGTGCTCCGAGTATGTACGAGCTATGCGCGAAAAGAGTGAGGACCGTGGCTAAAACGATTGATCAACATGGTCCGCTTTATTATGACTTCGAAAGTGCTATTGAGCTTTATAGAAAGGTCGGTTTCGTAGAGGGAGAGTCTGAGGGTGTTAAAGAATTCAACTCGTTGATGGAGTTTGTATACATGGGGAGGAGGCCGCGTCCGGGCGATGTAAAAAACAATCCAGGCGATTATTTGACCATCGAATAGTTGGGGGTGTTGATGAATTTAATCTTCCGGCCGTAGATGATTCAAAAAATTAAATCACTTAATGCTTGATCCCTGCGAGACCTGTTGGCGGTGTGTGGGGTGATTTAAGGAAATTCGCCAATATCTCGAACGTCGATGTGGCGATGGATTGCCTACGCACCGATGTCTGACCGTTTGAGCGTGAGTTTATTGACGAGGGTAACAATGGCTAAGCGAATAAGTGTTGGTGCGGAATTGTTAGAGGGGGCGCTCCATCGAAGCGCAGTTTTTCTCGTGTGACCGCCTTTGTCGTGGCGCTTGAGAGTTATCGAAAGCCTTCAAGTGGCGACGCGTTGCCACTTGTCGATTTTGCGCATGCTGATGGCGATGCGTTTGCTAATGCCATTCGGAGAATTTATGCCGATCTACCTGACGACGCTCTTTCGGTGCATGTGCTCAAAGATGCGCAGGCGAGCCTTGCGGCTTTGCGCGATGAATTAAAGTACACAATCCAGAATCTCGCAGAGGACGAGCTCTTCATTTTCTACTACGCCGGCCACGGATTTCACGGCGCAGGTGGAAACCGCCTGAGCACTTACGACACGAACCGCACCAACATTGAGAATACTTCGCTGCCAATGCGCGACGATCTCTTGGAGCCGCTAGCGGAAAGTGCGTGCCGTCAAGCACTCGTTTTCGTCGACGCATGCGCCGAGAAGTTCAGTGGTGCGGTCAAGTCGCGAGATGTCATTTCCAATCTCGATGCGGCCGAGGTCAGGGAATTCCTCGGCAGCGGCTGGTACCTTGGCGTCTTCCTCTCGTGCTCGCCAGGCGAGAAATCCTATCCATCAACGACGCTACAGCACGGCGTGTGGACTTATTTCCTGCTCGAAGCAATTGAGGGTCGGGCGCCCGACGCGTTGACACGGGATCATTGGTTGACCGACTTCGGCTTGCGGGATCATCTCCGTCAGGAAATCCCACGATACATCACTCGCGAGATGCAGGTGCGTGGAAGCCAAACGCCGCAGGCTATTCTGTCGGGAACCAATAGCTTCCAGATCCGCTACGTCCCGCGCGCTCCCGCGGTGCCTGCAGACGAGGCATTGGCCGGAATTACTCTGCGGAACAGTAGCGAGTTCCTTGAAGGGACCGAAACTGGTGAAATTCGCACCCTCGCAGGCTTTAAGCGCGGGTACCACACCGTGCCAACCGAGGCGAGCGAATCGGCGGAAGCTTGGTGTCAGCGCCTCCTCACTGAGCAGGTGGCGGACGAGTTGCAGGAACTCTATGAAACTTCGCGAAAGGCACTCAATGCGCGGCGCAAAGATGTGCGAAAGGCTGAAGACAGCGGCGGCGGTGACTTGGACACTGCTGCGTTTCGTTACTCGGTTGAGACCGGACAGAATCCCGACGATTCTTCCGAATACATCGTTCGTCGCCGGCTGGAGTTGCGCCAGGGTTGGGACGAACATCGTGCTGCAATCGACGAAATTTTTGGCACAACGTTCGACTGTCTGGTTGTCGAGTTCGAGCGTATGGACGACACCTTCGATGATTTGGTCGAAAAGCTTGAGGACATCCAGGAGAACCAAGGCGGTGACGTTCACGATGACGACCGCTCGAAGCGTGCTACGTATCAGCGAGATGGCGTCACTTTCACGTTTGATCTGAAAAGGCGTCGGCTTGAGATTTCGTTTGGACGGTCCGGAACGCTGGAACTGGTAGATGCGGCACAGAAATTTCAACTCGGCACCAGCCGTGCGAGCCCGATGCTGGCGCCTCCGCGTCCTCGGCCCGCTCCCGTTTCGGCACGCGGCAAGATTCAGCGACGGTAGGGCTAGGGCTACGCGACGGCGATGGGGGATATGGTTCGCGCGAGTCGACACACTCGTATGTAGGATCGCATTGCGGATCCAAGCGCGCTAAAATGCATCGTGATCGACGATAAGCCCGAAAGTGTCTGGCTCCACAAGTCGCTCCATCTCCCGCCCCAGCAAAGACCTGCGCTTCTGACGGTAAAGGTGGCGGTAAAGGCCGATGTCGATCACTAAAAAATCCTTAAAATCGCGGACTTGCGAGTCTCATTGATGACCGAGTGGGAGTGAGCGGTAAAAAGCTCCTCTTGAATCATTGGCTTACGCAGGATCTTGCAGGATTTTCGTTGCGATCCGCATGGTTGTAAGCAATTGACGTAGAAGCGAACTTTCTACGAATCCGGAGACTGCCCGCCGCGTATGCGCTGCAAGTGACAGTGGGGCGGGCAGTAGCCGAATGCACGATTGCGACTCGATAATCTGTCGGCAACGGGATTCAGTCGTGGCAGTAAAAATCCTTCCAGAATGCGGGGCGCGGTGCGGGTTTGCGGGCACATCGAGGGCTCGTGATTGGTAACGGTAAAAGCGGTACCAATCACGAGAACAAAAAACGAGGCTCACTGAATTCGCATTCCGCAATCCTCTTGAATCCCGTACAGCCCTGTACAAGATCGCCGACCGCGACGGTGTGCGTGTCGCAGTATCTCCGGCGGGCATATTTCCTTTCTTCGATACGATTACCTGCATTATTGAGTGAAGAGAAACGATGGCGGCCGCGCGCCGTGTCGAAGCTTTTCACTGAATGCATCGCCAGTTGGCGTAATGAAGCCGGAATGGCGAATCCGAAAGTGCATTGTTGCGCTCGACAGGGATTTTGTCGTTGAATTGGTGTCGCGTGTTTCTCCAAAGGATCGATATTTTTTTCGCGCAGTTGGCACCGTTTTATCTTTTGCCACTTCCTATAATGGTCTTCAGCAACGTGGAACGCCTTGGTTCATTGCGGGGCTGTGTCGTCTCCGGGCGTGACCGCATTGCCGATGCGCCACGGTCAATTGGCCGTGGTATTTGGTGGCCTTCTACTGTAGTTGCAGCGTCGCGCGCCACCGCCAAAAAACGCTACGTCACAGGAAAGAAAAATGGCAAACCTACAAAACGGCATCAATGCGTGGATTTTCTTGAACGAAGACGAACCGCCACAAACCAACTACAACAGTCCCGAAAGTTGCTATCAATCGCTGATCGATTGCAAGGTTTACGACAGTGCAAATTTTCTTGGCATTGCTTTTTTTGAGGTCGTTCCCGCCGCACAGGGTTCCACGATCCAGATCGGCAACGCGTCGCATTCGGGTGGGCTGACCAATCAGGATTATTTGAATTTTGTACTCCGTGATGCGCGTCAGGTGAATCCTGGAATTAAATTTCTGGCCACGATGGTGTATTCCGGTGCCAATACATTGGCGGCGGTTTTCACGGGAGGAGGAGATCCGCAAACACAGGCGGCCAACTTTGCGAATAATCTGGTGACATATCTCCAGAATAATGGAATGAATGGCCTGGATATCGATTGGGAAGGCGATGTTTCCGATAAAATGACGCGAACGCAGTTTCAGATTCTGTTCTCTTCAATTCGCGCCGAATTCGATCGTCAGCCGGTGAAATATTATCTGTCATTCACGCCCGCATGGCCCACCAGTTCGATTGATTACGCTACGGTCAATAGCCAGTTCGATTTTATCTCTCCGCAATTCTACGACGGCACGCCGCTATCGGATTTTCTTGATGCCGGCATATCGCCGTCCAGGATTGGCTATGGCGCTCAGTTCGAGCCGGGAAATTCCGCCCCCAATGCCAGTGCGCAACAGGTCTGGAGCATGGTTTCGGAAGGTTTTTCTTCCGGGGGTACGCGGTACGATTATCAGGATATTTTTGTCTGGCGCTTCAATTCGGGAAACTTCCAGTTCGAGCAGGCGCAGTTCATGATTCTCGATCAACTCGGAAATCCGCCCACCAGCAACGCCTTCGACGACACACCGATTATCAGCGCCGCAGGTAATCCCAACCTAACCCGAATGACGATCCGGTCAGGCGACGTACTCAACGCGGTTCAGGCCGTCAATACCGGGACGGGACCATATAACACCGGCACCCAGGGAACGGGAACCGGAATATTTACCTTGTTGCAACACGGCGGAAACAGCGGGACTGCCCAGGTCATCAATATTCCGCTTGACGATCCGATCGTGTCCATTTCCGGCTACACGGGCGTGTGGTACGGCTGGCAATGTGTTTTGCAACTCACGTTGACCGGGAAAAGCGGAGCCACTTATGGCCCGTTCGGCAGTATGGCCGGCTCAACCGCCCGGAATGGTTTCGTGCAGTCTGCTCCGGCCGGACAAAGCGTGGTCGGCTTCAGTGGATCTACGGTGACGGTTCCGTTGGCAGGGGGCAGCCAGACCGCAATTCTTGCAACGCTGAATGCCGTTTTCGCCTGAGGCACCTGATAACGATTTTTCAGTACCTGCGGCAATGGTTGACCAAGGCCATGCGACTGCATGGCCTTTTTTCAATTCGTGTCGGGAGATTCCCAAGCCGTTTTGCGCTCACATGCTGCCCGAGTCATGAAACGTCGCGTGGCACGCGTGATGCGGCAATCCGTCATGTGCCCGATAGCGATCGCCTGCGGCCGTCGACCGATTCTCACGCATGCGCGCCCGCGAGCGAGCGCAGGTACATCGGCACTTTCGCCTTCGCCGTTGCCTGGACACGCGTCATGAGCGCGTGATCGATACGATCCAGCCCGTAAGTCCGGGCAATGTCCTGCTGCAGCCTGCACCACAGGTGGCTGGCCATTTCGGCATCGACCATCGCCCGGTGCGCCCGCCCCGATTTCGGCAATCGCAGCATGTCCGCGAGGCTCGACAGGCGATGACTCAGCGCGTCCGGGTAAATGCGCCGCGCCACGAGCATCGTGCAGGCAAAGGCATGCTCGGCCGTCATGCCAAGCAGCCCGAGTTCCGCCTGCCAGAACCGTTTGTCGAAACCGGCGTTGTGGGCGACGACCGCGTGTTTGCCGACGAACGCAGCCGCTTCCTTCATGACTTTCGATGTCGGAGGCGCCGATGCGATCATCTCGTTCGTGATGCCGGTCAGCGCGACCACGTCCGACGGTATGCGTCTGCCTGCATTCATCAGGCTCTGGAAACGATCGACGACTTGTCCGTCGCGGAGGAGGATGACGGCGATTTCGGTCGCACGATCACCCAGGTTCGGCGAAAGTCCGGTTGTTTCGAAGTCCAGTACCGCAACGGTTTGCATGGTCGAATCCTGTTGCTTCACGCGGTGTCGTTCAGAGAGGCCGAGAGGTTAGCATTTCCCGGCCCACGACGGACTCGTTCAGCCTGGCAAACAACCATCCGTGCGGCGCAAGCCGATCCGATCGATGCCTGGGATCGCCCGCGAATGCGTCCCGATTCGCCGTTGGCCTGGCAGGACGCATGAGGCGCGACGATGCAGAAGGGTGCCGGCTAGCGGCAGACCATCGACCCGCGCGTCATGCCGCAATCCCGTTTCCGCCTTCGACGATCCGGATCGGGCCCGTGGCGCGTCCCGCACCCTGCCCGAGACTGAACTCGATCAGCGCTTCGAAAATCTCCCGTTGCCCGGCAGGCAGCAAGGGCAGCAGCGTTTCGCGCCGCTTGTCCGCATCGAACATCGATTCGACCAGCCATCCCGTCAGGTAGAGCGACGCAAGGCATCCGCCCGCGGTCGCGACGTTGCCGTGACACACCAGCGGCTGGTCCATCACTTGCAGCCCGACTGCCTGCAAACCCTGCCGCGCTTCGGGGTGCGTCGTCGCGCGGCGCTGCGGTAGCAGCCCGAGCCGTTCGAGAATGAAGGCGCCGCCGCAGATCGACCCGACAAGCTGGCGTTCGGGATCGAGATCGAACGACGGCAGGAAACCGGGATCGGCGAGCGCGGCCGGTACGCCTTCCTTGCCGCTCGAAAACAGGACCGCGTCGGCGCGATTGGCGTCGGCGAGCGGGCCGTGCGTCGGGATCGCCAGACCATGGGCGGAATGCAGCACCGGCTGCGCGCCCAGGATCCGGACGCGCCAGTCCTTGCTGTTGCGACCGAGAATGTCCCACATCAGGAACAGGTCGATATCGGTGAACCGGTCGAATGCGACGAGCGCGATGTCTTTCAAGGCGGACTCCTTACGTAATGGCGCGCTGCCGGAAGCGGCGGCGGCCGTGATAGAGTGCGCAGCCTATCTGTCCATGCCGCACCATACACAGCCTGTATGGCGAAGACGATGAGCACACTGACGCGAAACGACTGGATTGCCGCGGGCTTCGACGCCCTCGACGGAGAGGGGTATGTGGGCATTTCGGCCGAGAGCCTCGCGCGTCGGCTGAACGTGACGCGCGGATCGTTCTATCACCACTTTCGCAATCGCGAGGACTTCGTCAGGACCCTGCTGACCGCGTGGGAGGACGACTACACCGCGCGCATGCTGGCGTATGCGGCGGAGGGCCACGGTGCCGGGGACACGCTGTTGCGCTACCTGCGCATTGCCGCCGAGAAACGGCCAGGGCGTGAAATTGCGATCCGTGCCTGGGCATTGCACGATCCGCTGGTCGCGGAATGCCAGCAGCGTGTCGACGCGGCGCGGCTCGCGTTTGCGATCGACACGTCGCGCCGGCTGGTGCGCACGCCGGGCGAGGCCGAGATCGTCGGGCAGGCCGTGCACTTGTGCCTGATCGGTGGGCAGCAGTCAGGGCTGCGGCGCGACGCCGACCGGTTCAACGGCTTCATGCAGCGCGCTTTTTCAATGGTCGAACGCGTGCTGCCGATGCGTCGCGCATGATGCGTCACCTGGCACGCGTACCGGTGCACGCGCGGCATGCGGGGCGCGGACTCGGTAGTACGCAGCCGCGTTCGCATGTGCCGTGCGTGTGACGTAGAGGGCGGCGCGATCTCCCGCGCCGGCCAGACGGGTCATGCGTGCCGTGGCGACGAGGACGGTGCCGCGCGATGGCGCAGGTGAATCAGCGGATAGGGCCGTCCTTGTCCATCGAGCGCCGAGCGCCCGCAGCGCTCGAAGCCGAGCCGCTCATAGAATCGCGCTGCCGATTCGTTCTGCTCGTTGACGTCGGTCGACAGGTCGGGATGACGCGTGAGTGCGTCTTCCACGAGCAGGCGTCCGACGCCTGCCCCATGGTGCGCGGGATCGACGAACAAGGCTTCCATGTGACTGCCGTCGAGCAGCATGAAGCCGATCGCATGGTCGGCCTCGTCGACGGCGAGATCGAGCGGCGCACCGGGCAGGAACCCGACCACTTCGGATTCGATCGCGCGACGGTCGTCGTCGCTCAGGAAGTGATGCGTCGCGTCGACCGCGTTGCGCCAGATATCCAGCACGCGTGCGCCGTCGGCCTCGGTGGACTTGCGAATTCTGATCATGGTTTGACCTGTCTTGATTTGTAGTTTGAAGGTCGGCGGCCCGCCGACACCGTCATGGCCGCGATCGGGCCGCTCGCAAGGGATGCGGGCAGACGGCGTTGTTCAGGGAATGGCCGGACGCCGTGCGTCGCCGAGGCTCGCGGCACGTTCGATCGCTCGTCGCGCGACGTCGCGAACGCCCGCGCTCATCGGCAAATCGTCGCGGTCGAGCTCGGCGAGATCGAACCAGCGCGCGTCGAGCGCGTCGTCGCCGGCAGCAGGTGTGCCGCGCAACCAGTTGCACAGCACCGCGACCATGACGAAATGTTGGTGCACGTTGCCGCCGGCATCGTAATCGAAGGCATCCAGCGCGGTAAAGACGTCGAGTGCCTCGACGTCGACGGTCGTCTCTTCCACGATCTCGCGCACGATCGCGCTCGCAATCGATTCGCCTGCTTCGATCTTGCCGCCGGGAAAGCCCCAGCAGCCCGCATCGGGCGGATTGGCGCGGCGCACCAGCAGCACGTCGCGTTCCCGCAGGACGACGCCGATCACGGCGGGAACGGGGCGTATGGAGGCGATGACGCCGGTCGGGGAGCGGGGCGAGTCGGACATGACGGATCGATGCGTGCGCGTGGTCGAGAGGGCGGCCGGTGACGATTCACCGCGCGTCGTGCGTTCGCTGCTCGATCGCGCGGATCACGGCGACCATGTCGTCCGCACCATGTCCGGCCCGCTCGGTCTCGCCGTAAAGCGCGTGGCAGATGTCGAGCAGCGGCGACGCGATGTTGGCGCCGCGCGCGGATTCCGCGACGAGGCGCGCATTTTTCAGCACGTCGGTGATCGCGGCCTGCACCGAGAAATCCGCCGCGACGAGTTTGCCGAGTTTCACGCGCGACACGTCGCTCGCCATCGGTCCCGCGTTCAGCACGTCGGCGAAGCGGGCGAGATCGATACCGTGGCTTTGCGCGAAATGCGTGGCTTCGGTCAGGCCGGTGACCATCGTGATGAGGAACAGGTTCACGGCGAGCTTCATCGTCAGCGCCGACGGTACGTCGCCGCACACGAAGCTGTCGCGGCACAGCGGCTTCACGAGCGCGCGGACGGCGTCGACGTCGTCCGGCGCGCCGGCGAGCATCACGACGAGTTGGCCGGCTTCGGCCGGCTTGCGCGAACCCGACACCGGCGCTTCGACGTAACGGCCCGACGCGGCGGCGATTTCATCGGCCAGCGCGCGCGAATAACCGGGTGCGTTCGTGCCCATGTTCACGATGGTGTGCCCGCCGACACGGGTAGCAAAACCGGGCGTGCCGCGCGCGAGAACGGCGTCGATTGCCGCGTCGTTCGCGAGCATCAGGATCACGGTGGAGCAGGCGGCGAACACGTCGTCGGCGTGCTCGGCCACGCGTGCGCCGGCGTCGCGCAACGCATCGTCGCTGCCGTGCGACCGGCTCCATACGACGAGCGGCGTGCCGGCCCGCGCGAGATTGAGCGCCATCGGCGTGCCCATCACGCCGAGGCCGATGAATCCGACTGCGGTTTGCATGTTGTGACTCCCACGGTGGGTGGAGACGATCGTGGGCGTCAGTATCGCAGCGTTTCCGCACGTCTGCCATGTCGTCCCCGCACCCGCGGGAGCCACGTCACGGCCGCGCCGTCGTGTCCGCCCTGTCAGCAATGTCAGCCATGTCGGCCAAAAACGGCCACGGATAGATGCCGCGGGCATGGCCGTCGCCGAAGAGGGCGCGGATGCCGTATCCGGCTGCTTCGAGGCCGGCCAGCGTCAGGTCGGGCCGCGCATCGACACGACCGCCGTCGAGCCGGATCCTTCGGCATTCCGCACACGGGCAATCGCCGCGCAGCCGCGCATAACCGATGTGTTGCGTGCGACCGTCCGGCCAGCGGAGCGTCAACGTGCGTGTAGCGTGATCGAGTGCAATTTCGGTCGGCGCGATCATCGCGGCGCGTCGTCGATTTGCCGGATCGCGATTCGCACGGCTTTGCGTACTTCCGGATCGTGATCCTCCAGCGCGTGGGTGAGCGCGGGCAACGTCGCGCGGTCGCGCAATTCACCGAGCGCAAGCGCGGCTTCCTTGCGCAGGTTGCTGATCGCATGCGACATCAGTGCGACGACGGCCGGCGCCGCAGCAGCATCGCGCAGTTGCCCGAGCGCACGCGCGGCACGCAAGCGCACCTGCCAGTAGTCGTCGTCGAGCGCGGCGGCGAGCGGGTCGCGCGCGGCCGCGACCCGCAACTTGCCGAGCGTCGTGGCCGCTTCCTCGCGCACCTGCCATTCGCGGTCGCGCAGCGCGGCGAGCAGTGCGTCGATGGTGGCCGCATCGTCGGGTGCCGCGAACCCGATCGCGCCGACCGCGGCGCGTCGCACGTCCGCTGCGGCATCGGTGGTCGCGATGCACGCGAGCGACGGCAGCGCACGCGGATCCCTGAGCCAGCCGAGCACCGCGACGGCTTCGGCGCGCACGGCGGCGTGTTCGGCATCGAGTGCGCGCAGCGCGGGCGCGAACGCGCCGGGGTCGCGCAACTCGCGCAATCCGCGCAGCACGGCACGGCGCACGAACGACTCGGGCCGGTCGGCCCATCGGCACAGCACGGCACCCGATGCCGCGTCCTTCAGTTCGGACAGGCTCTGCGCGGCGGAGGCGCGTACACCTTCGTCCGGATCGAGCAATGCGCCGCACAGTGCGTCGACGACGTCGGGCTGTTCCCATGCGCCGAGCACGCGCGCAGCCTCGCTGCGTACGTCGGCCGACGGATCGTCGCACAGTGCCGCAACGAATGACGGCACCAGATCGGATTCCTCGAGATCGGCAAGCTCGATCAGTGCGATGCGGCGCACGGATGCGTCGGGCGCGGCGAGGCGGAGGGCGAGTGCGGCACGATCCGGATCGTGCGTGCCGGGCAGCGAGGCGGTGGAAGAGAAAGCGGTCATGGGCAAAGGATCGGTTCGGTGAAAAAGCCGCTGCTCGCGCAGCGCGATGCATGGGCGGCGCGGCATGATGGCGCGAACCTGGCGAACGCCGGTCCGGCCGTCACGTCGTCGATGCACGGCCCGCGCGGGCGGCGCGACGACGACCGGCCGCGCGCGCGCTCAGCGCAGCAGGTAAGGGATGTCGACCTTGACCGCGCCGGTCGGGCAGTCGCGCTCGCACGGCATGCAGTACCAGCATTCGTCGAACTGCATGTAGGCCTTGCCCTTGGTCACGTCGATCGCGAGCAGGTCGAGCGGGCACACGTCGACGCAGACGGTGCAGCCCTTGTCGGCAATGCAGCGTTCCTCGTCGATCGTCACGGGCGCGCTGCTGCGCAGGAAGATGTCGTGCGGGGTATGGGGCACGGTAGGGCTCCTCAGAGGGCGGCCGCGAGCGCGGCCGGTTCGCGGATGCGAAGATTCGTGTAGGCGCCGCGATCGTCGTCGGCGAGCGGCACGACGTACGGTTCGACCGGGCGCTTCTCGCTGCGCATCGCGCCGTCGGCGTCCTTGCGCAGCCAGGTGTGGCAGAACCATTCGGCGTCGTTGCGATGCGGAAAGTCGACGCGATGGTGGTACAGCCCCCAGCGGCTCTCGGTGCGGAACAGCGACGCGCGCGCGGCCATTTCCGCGCAGTCGCGGATCGCGCGCACCTCGGCGGCGCGCATCAGTTCGTGCGGATGGCTTGCCTTTATCTCTTCGATATCCTCGGTAATGGCATCGAAGCGCTGCAGCCCGATTTCCATTTTGCGTGTCACTTTCGGCGGTTGCAGATAGTCGTTCACCATGCGGCGCAGCTTGTATTCGACCTGCGCCGGTGCCAGGCCGCGCTCGCGCAGCAGCGGGGCAAGCACGCGCTTGCGTTCGGCGGCGACCTGTTCGTCGTTCACCGGCGCATGCTCGCGGCCGGCCACGTAATCGGCCGCGTTCTGCCCGGCAAACCAGCCGTACGTAAATGCGCCGAGC
Source organism: Burkholderia cepacia ATCC 25416 (assembly GCF_001411495.1). Taxonomy (NCBI): domain Bacteria; kingdom Pseudomonadati; phylum Pseudomonadota; class Betaproteobacteria; order Burkholderiales; family Burkholderiaceae; genus Burkholderia; species Burkholderia cepacia. The sequence goes on along the minus strand of NZ_CP012981.1, from coordinate 3,219,372 downwards.
ATGTAGTTGTGCGGGACGGCCGCCATGTCGCCGGCCGCGTAAAGGCCGGGCACGGTCGTCTCCGCGCGTGCGTTCACGTACACGCCGGACGCGCTGTGGCCGCTGCAGAAACCGATCTCGGAGATGTGCATCTCGACCATCTGGCTGCGGTAGTCGGTGCCGCGCCCCGCATGGAAGCGGCCGCGGCTCGGCCGCTCGTTCGTATGCAGGATCTGCTCGATGGTCTGGATCGTTTCCTCCGCGAGATGATCGAGCTTGAGGAACACGGGGCCGTTGCCGCTTTGCAGTTCCTGGTAGAACTCCCACATCATCTGGCCGCTCCAGTAGTCGCATTCGATGAAGCGTTCGCCCTTGCCGTTCGCGGTGAAACCGCCGAGCGGGCCCGTCACGTACGCGCACGCGGGGCCGTTGTAGTCCTTGATCAGCGGATTGATCTGGAAGCACTCGAGATTCGCGAGCGCGGCACCGGCGTGATAGGCCATTGCGTAGCCGTCGCCCGCGTTGGTCGGGTTCTCGTACGTACCCATCAGGTAGCCCGAGGCCGGCAGGCCGAGGCGGCCGGCCGCGCCGCAGCAGAGAATCACGGCCTTCGCGCGGATCACGTGGAACTCGGCCGTGCGGCAGTCGAAGCCGAGTACGCCGCTCGCGCGGCCCTGTGCGTCGGTCAGCACGCGCGTCGCGACGATCCGGTTCGTGATCGCGATGCGCGCGCGCTTCAGTTGCCGGTACAACACCTTCTTGATGTCGTGTCCTTCCGGCATCGGCAGCACGTACGAACCCATGTGATGGACCTTCTTCACCGCATAGTCGCCGGTGCCGTCCTTCTCGAACTTCACGCCCCAGCGGTCGAGCTGCTCGATCGTCGCGAAGCTGTGTGTCGCATACGCGTACACGGCTTCCTGGTCGACGATCCCGTCGTTGGCGATCGTGATCTCGCGCGTGTATTGCTCGGGCGTCGCATGCCCGGGAATCACCGCGTTGTTCAGGCCGTCCATCCCCATCGAGATCGCGCCGCTGCGTTTCACGTTGGCTTTTTCGAGCAGCAGCACGCGCAGGGACGGGTCGCGCTCCTTCGCCTTGATCGCCGCCATCGGGCCGGCCGTGCCGCCGCCGACCACGACGATGTCGTATTCGAGCACATGGGTAGTCATCATTGTTTCCTTGCAGGTTTGCGCGGTTTTTGCCGGTCGATGCGCAGCCGGTACTGGAAGGCATCGCCGCGGAAGTACAGATATTCGTAGTCGATCGGTGCACCCGACGCGTCATGCGTGAGGCGCTCGATGCGCAGCACGGGGCTGCTTTCCTCGACGTGCAGCGCATCGACGATCTCGTCGTCGGCGAGGATCGCGTCGATCGACACGTCGGCATGGCCGAGCGGAATGCCGCAGTCGTTTTCCAGCACGAGGAAGATGTCGCGGGTCGCGAGATCGGCACCCGCGAGGCGCTTGCCGAGCGCCTCGGGCACCCAGGTCTGTTCGAGCGACACGGGCTCGCGGTTCAGCAGCCGCACGCGGTGAATCTCGACGAGCGGCGCGCCTTCCGGCACGTTCAGCTTCGTTGCGAGATGGCGGTCGGCCTTGACGGTTCGGACACTGCGCACCTGGTTGACGATCTCGTAGCCCATCGACGACATCGCCTCGGCGAAGCCCTGCAGCGACGTCACGTTCTGGAATGCCTTCGGCTTCGACACGAAGGTGCCCTTGCCGTGCAGCTTGAACAGCAGTCCTTCCTTCTGCAGATCGCCGAGCGCCTGGCGCACCGTGATCCGGCTGACGCCGAACGCCGCGCAGAGTTCATGCTCCGAAGGCATCCGGCTGTGCGGCGCATAGGTGCCGTCGAGGATGCGTGCGCGCAGCGTGTCCTTGATCTGCACGTAGAGCGGGGCCGCGGACAGCGGCACGACGTTGGGTGAGGTCATCGATCAACTTGTTATGACAAGATCGTTCGAGTGTAGTCAGCGCGATCGCGCGTCCCAACCAACGATTTCTGATTTCGACTTTCCGATTCCGGAAAAGCACGGCGGCAGGGGCAGACCGAACGGACGATCCGGCGTGATGTGTCGATCCGATCCCCCCATGACGGGTGAAGTGGAGCGGCGGACAATCAGGAAATTCGCGGGCGCATGTGCCGCGCGTGTCGATTTCCCGATGCGTCGTCCGTCGTATCCATGTCGACCGGGCATTGCACCGTGCGGGTAGCGCCCGGGTACCGAGGATTGCCGTAACGAAAAGGAGACATCCCATGCCGGATTCCCGATACCGCTGGGTCATCGTCGCCGCGGGCGGCTTGATGGGCTGCATCGCCATCGGCGCGATGTTTTCGCTGCCCGTTTTCCTGCGCGCGATCGCGCGCGACACCGGCTGGTCGATGACCGGCATTTCCGGCGCGATGACGCTCGGCTTCATCGCGATGGCCTTCGCGAGCATGGGGTGGGGCAGCCTGTCGGACCGCGTCGGCACGCGCCCGGTCGTCATGACGGGCGCCGTCCTGCTGTCGGCAAGCCTGGCGCTGGCGAGCCGCGCGCCGTCGCTGCTCGCGTTCCAGCTGACTTTCGGCCTCGCCGTCGGCGGTGCGACGGCCGCGATATTCGCGCCGATGATGGCATGCGTGACGGGCTGGTTCGACACGCACCGCAGCCTGGCGGTGTCGCTCGTGTCGGCCGGCATGGGGATGGCGCCGATGACGATGGCCCCGCTGGCCGCGTGGCTCGTGTCGGTGCGCGACTGGCGCACGTCGATGCTGCTGATTGCGGCGCTGGCGGCCGTCGTGATGATTCCGGTGTCGCTGCTGGTGCGCCGGGCGCCCGCGCTCGACGGCGCGCATGCGGCCCCGGCGGCCTCCGCGGCTCCTGCGCCGGCCGGTGACCCCGCGGCGATGTCGGTCGCGCACGCGCTGCGTTCGCCGCAGTTCATCGTGCTGCTGCTGACCAACTTCTTCTGTTGCGCGACGCATTCCGGCCCGATCTTCCATACGGTCAGCTACGCGGTGACTTGCGGGATTCCGTTGATCGTCGCGGTGTCGATCTACAGCGTCGAAGGGCTCGCCGGCATGGGCGGCCGGATCGCGTTCGGGATCCTGGGCGACCGCATCGGCGCGAAGCGCACGCTGGTGGCCGGGCTGTTTGCGCAGGCGCTCGGCGCGCTCGGGTACGACTTCGTGCGCACGCTCGACGGGTTCTACGCGGTCGCGACCTTGTTCGGCTTCATCTATGCGGGCGTGATGCCGCTGTATTCGGTGCTCGCGCGCGAGAACTTCCCGCTGCGGATGATGGGCACCGTGATCGGCGGCTGCGCGATGGCCGGCAGCCTCGGGATGGCCGCGGGCCCCGTGGCCGGCGGTCTGATCGTCGATACGTTCGGCAGCTATGGCTGGTTGTACGTCGGTTCGTTCGCGATCGGCGTCGGCGCGTTCCTGATGGCGATGATGTTCCGCCCGTTCGCGAAAGCGCGGCCGGAAACGGTGGCCGCGTGACCCGGCGGCGGAAACACGGCGGCCTGAATTTCACCGTATCGGCGCGGCTCGGCCCCGCGCTGCCACTGACAAAAAAACAGGGCCGGCATTGCGTCCGTTCGCGGGTGTCTGGACAGCCCGCAGCCCGCTGCGGCGCAGCAGCGCGGCAAATGATGCCGATCGGCACGCATGCGCGGCGATTCGGCCCCTAAAAACGCAATGTCGAGCATATATTCGAAGGGCCTGTCATACCCGCGTCACCCTGCTAGAATTCGGCCTGCCGCATTGTTCCGATTGACTGATGAGATTGCTTGACGCCCTGGTCGAACAACGTATTGCCGCCGCCGCCGCGCGGGGCGAGTTCGACGATTTGCCGGGTACCGGCGCGCCGCAGGCGCTGGATGACGACCTGCTCGTGCCCGAGGAGGTGCGGGTGGCCAACCGTATCCTGAAGAATGCGGGCTTCGTGCCGCCGGCCGTCGAGCAATTGCGCGCGCTGCGCAACCTGCACGACGAAGTGCAGGCGGTCAGCGACCGCGCCGCGCGGTGCCGGCTGCAGGCGAAGATCCTCGCGCTCGACATGGCGCTCGAATCGCTGCGCGGCGGCCCGATGGTGATGCCGCGCGATTACTGCCGGCGCATCGCGGAGCGCCTGTGCGAGCGCGGGCTCGACGAAGCGTCCGCCGAAGCGGGGCCGATGTGACGTCCGACGCGCTGCACGACGCAGCCCGCCCGGCAGACACCCCGGCGGCCGAACCCGCCGCCGATTCCCCCGTTCCCGAAGCTGCGCCCGTATCGGCGCGCGACCTGCATTTCATGCGTCTCGCGCAGGCCGCCGCCGAAGAGGCGCGCGCGGCCGGCGAAGTGCCGGTCGGTGCGGTGCTCGTGCGCGGCGATGAAGTGATCGCGCGCGGCTTCAACCATCCGATCGGCGGGCACGACCCGTCGGCCCATGCGGAAATGGCCGCCCTGCGCATGGCCGCGCAGCATCTGCAGAATTACCGGATGCCCGGCTGCGAGCTGTACGTGACGCTCGAACCGTGCCTGATGTGCGCGGGCGCGATCATGCATGCGCGTATCGCGCGGGTCGTCTACGGCGCCGCCGATCCGAAGACGGGCGCCTGCGGCAGCGTGATCGACGCGTTCGCGAATCCGCAGCTGAACCACCATACCGAAGTGACCGGCGGCGTGCTCGCCGACGAGTGCGGCGCCGCGCTGAAGTCGTTCTTCGCCGAGCGCCGTCGCGCGCTGCGCGAAGCGCGGCTGGCCCGCGACGCCGAATCCGGCGCGTCATAGGCGCGCCCGCCGCCCCGACCCAAGCCGGGGCATGTACGGCTTCGTGAACCGGAGACGGTTCAGACCCTCTAAGCAGGTTTGACGACCCGACACCTTTCGCCATGTCCTTCCAGCCCGCCGCGTCCTACACCATCCGGCTGCTTGCGCCGTCCGGCTATCCGCACGACCCCGACGCGATCAACCGCGCGCTCGAGCGCCTCAGCACCGCACAGCACCGCATCGAGAACATCGAGGCGACGCAGCGGCGCTTCCAGCGGTTCGGCGGCACCGACGGCGAGCGGGCAGGCGACCTGAACCGTCTTGCCGATCCCGAGCGGCCGCTGCCGGACATCGCGCTGGCGGTGCGCGGCGGCTACGGCGCCGCGCGCATCCTGCACGGGCTCGACTATCGCGGGCTCGAACGCAGGCTGCGCGACCAGCCGGTCGCGCTCGTCGGCCACAGCGACTTCACGGCACTCCAGCTCGCGCTGTACGCGAAGGCACGCATCAAGACGTTCGGCGGCCCGATGCTGTCCGCCGATTTCGGCGCGGAAACGCCGAGCGACTTCACGATGCAGCACTTCTGGCAGACGCTGACGCAGCCGAGCACGACGATCGTCGCCGACGCGCCGCAGGTGCAGAGCGTGAACGTGACGGGCACGCTGTGGGGCGGCAACCTCGCGATCCTCTCGTCGCTCGTCGGCACGCCGTACATGCCCGACATCGAAGGCGGCATCCTGTTCATCGAGGACGTCAACGAGCAGCCGTTCCGGATCGAGCGGATGATCTATCAACTGCACCTGTCGGGGCTGCTCGCACGCCAGCAGGCGCTGGTGCTCGGCCAGTTCACCGGTGCGCGGCCGTTCGAGTACGACAACGGCTACGACATGCAGGCGATGATCGAGCAGGTGCGCGCGGTGGTCGGGATTCCGGTCGTCACGGGGCTCCAGTTCGGCCACGTGCCCGACCTGCTGACGCTGCCGTTCGGCGCGCACGCGCAGCTGGTCGCGAATGCGCACGGTTTCCGGCTCACGCTGTCCGACTATCCGCACCTCGGCTGAGATGGGTGAGATCGATCGAAAGGCGGGTTTCCCGCCTTTTTCTTTAGGTAAGCACGCAACTAACGATCAAGTTTTTTCGTCGACATCCGCAGCACGGTCGCCGAATTTTGCACCAGTTTTGTCAACAAAAAAGCCGGGAGGGTATACGACGAGAAGGGCCTCTGTCGTACGTCTCGGCCTTGTCGTGCATGGATTCGACGCATCATGCACCGAACGGGGTCGCGTCGATGCACGCTGATTGTGCGCAATGCTGGAAAAGAATTGTTGACAATCTTTATGTCCGCCCTAGGATGAGGATCATCACACGATGCCGATCATGAACGAGCCCGAAGCCCACCTGTCCGGTGCAGCCAGCCCCGAAGCGATCGCCGAGCGGATCCGCACGGCGATCCTCGAGCATCGGCTCGCGCCTGGTTCGAAGCTGACGGAGGCGCAGCTCTGCGACGTATTCGGCGTGAAGCGCGGGACGATCCGCCAGGCGCTTGCGCAGCTCGCGACCGACAAGCTCGTCGAGCTCGAGCCGAACCGCGGCGCGTTCGTCGCGAGCCCGACGCTGCAGGACGTGCACGAGGTGTTCGAGATGCGCCGGATCATCGAGCTCGCCGTGGTCGAGCGGCTCGCGACCGGGCCCGGCGCGAAGCGGCTGAAGGGCGTCGCCGCGCTGATCGACAAGGAACGCAAGGCGTTCGAGCGGCACGACTTCGCGGCGTGGATCCGGCTGTCGGGCGAATTCCACACGGCGCTCGCCACGCTGATGGGCAATGCGACGCTCAGCGAGTGCCTCGAAGGGCTCGTCGCACGCTCGACGCTGATGTCGGCGCTGTACGAATCGCACGGGCGCAGCCCGTGCTCGTGCGACGACCACGAAGAGATCCTCGCCGCGCTGGAGGCGGGCGATCCGAAGCGGGCGGTGACGCTGATGGCGCACCACCTGCAGCATGTCGAACTGAAGATGCTGGACCGGCCCGCACAAGGGCAGGTCGATTTGCGCGAAGTGTTCGGCGGCGCCTGAGCGGCGACGCGAACCCGGCCGCGCGCCACATAACGAGCGAAATGCAGGCCCGCGGCGTTTGCCGCGGGCCGCTGGTCCGACTCCGGGCGTCGATCCGGAGCGATATCGATGACGGTGGAGCGGCCATCCGGTCGCGTCAAGGAGAAGTCATGGCTCAGTTCAGTGTGGCGCACGATAGCGCTTATCCGGCCGAAGAAGGCGGCGAGGGCGGCGACCCGACGCTGCCGAAGGGTTACAGCGAACGTCTGTATAACGAAGATTTGGCACCCCTGAAAAACCAGACATGGGGTTCGTACAATATCTTCGCGTTCTGGATGTCGGATGTGCACAGCGTGGGCGGCTACGTGTTCGCGGGCAGCCTGTTCGCGCTCGGGCTGACGAGCTGGCAGGTGCTGATCGCGCTGATCGTCGGGATCAGCCTCGTGAACGTGCTGTGCAACCTGATCGCACGGCCGAGCCAGCAGATCGGCGTGCCGTATCCGGTCGCGTGCCGCGCGACGTTCGGCGTGCTCGGCGCGAACGTGCCGGCCGTGATTCGCGGGCTGATCGCGATCGCGTGGTACGGCATCCAGACCTATCTCGCGTCGAGCGCGCTCGTGATCGTCGTGCTGAAATTCTTCCCGCAATGGCTGCCTTACGCGGACGTGCATCGCTACGGCTTCCTCGGGCTGTCGGCGGTGGGCTGGGCCGGCTTCATGCTGCTGTGGGTGCTCCAGGCGTTCGTGTTCTGGAACGGGATGGAGACGATCAAGAAGTTCATCGACTTCGCGGGGCCGGCCGTCTACGTCGTGATGTTCATCCTCGCCGGCTACATGGTGTGGCGCGCGGGCTGGCGCAACATCGGCATCAACCTCGGCGGCGTCAAGTATCACGGCGCGGAAGTGATTCCGGTGATGATCACGGCCGTGTCGCTGGTCGTGTCGTACTTCTCCGGGCCGATGCTGAACTTCGGCGATTTCTCGCGCTACTGCCGCTCGTTCGGCGAAGTGAAGCGCGGTAATTTCTGGGGGCTGCCGGTCAACTTCCTCGCGTTCTCGCTCGTCACGGTGATCACGACGGCAGCGACCTTGCCCGTGTTCGGCGAACTCATCACCGACCCGGTCGAGACGGTCGGCCGCATCGACCATCCGACCGCGGTGATCCTCGGCGCGCTGACGTTCACGATCGCGACGATCGGCATCAACATCGTCGCGAACTTCGTGTCGCCCGCGTTCGACTTCTCGAACGTCGCGCCGCGCCTGATCAGCTGGCGCGCGGGCGGGATGCTCGCGGCCGTCGCGTCGATCTTCATCACGCCGTGGAACCTGTTCAACAACCCGGCCGTGATCCACTACACGCTCGACGTGCTCGGCGCGTTCATCGGCCCGCTGTACGGCGTGCTGATTGCGGACTTCTACCTCGTCAAGCGCGGCCGGCTCGTGCGCGACGACCTGTACACGATGTCGGAAAGCGGGACGTACTGGTACACGGGCGGCGTGAACCGCCGCGCGCTCGTCGCGCTGTTGCCGGCTGCGGTGATCGCGATCGTGTGCGTGATGGTGCCGGGCTGGCAGGGCGTCGCGAACTTCTCGTGGTTCATCGGCGCGGGGCTCGGCTTCGTGTTCTACCGGCTGCTCGTGAACACGAAGGCCTGAGGAGCGTGCGATGAAGATCCGGCTGATCAATCCGAATACGACGCAGCGGATGACCGACTCGATGGGCCGCTGCGCGCGCGAGGTCGCGGCCGCCGGCACGGAGATCGTGGCGGTGAGCCCGCCGATGGGGCCGCCGTCGATCGAAGGGTATTACGACGAGGCGCTCGCGACACCGGGGCTGCTTGCCGAGATCGCGCAAGGCGAGCGCGACGGCTGCGACGCATACGTGATCGCGTGCTTCGGCGATCCGGGCCTGTACGCGGCGCGCGAACTCGCGCGCGGGCCGGTGATCGGCATTGCCGAGGCCGCGATGCATGCGGCGAGCGTGCTCGCGCCGGGCTTCTCGGTCGTCACGACGCTCGCGCGCACCTGCGGGATGGCGTGGCACCTCGCGGAGCGCTACGGAATGAAGCGGTTCTGCCGCAACGTGCGCGCGACCGACGTCGCCGTGCTCGAGCTCGACCGGCCGGGCTCGGCCGCGCGGCGGATCATCGTCGACGAATGCCGGCGCGCGCTCGACGAGGACGGTGCCGACGCGATCGTGCTCGGCTGCGCGGGGATGGCCGAGTTCGCGCACGAAATCGAGCAGCAGATCGGCGCGCCGGTGGTCGAGGGCGTCACGGCGGCGGTCAAGTGGGCCGAGGCGCTCGTCGCGCTGCGCCTCGCGACGGCGAAGCGCGGCGATTACGCGCGGCCGCTGCCCAAGCGCTACGACGGCGCGTTCGCCCGCTTCAGCCCGCCGGACGGGGACGAGGCGGAGCCGGCCCCGAATTTGCCGCAACCGCACATACACACCGTCTGACACGCACTATCTGCGCCGCTGTATGGGCGCGTATGGGCGTTTTCGCTACACTGGGCCGTCATCGCATCGGCTTGCGCAGCCGGCCTCCGGCACCCGCGCGGTCGATGCGAACCCATTATTTCAGCGAGCTTTCGCCGCACCTCGAACCATGTCACTCGATCCCAACTATCCTCGCGACCTGATCGGCTACGGCCGCCATCCCGTGCAGGCGAACTGGCCGGGGCGCGCCCGCGTCGCCGTGCAATTCGTGCTGAACTACGAAGAGGGCGGCGAGAACTGCGTGCTGCACGGCGATCCGGGCTCCGAGCAGTTCCTGTCCGAAATCGTCGGCGCGGCCGCGTATCCCGACCGCCACATGAGCATGGAGTCGATCTACGAATACGGTTCGCGGGCCGGCGTGTGGCGTATCCTGCGCGAATTCGAGAAGCGCGGGATGCCGCTGACGGTATTCGGCGTCGGCATGGCGATCGAACGCCACCCGGAGCTCGCGCGCGCGTTCGTCGAGCTGGGCCATGAAATCGCGTGCCACGGCTGGCGCTGGATCCACTACCAGAGCATGACGCCGGAACTCGAGGCCGAGCACATGCGCCTCGGGATGGAAGCGATCGAGCGCGTGACGGGCGAGCGCCCGCTCGGCTGGTACACCGGCCGCGACAGCCCCAACACGCACCGTCTCGTCGCGGAATACGGCGGTTTCCTGTACGACTCCGACAACTACGGCGACGATCTTCCGTTCTGGATGGACGTCGAAGTGTCGGGCGGCAAGACGTCGCCGCAGCTGATCGTGCCGTACACGCTCGACACGAACGACATGCGCTTCGCGACGCCGCAGGGCTTCAACACCGGCGATCACTTCTTCGACTACCTGCGCGATGCGTTCGACGTGCTGTACGCGGAGGGCGACGAAGCGCCGAAGATGCTGTCGATCGGCATGCACTGCCGGCTGCTTGGCCGGCCGGGTCGTTTCCGCGGGCTGCAGCGTTTCCTCGATCACATCGAGAAGCACGATCGCGTATGGGTGACGCGCCGTGTCGATATCGCGCGTCATTGGCGTGAACATCATCCGTATCAGCCCAATCATCGAAACGAAGGGAAAGCATGAAGGCGATGCGCTACACGTTGGATCAACTGAACACGATGGCGCCGAGCGCATTTGTCGCGGCGTTGTCGGGGATCTTCGAACATTCGCCGTGGGTGGCCGAAGTCGCCGCCGGCGAGCGGCCGTTCGCGAGCATCGACGCGCTGCACAAGACGATGTCGGGTGCCGTGGAATCGGGCGGTGAAGCGCGCCAGCTCGCGCTGATCAACGCCCACCCGGAACTGGCCGGCAAGGCCGCCGTGCGCGGCGAGCTGACGGCCGAGTCGACGCGCGAGCAGAGCGGCGCGGGCCTCGACCAGTGCACGCAGGAAGAGTTCGACAAGCTGCTGACGCTGAACCGCACGTATCGCGAGAAGTTCGGCTTCCCGTTTATCCTCGCGGTGCGCGGTTATGACCGGCACGGCATCATCGCGAACTTCGAGTCGCGCGTGAATCATTCGCGCACCGAGGAACTGCGCGCGAGCCTCGACCAGATCTACCGGATCGCGCGCTTCCGCCTCGACGACCTGATCGACGCCTGACACCGCGGTACGGCCCGCTGCGTCGCAGCGGCCGGATCGCCTCACTGAAACAAGGAAACATCATGGCTGTTCCGCTTCTCGATCCCAACGCACCCGAATTCACGCGGCGCTACGTGAATCTTGCCGACCCGCGTCTCGGTGCGCAGGCGCTCGAGGCCAGCGACGATTTCTTCGCGCCGAAGGACCGGATGCTGAACCCCGAGCCGGCCGTCTTCATTCCCGGCAAGTACGACGACCACGGCAAGTGGATGGACGGCTGGGAAACGCGCCGCAAGCGCACGACGGGCTACGACTGGTGCATCGTCAAGCTCGCGCGCCCGGGCGTGATCAAGGGCTTCGACATCGACACGAGCCACTTCACCGGCAACTTCCCGCCGGCCGCGTCGATCGAGGCCGCGTTCGTGGCCGACGGCGCGCCGACGCAGGCGACCGAGTGGGTCGAGATCGTGCCGTCGACGACGCTGCAGGGCAACAGCCATCACTATGTCGACGCGAGCGACGCGCGTGCGTTCACGCACCTGCGCGTGAACATCTACCCGGATGGCGGCATTGCACGCCTGCGTGTGTACGGCCAGCCGCAGCTCGACTGGGCCGGCGCGAGCGCGACCGAGCAGTTCGACCTCGCGGCGATGGAAAACGGCGGTTACGTGGTGGCCGCGAACAACCAGCACTTCGGCGTCGCGTCGAACCTGCTGCTGCCGGGTCGCGGCGTGAACATGGGCGACGGCTGGGAAACCCGCCGCCGCCGCGAACCGGGCAACGACTGGGCGATCATCGCGCTCGCGCAGCCGGGCGTGATCCGCAAGATCGAAGTCGATACCGCGTTCTTCAAGGGCAACTATCCGGATCGCTGCTCGATCCAGGCCGCGTACGTGTCGGGCGGAACGGACAGCTCGCTGATCACGCAGTCGATGTTCTGGCCGGTGCTGCTCGGCGAACAGAAGCTGCAGATGGACAAGCAGCACTACTTCGAACAAGACATCGCGTCGCTCGGCCCCGTCACGCACGTGCGACTGAACATCATTCCGGACGGCGGCGTGTCGCGCCTGCGTCTGTGGGGGACGCTCGACAAATGAAGACGCTTGTCATCGAACCGCTGACCAGGGAAGCGTTCGCGCCGTTCGGCGACGTGATCGAAACGGAAGGGGCAAAGCAGATCCCGATCAACCTCGGCACGACGATCCGCTTCCACGATCTCGCGAAAGTCGACGTGACCGATGAAGACGGCCGCACGCTCGTCAACCTGTTCCGCGGCCAGCCGCGCACGCTGCCGTTCGAAGTGAAGATGCTCGAACGGCACCCGCTCGGCAGCCAGGCGTTCGTGCCGCTGAACGACCAGCCGTATCTCGTCGTCGTGGCGCCCGCGGGCGATCTCGATCCGGCGAAGATCCGCGCGTTCGTGACGAGCGGGTGGCAGGGCGTCAACTATGCGAAGGGCGTGTGGCATCACCCGCTGATCGCGCTCGGCGGCGTCAGCGACTTCATCGTCGTCGATCGCGGCGGCGACGGCCTGAACCTGAACGAGCAGGACCTGCAGGAATCGCTGTGGCTCACCGACGAGGCGCTGCACGCGCTGACGGCCTGAGTCGTCGCTGGCGGTTCCGCCATGGCCGATCGAAAACCCGCGCACGTTGCGCGGGTTTTTTCATGGTGCCGCCGTTTCGACGCGATTCAGGTCGCCGCGGTCTTGCGCGCGTCGCGCGAACCGTGGGCACCGCGGCGCCGGTCCGCGACCGGCGCATGCTCGGCGATCAGCCCGGCGGCCCAGTCGATGAAGACGCGCAGCTTCGCGCTGACGTGGCGGTTCGGCGGGAACGCGACGTACATCGGCATCGGTTCGAGCTGCCATCGCTCGAACAGCGGCACCAGTTCGCCGCGGGCGCGATGCGCGCCGGCCATGTAGTCGGGCAGCCACAGAATGCCCAGCCCGGCGAGGCCGGCCTCGAGGTACGCATTGCCGTCGTCGACCGCGAGCACGTAGCGTCCGCGCACGGTGATCCGCTCGCCGTCGCATGCCATCGCAAACGGCAACGCCTTGCCGGTGCGCGCCCACAGGAACCCGACGATCCGGTGATGCGAGTCCTCCAGCTCGTCCGGATGAGCCGGCGTGCCGGCACGCGCGAGATAGGCCGGCGACGCGTACACGCCGAGCCGCAGGTCGCCGACATGCCGCGCGACCAGCGAGCGGTCGGTCGGCTCGCCGCCGCGCACGACGCAGTCGACGTTCTCGCCGATCACGTCCACCACGCGGTCGCTCACGCCCATGTCGAGCTGGATGTCCGGATAGCGCGCATGGAACGCGGGCAGCGCGGGGATCAGGATCAGGCGCGCGAACGGGCTCGGCACGTCCACGCGCAGCCGCCCGCGGGGCGTCGCGGACGCCGCGGACAGGCTGGTTTCGGCATCGTCCATGTCGGCCAGCAGCCGCACGACGCGGTCGTAGTACGCGGCGCCGTCCGCGGTGACGACGACCTTGCGCGTCGTGCGGTTGAACAGCTTCACGCGCAGCCGTGCCTCGAGCTGCTGCACGAGTTGCGTGACGGTGGTGCGGCTCATGTGCAGTGTCTCGGCGGCCTTCGTGAAGCTGCCGGCTTCCACCACGCGGGCGAACGCCTGCATTGCGTCGAATCGGTCCATCGGGTCAGGGCTCCGCGTCGGTCGGGAATTGTTTGGGGCGCGCAAACAGTGTTGGACAGGGTTGCCGGTTTATTCGCCGCGCCACCGTCCTTAAAGTGCCTTCATCGTTGATGCCGGGGCGGTTTCGCCCCACAAACCGAAGGAGGTGCTGAATGGTAAAGCGTAGCGTGGTTTTTCCGCCCGGTCGGCAGGCACTGTACGAGCGCAACCGCTATTCGCCGGCGCTGCGCTCGAACGGCTTCCTGTTCGTGTCCGGGCAGGTGGGCAGCCGCGAGGACGGCTCGCCCGAACCGGAACTGGGCGTGCAGGTCCGCCGCGCGTTCGACAACCTGAACGCGGTACTGCGCGCGGCCGGCTGCACGTTCGACGACGTCGTCGACGTGACGGTGTTCCTCGTCGATCCCGAAGCGACGTTCGAGCGGATCTGGGAGATCGTCCCCGAGTACTGGGGCGACGCGCCTCATCCGACGCTGACCGCCGTCGGCGTGACCTGGCTGTACGGCTTCCAGTTCGAGATCAAGGCGATCGCGCGGCTGCCGGAGACGGTCGACGGGTGAGCCATGCCCGACACGGGGCCCGCGCGTCACGGCGCGACGGACACCTCCTGTTCGTACGCGCGATGCAGCAGGGCGACGAACGACGACGCGTCCGGCAGCGTCGCCGTGCCGAAGCGGTGCACGGCGACACCGGGCGTCCACGAGTTCATCACGACGGCGCCGGCCATCGACGGCAGGTCGGCCGGCGTCAGTTCGCGATCGTGCTGCGCGACGCCCAGGCGCGCCAGCTGCCGGCGCACGATGCGCATCGTGACTCCGCCGAGCATGCCGGCCACCGGCCACACGACCGCGTCGCCCGTCCAGAACGCCAGGTTCCAGATCGAGCCTTCGCTGATGCGTCCGTGGCGATCGACGAATGCCGCATCGTCGAAACCCTGCGCGATCGCGCGGCGCAGGAAGTGCGTCTTGGCGACTTCGCCGACGTGCTTGATCTCCGGCAGCACGCGCTCGTGATCGAACAACGCGAGATCGAGCGGGCCCGCCGGCCCCGACGACGGCGCGGCGGTGCGCACCAGCACGTCGAGCGCTTCGTCGTCGCGCGGCGCGACGAATTCCCCCGTCGTCGCATGCACGGTCGCCGTCAGCGACAGCGCCGACGGCGCGCGCTCGAGCGCAGCGCGCAGGAGCGCGCGAATCCGGTCGTCGGGCAGTGCCTGATTGAACAGTGCGTTCGACGCATCGCGCAGCCGCGCGAGATGCAGGTCGAGGCCGCGTACGCGGCCGTCGCGCACCTGCATCGCGGTGAAATGCGCGTGGCCCGCGAATGCGAGCGACGCGAGCGCGTCCGGGGTGGCGGCACCGCCGTTGAGCTGAACGACGGACGGGAACGGGGCAACGGTCATCGGCGGATCTCCGGGTTCGGTCGCGAGCGCGGGGCGGCTCGCGGCATCGTCAAGAAAGCCTATTGTTTGCGGATTGATGGCATCTTGAAAAACGAGTAGTTTTGGAACGGTCATCAAATCCGGTTTGAAGATCGATGGAACGCACGTGGCCAGGTACGCGCGCGCTGAGGACGTTCGATGCGGCGGCGCGGCACCTGAATTTCTCGCGGGCGGCCGACGAGGTCGGGCTGACGCCGGCGGCGGTCAGTCATCAGATCAAGGAAATCGAGGCGCAGCTCGACGTCGCACTGTTCGTCCGCACGAGCCGCAGCATCCGGCTGACGCCGGCCGGTGTCGTGCTGGCCGCCGCGGCCGCCGATGCGCTGGCGGGCCTGCAGCGCGCGACGGCCCGGGCGCGGCGCATCGCGCGGGAGCAGACGGAGTTGCGCGTGTCGGT
Source organism: Burkholderia cepacia ATCC 25416 (assembly GCF_001411495.1). NCBI lineage: Bacteria > Pseudomonadati > Pseudomonadota > Betaproteobacteria > Burkholderiales > Burkholderiaceae > Burkholderia > Burkholderia cepacia. The sequence goes on along the minus strand of NZ_CP012981.1, from coordinate 3,204,046 downwards.
CGGCGCGCGTTTCGCGACGCACTGGCTGCTGCCGCGCCTGCCGCGTTTCAGGGCCGCGCATCCGGCGTTCGAGCTGACGTTCGACATCACCGACCGGTTGCGCGATTTCGACGATGACGACGTCGATGTCGCGATCCGCTTCGGCACCGGGCGCTATCGCGACGCGTGCGCGCAGCGCCTGTTCGATACGTCGGTCGTCGCGGTCTGCGGCCCGGCACTGCTGTCGGCCGGGCCGCCGTTGCGCAAGCCGCGCGATCTGCTGCGCCATACGCTCTGCCAGGTCGATTGCGAAGTCGACGGCGTGACCTGGCCGCGCTGGTCGGCGTGGATGGCCGCGGCCGGCGTCGACGGTTTCGACGACAGCCGGTGCGTGTCGTTTCCGGATTCGAGCCACGTCGTGCAGGCCGTGACGGACGGCACGGCGGTCGGTCTTGCGGAACCGCACATGATCGCGCGCGATCTCGCGGAAGGGCGCGTGGTGCAGCTGTTCGACGTGAGCGTCGGGGTGGCGCCGGGCCTTGCGTATCACGTCGTGTATCCCGAACGCACGCAGGACGATCCGCGCATCGTCGCACTGCGCGGCTGGCTCGCGGACGAGGTCGCGACGATGCGCTCGTAGCGGTAGCAGCGGCGGCGCATGCTATCGTGCCCGCATCTCCACCGCACGATGCCCGGTTCCGGGCGTGTTCTTCCGATGAGCCAACCTGAAAACGACCTCGCGATCCTGCTGCGCACGATGCAGCCCGAACTGCATCCGGGTGCGTTCGCCTTCGTGTCGCTGCCGGCCGATGCAGACGTATCGTTATCCGAAGTCGTTGCGACGTTCCGCGAAGCGGAAGGGCTGACGGTCGTGGTCGACGAGGAAACGGCTGCACGTCGCGGCTGGCCGGTGCTGTTCCGCTCGGCCTGGATCACGCTGACCGTGCATTCCGACCTGGCGGCCGTCGGCCTCACGGCGGCGTTCGCGCGGGCACTCGGCGCGGCCGGCATCAGCTGCAACGTGATGGCGGCCGCGTACCACGATCACATCTTCGTGCCGTTCGACGACGGCCCGCGCGCGCTCGATGCGCTCGTCGCGCTCCAGCGCGACGCGACGCGCGGCTGACACGCGAAGGGCATCCGGGGCGCGCCAAAAAGAACGGGCCCGTCACCGGGCCCGAGAACGGAGAGGATTGCACCGGGCACTCACACCCGGCGCACGGCGGCTTACTTGTTCGCGCCACCCTCGAACCAGGCGGCGAGCTTCGTCCGCTCGTCGTCGGTCATGTGCGTGACGTTGCCGATCGGCATCGCCTTCAGGCGCACCGCCTGTTCGTAGATGCGCTGTGCGTTCTTCGACACTTCGTCCGGCGTGTCGAACATCACGCCCGCGGGCGCGCTGCCCATCAGCGTCGGCTTCGATGAGTGGCACTCGACGCAGCGTTGCTGCAGGATCGGCATGATGTCGTTGATCACGATCTTCGGTGCGTTGGCCGCTTGCGCTTCCGGTGCGACCGGCTTCGGCATCGTCCAGACCAGCGCACCCGACAGCAGTGCGACGCCGCCGATCGGCAGGTACCACAGCTGCTTGCCGCGGTGACGCATCACGAAGAACTGGCGGATCAGCGCGCCGGCCAGCATGATCAGCACGAGCACGACCCAGTTGAACTTGTTCGTGTAGGTCATCGCGTAGTGGTTCGACAGCATCGCGAACACGACCGGCAGCGTGAAGTACGTGTTGTGCACCGAGCGCTGCTTGCCGCGCTTGCCGTAGATCGGGTTCGGCTCTTCGCCCTTGAGCATCTTGTCGACCATCTTGCGCTGGCCGGGGATGATCACGAAGAACACGTTCGCCGACATGATCGTCGCGAGCATCGCGCCGACGATCAGGTAGGCGGCACGGCCCGCGAAGATATGGCACGCGAGGTAGGCGGCGGCGACCACGTAGATGCCGACGCAGATGCCGAGCACGCGGTCGTTGGTGCCGAGGATGCGGCACAGCGAGTCGTAGACGATCCAGCCGGCCGCGAGGAAGCCGAGTGCGGACGCGACGGCGACCACCGGGCCCATGTCGAGCACGCTCTTGTCGATCAGGTAGGTGTTCGGTGCGAGCAGGTACAGCACGAAGAACAGCGAGAAGCCCGACAGCCAGGTCGTGTACGACGGCCACTTCGACCAATGCAGGTCATCCGGCATTTCCGGCGGGGCGACCGTGTATTTCTGCATGTTGTAGAAACCGCCGCCGTGGACATGCCACAGCTCGCCGAACACGCCGCGCTTGCGCTGGTTCGGGTCGGTCGGCGGTTTCAGGCTGTTGTCGAGCGCGACGAAATAGAACGACTCGCCGATCCACGCAATGGCGACGATGACGTGCAGCCATCGCAGCGCGAGGTTCAGCCAGTCGGTGATGAAGCCTTCCATGAAACTCCTCCAGACTCAAATCGTTTGTTTGATGCGGGCGCTGATTCGAATGTCAGCTGCCGCGATAGGTGCTGTACGACCACGGCGACACGAGCAGCGGCACGTGGTAGTGCGAAGCGGTGTCGGCGATGCCGAAGCGCAGCACGACGCGGTCGACGAAACGGGGTTCGGGCACCTTCACGCCGAGCGACGCGAAGTAGTCGCCAGCATGGAACACGAGTTCGTATGCGCCGGCGGCGAGCGCGGCGCCTTCGAGCAGGGGTTCGTCGCAGCGGCCGTCGCTATTGGTGAGCACGGTCTTGAGCGCGCGGCGCGATTCGCCGTCCAGCGCGTAGAGGTCCACCTTGATTGCCGCGCCGGGACGGCCGTGCGCCGTATCGAGTACGTGGGTAGTGAGCTTTCCCATTCGTTGTGTCCTTATGTGAATGCGGGGTTCGGCGGCGACTCGATCCATTGACTGTGCGGCGGATCGAGGCTCCACGTCACGTGGCTACATACCCGTCGGCGAGATTGAAGCGAGCGCCGTGCAGGCATTGTAAAAAGGTTCCCCGCGCAAATACGGGCGCGATATCAAAGATAATGCGCCGCGCATGAGCGGCTGTCGACGGTATGCCGGATACCGCTTCCGGCGGGCTTTTCGGGTGTTTCCGGCCTTTCGCCGGGTGGTGCGCGGCGTACCATATCGAAACCGTGAAGCGCGGTATTCCGGATCGCGCATTGTGTGCGGCGCGTGCTTGGGCGATCCTCCCGCCGTGCGCGTCGGCCTGTGGCCCGCGCGTACCCCGAAGACGGCGAGCACGCCGGGTAACCGGGCCAGGGCGTTCGAACGGACGCAGGCACCGGAGCGTGCCGCGATTCAGCGTTCGAACGGCTGTGTGACCGCCTCCAGGATCAGCGCCTGGGGGCAACCGACGCGGAGAACGCATGAACCTCGAGCAGCACGCTGGCGCACGCGCGCCGAACCCTTCCTCGTCCCGCCCGAAAACCCTGCTGGTCAAGCACGCCGACGTGCTCGTGACCATGGACGACACGCGTCGCGAGCTGCGCGACGCCGGGCTCTACATCGAAGACAACCGGATCGTCGCGGTCGGCCCGAGCGCCGAGCTGCCCGACACGGCCGACGAAGTGCTCGACCTGCGCGGCCACCTCGTGATCCCGGGGCTCGTGAACACGCACCACCACATGTACCAGAGCCTGACGCGCGCGGTGCCGGCCGCGCAGAATGCCGAACTGTTCGGCTGGCTCACGAACCTGTACCGGATCTGGGCGCACCTGACGCCCGAGATGATCGAGGTGTCGACGCTCACCGCGATGGCCGAGCTGCTGCAGTCGGGCTGCACGACGTCGAGCGACCACCTGTACATCTACCCGAACGGCAGCCGCCTCGACGACAGCATCGGCGCCGCGCAGCGGATCGGCATGCGCTTTCACGCGAGCCGCGGCTCGATGAGTGTCGGCCAGCGCGACGGCGGGCTGCCGCCCGATTCGGTCGTCGAGCGCGAGCCCGAGATCCTGCGCGACACGCAGCGCCTGATCGAGACCTATCACGACGAAGGCCGCTACGCGATGCTGCGCGTGGTGGTCGCGCCGTGCTCGCCGTTCTCGGTGAGCCGCGAGCTGATGCGCGACGCGGCCGTGCTGGCGCGCGAATACGGCGTGTCGCTGCACACGCACCTCGCGGAGAACGTCAACGATATCGCGTACAGCCGCGAGAAGTTCGGGATGACGCCGGCCGAATATGCGGAAGATCTCGGCTGGGTCGGCCACGACGTGTGGCATGCGCACTGCGTGCAGCTCGACGATGCGGGCATCGGCCTGTTCGCGCGCACCGGTACGGGCGTCGCGCACTGTCCGTGCTCGAACATGCGGCTCGCGTCGGGCATCGCGCCGGTGAAGAAGATGCGTCTCGCGGGCGTGCCGGTCGGCCTTGGCGTCGACGGCTCCGCGTCGAACGACGGCGCGCAGATGGTCGCGGAAGTGCGGCAGGCGCTGCTGCTGCAACGGGTCGGTTTCGGGCCCGATGCAATGACCGCGCGCGAAGCGCTCGAGATCGCGACGCTCGGCGGCGCGAAGGTGCTGAACCGCGACGATATCGGCGCGCTGAAGCCCGGCATGGCCGCCGACTTCGCCGCATTCGACCTGCGCCAGCCGCTGTTCGCGGGGGCGCTGCACGATCCGGTCGCGGCGCTCGTGTTCTGCGCGCCGTCGCAGACGGCGTACACGGTGGTGAACGGGAAGGTGGTGGTGCGGGAGGGGCGGCTGGCGACGCTCGATCTGCCGCCCGTCATCGCGCGGCATAACGCGCTGGCGCAGGCACTCGTGGAGGCGTCGCGCTGATATGCACTGAGCTGGAGAGTGCGCCGCGCGCTGCACGTCGGGCGCGTGGCGGCCGAGGCCGGGATCCGTCACGCGCGGCCGCACGAGGCCGCTTCGGGCCACACCGGGCCACACCGCAGCGGCGTGGCCGGCGCGCGCGTCGTGCGCGCTTACGCTTCGATCAGCGTCCGGGTGGCTTCGGCGACGAGGCTGCGCAGCCAGCGCACTTCGTCGGAGTAGTGGCAGCGCTCGTGCCACAGCTGGTAGTACTGCATCGGCGGGAAGTCGAGCGGTGCCGGCACGACCGACAGCGGCAGGAACTTCGCGTAGTGATCGGCGAACAGGCGCGTTGTCGTGAAGATCAGGTCGGACTTCACGAGCACGTACGGCGCGAGGTTGAAGTACGGCAGCGTGACGACCACGTGGCGCTTGAGCCGTTCGCGCGCGAGATGCACGTCGATCGCGCCGCGCTGGCCGACCGAGTACGGCGTCGGCGCGAGATGCGGCGCGTTCAGGTACTGGTCGAGCGTGAGCCCGCCACGCTTCGCGAACGGGTGCGTGTTGCTCATCAGGCAGACGATTTCGTCGACGAACAGGTTCGACAGGTGCAGCTGCTCGGGCGGTTCGGGCCAGTTGCCGACGACGATGTCGAGCTTGCCGTCCTCCAGCGCGAGCTCGTAGTCGAAGGCGGGGCCGAGCGAATGGAACTCGAGCGTCGCGTTCGGCGCGGCCAGGCGAAAGCGCTCGACGACGGTCGGCACGAACAGCACGTTCAGGTAGTCGGGGCAGCCGATCCGGTAGCAGCGGATCGACGTGGCCGGGTCGAAGTTGTGCTGCTGGAACTTGATCCGCTCGATTTCACGCAGCGCGTTCTGCACGGGCTCGAGCAGGCGCAGCCCGTATTCGGTCGGCACCATGCCGGATTTGCCGCGCACCAGCAGCGGATCGCCGGTGATGTCGCGCAGGCGCCGCAGCGCGGCGCTGATCGCCGGTTGCGACTGGTTCAGTTTGACGGCCGCGCGCGTGACGCTGCGCTCCATCAACAAGGTGTGCAAGACGCGCAAGAGGTACGTGTCGATCGCCTCGCGTTGCTGACTCATGATTTCTCCGGGTTATATGGCTGGGCTGATCGAGGGGTACTGTGGGTATATCGTTTTTAATATGAACGAAAATCAGCGTCAAGAGATGGATACCCGCAGGCACCCGCCGGCCGGGCCGCGACAAGGGGCCTGAACAGGGTTGCAAGCGGGCGCGCCGCGCCGTGCGGAGGCACGTGTGGTGCGACTCCGGATCGCGGCGCGGCGTGGGGTGCGACGGGCGCGTCAGTCGTCGATGCGCATGCCGACCTTCAGCGTCACCTGCCAGTGAACCACCTGGTCGCCTTCGATGTGGCCGCGCGTTTCGGTCACCTGGAACCAGTGCAGGTTGTGCAGTGTCTTGCCGGCTTTCGAGATCGCGTTGCGGATGGCGTCGTCGCTCGATTGCTGTGACGAACCGGTCAGTTCGATCATCTTGTACACGTGGTCGCTCATGATGCGCTCCCTGGGATATCGGCATATATCGCCGGTGCAGGTCGCGTTCCCGAAGCGGCGCCGCGCGTGCCCGGCTTCTTGAGTGATAGGTATGATGGGCGGCAAGTGCAACCCATATCGGAGACGAGGAACATCGTGGAAGTCGGATTTTGCGGACCGGGATTGATGGGCGCGCCGATGATTCGGCATTTGCTGGCGGCCGGGCATCGGGTCAGCGTGTGGAATCGTTCGCGCGACAAGGCCGAGGCGCTCGTGAAGGACGGCGCGCAAGTGGCCGGCACGCCGCGTGAACTGGCGGAGCGCGTCGATACGGTATTCATGTGCGTGCTCGACGGCCGCGCGGTGGGCGACGTCGTGTTCGGCGAGCACGGGCTGCTGGCAGGCGACGCCGCCGCGCGTCGCCTGCAACGCATCGTCGATCATTCGAGCATCCCGCCTGCCGCGACGCGCGATTACGCGGCGCGCGCGGCCGCACTCGGCGTCGGCTGGATCGATGCGCCCGTATCGGGCGGCGTGCCCGGCGCGCAGGCCGGCACGCTCTCGGTGATGGCCGGCGGCCGCGCGGCCGATCTCGACACGGTGCGGCCGCTGATCGACACGTACGCGTCGCGCATCACGCACATGGGCGACGCGGGCGCGGGGCAGACGGCGAAGCTGTGCAACCAGGCGATCGTCACCGCGACGGTGACCGCGATTGCCGAGGCCGTCGGTCTCGCGCAGGCGAGCGGCATCGATGCCGCCCGGTTGGCCGAAGCGCTGGCCGGCGGCTGGGCCGATTCGGTGCTGCTGCAGACGTTCGTGCCGCGCATGACGTCGGGCGGTCATGCACCGATCGGCGCGCTCAGCACGTTCCAGAAGGACGTCGATGCGATCGCCGACGCGGCGCGCGACACGGGTGCGGTGATGCCGGTGTCGGCCACCGTGCAGCAGGTGCTGCGGCTGGGCGCCGCGCAAGGGCTCGCCGGCGCCGATTTCGCCGCGTTCATCGACATCGTGCGGCCCGGCAACGGGCGTCGGCAGGCGTCGTGACGGGCAAGCGGGGCGGGTGAATGGCAGATGGGCCGCCCGGAGGCGGCCCATCGAATGGCAGGCGGATCAGCCGAGGGAGCGGGGTGTCGTGTCGCCGGCGTTCTGGCGGCCGAGCCCGCCGCGCAGGCTCGCTTTCGTGCCTGCACCAAACTCGGGCAGGATGCGCGCACGCGCACGGCTGGCGAACACGAGGAAACCGAAGCCGTTCGCTTCGTACCAGTAACCACCGTTCTCGAGGCCGTCGAGCGGCTGCTCGAGCGCGTTGGCGATCGATTCGATGCAACGCTTGCGCAGCTCGGCGATGGCGGGATAGGGCGGCTGGGCGCCGCGCACGCTGCACAGGAGCACGTCGAGACCGGGCAGCACGTGTGCGTACAGGACGGGTTCGTCCTGCGCACGGGCGCGGGCAATCTTGGTGTCGAGCTGGGCAAACGGTTTCGAGTGGCGCAATACCGCGAGGAATGACTCCTGGCCATCCTGCTGGGCACGCCGACGTTTTTTCGGGAAGGACATAAACACTCGCCTCAAAAACAATTGCAAGAAATGCGGCATTTTCATGCGACCCACTCCCGGCTATGTACGCCGCATGTCGATCCTTTATAGCACACGAAAATGCTGCCTTCGTGCAGTACGACGATCAATGTCTCCCGTCGACCTGCTCGCCATGATCGACACAGTCAGCGTCTTGGCGCCCGTACTGTCGTTTAGTCTCCATCATAGACCTGCTTTTCCCGCGCGTGCATTCGCCCGTCACAAAAAAGTGAGATAGGCCGCATGCGGCGGTGCATCGCGCGCAATAAAAAGGCCCGCACGGGGCGGGCCTGGCAGGCGGGGTGCTCGGCGATCAGCGCTGCTTCAGCGAATCGCGGATCTCGCGCAGCAGCACCGTGTCTTCCGGCGTCGCGGCCGGTGCGGCTTCTTCCGGCTTGCGCAGCTTGTTGATGAATTTCACCATCAGGAAAATGATGAATGCGAGGATGACGAAATTGATCGCTACGGTGATGAACGAGCCGTAGCCGAACGCGGCGACACCCGCGGCCTGCAGGTCCTTGAACGAATCGGGATTACCCTTGAACGTCGGGGGGATGGTGCCGAGCAGAACGAACTTGTTCGAGAAATCCAGACCGCCCGTCAGCACGCCGATCACCGGCATGATGAGGTCTTTCACGACCGAGTCGACGATCTTCGAGAACGCGCCGCCGATGATCACGCCGACGGCGAGATCCATGACGTTGCCCTTGACGGCGAACTCCTTGAATTCCTTGATGATGCTCATGAGCGGCTTTCTCCTGTTGGGGGCGAGGGGAGGCGTGCCGCGACGCGCGGGGATGCAGAGCGTCGAATGAGGGTCGGTGGCACGCCGATGGCCGCATGATAGCGAACGCTCCCCATTGCCGGTAGTCCATCTTGAAATGATTGACAAATCCGCGCGTCGGCGCGGCCGGCGCTGAAGGGGAGCGTGGCGTGCGTTGGAGTGCGCCGCGGGTGTGTCGACGCGCCGCGCGGCGTCAGGTGTTGTCGTCGGTCCAGCCGTCGTCGTTGCTGCCGAGGTCCATGCCGCCGCCGCCGCCGTTGCCGTCGCTCCAGTTCGACGCATCGCCGCGGCCGAGGTCGAAACCCGGATCGTTGTCCTGCCGGTGGCGTTCGCCGTCGACGATCACGTCGCGTTCGACCACGCGCTCGCGGCCGCCCGACATCGCCTCGCCGAGCAATACGCCCGTCAGCAGGCCGCCCATGCCGCCGCCGAAACCGCCGCCGCCTTGCTGGATCACGACAGGCGGCTGCTGTTGCGGGTAGGGTTGCGGCGGATACGGCTGGCCCTGCGCGCCCGTCATGCGATCGGCTTCCTGCGCATACACGGAGCCGCTGCCGTTCACCGGTGCAGCAGGTTGCGCGGCCGGGTCGGGACGCCCCTCGACGCGTGCCTTCACGCTCGCATGGCGCTGTTCGAGTTCGTCGACGCGATAGGGCGGTACCGGATTCTTGCCGTTGGACAGCGTTTCGACGAGCGTGCGCGCGTCGGTCTCGATCGCTTCGAGTTCGCCCGTGAGCGCCGCGGCCCCCGGCGCCGTCGACAGCTTCGCGTCGAGCTTCAGCGGGCGGATGTCGTTCAGCACGTCGGTGGCGCGCTTGAGCTGCGTGCGGCGTTCGTCGTCGGCGCGGCTGTTGTCGGCCGTGCGCGCGCGCCGCAGCGTCCAGCGCAGCACCAGCGCGATCACCGCGACGATCAGCCCGAGGCCGATCCACATGCCGGTCGACGGGCCGTGTTTTTCGGCCGGCGCGGCAGCGGGCGCGAGCGACGATTGCAGCGTGCCGGCCTGCGTCGCCGACGGCGCGTTGCCGCTCACGCGCGCGGCGTCGGCGCTAATGCGCGACTCCGTCTGGGCAAAGCGCGACGCATCGGTGAACTTCAGTTGCGGATCGAGCGACTTCGCGCGCTGCAGCTGCGCGAGCGCGTCGGACGCGCGGCCCTCGCGGTCCAGCACCTGCGCATACAGGTAGCGCGCGTGCGCGTTGTTCGGGTGGGCGTCGATGACTTGCGACAGCTGCGTGTCGGCTTGCTGCCAGTTGCGTTGCGCGATCGACTGCTCGACCTGCTGCAGCGACGGGACCGCAAACGCGGCGGACGACAGCAACATCAGCGAGAGGCCGAGTGCGGCGAGAGATTTCTTCATGGTCGAACCGGGCGCAGGCGCCCGTCTCCTGACGATCGGTTCGCGCCGCGCGCCCGGGGCGGGCGGCGGCGCGGTTGCCCGCAGTTGCCGTTACTGCGCGGGCGTGTCCAGCTGCTTCTTCAGCGCGGCGAGGCGATCCTCGACCGACGGGCCCTTGTTCAGCGCGGCGAGCTTGTCGTCGAGTGCCTTGCCGCTCGACGTGTCGGCGGAATTGAGGCGCGCGTCCGAGCGGGCGTTCTGCAGCGCGACCTTGTCCTCGAGCTTCTGGAAGTCTTCGGACAGGTTCTTGCCGCCGATGCCGCCCAGCGCGCTTGCCGCGACGTCCTTCGCCTGCGCGATTTCCTGCTTGGCCTGCAGGATGTTCGAGCGCGCATTCAGGTCGTTGCGGCGCTGACGCATGTCGGCGATCTGCCCCTTCAGCTTGTCGACCGACGGCTCGAGCGTCGACAGCTCGGCCGCGAGCGCGTCACGCTCGGCTTCCGCGTTCGACTGCGCGCCGAGCGCCTCGCGTGCGAGTGCCTCGTCGCCGGCCTGCAGCGCGCGCTTCGCGCCGTCCTCGTACTTCTTCACCTTGTCGTCGGCCGCATCGCGCTTGCTGCGCTGGGTCGCGACCTGTGCCTCGATCTCGATCAGCGAATTCTCGGCACGGCCGATGCTGTCGTCGAGCTCCCGCACGATCTGCCGTGCGTCGCGCGACGGATCCTGTACCGAATCGGCCGCATCGTTCAGCAGGCCTTTGATCGTGCGCGAAACAGAGTCGAAAAGCGACATGAAATCCTCCGTGGTTGAAAGGCGCCGCGTAGCCGCGGCAGTGCCCGTAGCGAGCCGGTTCCGACCCGCATGAGCCGGCGGATATTACACCACCGGTTCACTTAAATACGGCTTAAACGCGCGAGTTCAAGCGGCGCGCGCATCAGGATGTCGAACCTTTCGCGGTTGAAAGAAAAATCGACCGTGCGCACCATATTGCGTGTCCATGATAGGCAGAGGATGCCGACAATACGTTCCTCAAATCACGGCATTGCGGGAATTTTTACAAAAAATCGCGAAGGCACCCGGTCGATTTCATTAAAATGCGCTGTCACGTCGCGGGAACGGATCGCCGCGCGGCGGGGTCTGTCGACGTGACAGCCGCATCACGCTGTACCCGCTCTGATTCATCCGCTTGCATTTCCGCATGCGTCCGAGGGTGCCACGTACGCCCGCCATTCCGACATGCCAATTATCAAACGACCGCCTTCTTCTTCCGACAGGAACGAACCCCACTACACGCTGCGCCGTTCGCCGTCCGGAGCCTATTACCCCGATGACGACGATCGCGACGACGACCGCCGCACCCAGCGCAGCGGCGGCGGAGGGCGCCGTCGCTCGTTCGGCTCGCGCGTCGCGCTGTGGTTCGCCGGCCTGTTCGCGACGCTGGCGATCGTCGGCGCGCTGATCGTCGGCTACGCGCTGGTCGTGATGGCGCCGCAACTGCCGTCGCTCGATGCGCTGACCAACTACCAGCCGAAGGTGCCGCTGCGCGTGTTCACGGCCGATCACGTGCTGATCGGCGAGTTCGGCGAGGAGCGCCGCAGTCTCGTGCGGTTCCAGGACATTCCCGACGTGATGAAGAAGGCCGTGCTCGCGATCGAGGACTACCGCTTCTACGAGCACGGCGGTGTCGACTTCGTCGGCATCCTGCGCGCGGGCGTCGCCGACCTGATGCACGGCGGCGCGCGCCAGGGCGCGAGCACGATCACGATGCAGGTCGCGCGCAACTTCTTCCTGTCGAGCGAGAAGACCTACACGCGCAAGATTTACGAAATGCTGCTCGCGTACAAGATCGAGAAGGCCCTGACGAAGGACCAGATCCTCGAGCTGTACATGAACCAGATCTATCTCGGCCAGCGCTCGTACGGTTTCGCGGCCGCCGCGCGCGTGTATTTCGGCAAGGACCTGAAGGACATCACGCTCGCTGAAGCGGCGATGCTCGCGGGGCTGCCGAAGGCGCCGTCCGCCTATAACCCGGTCGTCAATCCGAAGCGCGCGAAGGTGCGCCAGGAATACATCCTGAAGCGCATGCTCGAGGTCGGCTACATCACGCAGCCGCAGTACGACGAGGCCGTGAAGGAAGAGATCCACGTGCGCACGCCGGGCAACCAGTACGCGGTGCACGGCGAGTACGTCGCCGAGATGGTGCGGCAGATGATGTACCAGCAGTACAAGGACGAAACCTATACGCGCGGGCTGACCGTCACGACGACGATCAATTCGGCCGATCAGGAAGCCGCGTACCAGGCCGTGCGTCGCGGCATTCTCGACTACGAGCGCCGCCACGGCTATCGCGGGCCGGAAGCGTCGATCCAGCTGCCCGCGGCCGGCGACGACCGCGACGAGGCGATCGACGACGCGCTCGCCGATCACCCGGACAACGGCGACCTTCAGTCGGCGGTCGTGCTGTCGGCGTCGCCGAACGCGGTCGAGGTGCAGTTCGTCGGCGGCGCGACCACGACGATCGGGCCGGCCGGGCTGCGCTTTGTGTCGGCCGCATTGAGCCCGCGCGCGAACGATACGCTGCGCATCAAGCCGGGCTCGGTCGTGCGCGTGCTGAAGGACGGCAAGACGGGCTGGCAGGTCGTGCAGCTGCCGCAGGTCGAAGGCGCGCTCGTCGCGATCGCGCCGCAGGATGGCGCGATCCGCTCGCTCGTCGGCGGCTTCGACTTCAACAAGAGCAAGTTCAACCACGTGACGCAGGCATGGCGGCAGCCGGGCTCGTCGTTCAAGCCGTTCATCTACTCGGCGTCGCTCGACAAGGGCATGGGGCCGGCGACGATGATCAACGACGCGCCGCTGTACTTCCCGCCGAGCGTGCCAGGCGGCACCGCCTGGGAGCCGAAGGACGACGACCAGCCGGACGGCCCGATGACGATGCGTACCGGCCTGCAGCGTTCGAAGAACCTCGTGTCGATCCGGATCCTCGCGTCGATCGGCACGCAGTATGCGCAGCAGTACGTGACGCAGCGCTTCGGCTTCGATCCCGCGAAGACGCCGCCTTACCTGCCGATGGCGCTCGGCGCGGGCCTCGTGACACCGCTGCAGCTCGCGACGGGTTATGCGGTGTTCGCGAACGGCGGCTACAAGGTCGATCCGTACCTGATCGCCGAGGTCGACGACGCGCGCGGCCAGCCGCTGCAGAAGTCGCAGCCGGTGCTCGCGGGCAGCACGGCGCCGCGCACGATCGAAGGCCGCAATGCATATGTGATGAACAGCCTGCTGCATTCGGTCGCGACGGCCGGCACGGGCGCGGGCACCAACGCACTGGGCCGCAGTGACCTGCAGGGCAAGACCGGTACGACGAACGACGCGAAGGACGGCTGGTTCGCCGGCTACCAGCAATCGCTCGTCGCGGTTGCATGGATGGGCTTCGACCAGCCGAAGAGCCTCGGCAGCCGCGAGTTCGGCGCGCAGCTCGCGCTGCCGATCTGGGTGAACTACATGCGCACCGCGCTGAACGGCGTGCCCGAGCAGCAGATGCCGATGCCGGACGGCCTGACCTCGATCGACGGCGAGCTGTACTACGCCGATCGCACGCCGGGCAACGGCTTCGTCGCGAACGTCGACATCAACCCGGCCGAGAACGCGATCAGCGCGAACGACGCGCTGGGTTCGGCCGGTGCGGCCGGGCTGGCGCCGCCGCCCGTCACGCCGCAGGAGAAGCAGCAGATCATGGACATGTTCGAGAACAAGTAAGCGGGATACCGCTGTTCATGCATGCGACGGGCGCCTTCGGGCGCCCGTTTTTTTGTGCGTCGAGGCAAGCGGGAGCGGTTGAATCAGAACGACGCGCAGGCAGGCACCACCGTCATGCCGACCGATTCCTGATGAAACTGCTCCATATAGGCCTTGCGGATCGCGGCGAGCCGCACGCGCGTGTCGGGCGTATCGTCGGCGATGATACGGATCACGAAGCTGTCCTCGCGCGTGATGCCGCCCGTCGTGCGGTCGCGCCATTGGCCGTGTGTATCCCAGTAGGTCAGGCCGTCGGGAAAACGCGGCGTGACCGTGTCGGCGAGAAACGCCGCGCGCTCCGCATCGGTGACGGAGCCGTGTCCCGCGATGTCGCGCCCGAACAGCAGGTCGGCCTGCAGCATGCGGCTCTCGCCCGTCTGGGTGCAGGCCGGCGCCGTGCCGGCGGCGGGCGGGGGCGGGGGCGCGGGCGGTGCCGCGCAACCGGCGAGCAGTGCGATCGCGACGCCGCCGATCATGGGCGCCGCGCGGTGCCACCAGGTCTTGGGGCAGGCGGCTGAAGGCCGCATCTGCCCAATTCGTGTCGATCGACCTCCGCGCGCGCAAAACGCTGCGCGCTCAACCACTTGCGTGCTTGTCCGGCGGGTTATCAACAGGGCTGTCAACATAATCTGGGGATAACCCTAGGTTGGTTCGCTGACGCCCGGCGCGCGATCAGTGCTGGAGTTTCGCGTGCGCGAGATGCATGCCGAGCGTACCCGGGTCGGTATTCGTGCCCGACAGCAGCACGCCGACGCGCTTGCCCTGCAGCGTTTCGCGCAGCGGGCCGAGCAGCGCGGCGAGGGCGGCCGCGCATGCCGGTTCGACCGACAGCTTCAATTGCGAGAACAGGAACAGCATCGCGGCACGCAGCGCGTCGTCGGACACGGTGACGATGCGGTCGACGTGGCGCCGGCACAGCTGGTAGCTGTATTCCTCGGTATGCGGCGCCATCAGCGAATCGGCGATTGTCTGCATCGCGCTCATCTTGATCGTGTGATTGGCCGCGAAGCTGCGGCTCATCGCGTCGGCGCCTTCCGGCTCGACGCCGTACACGTGCACGCGCGGATTCGCGAGCCGCAGCGCGGTCGCCATGCCGGCCGCGAGCCCGCCGCCGCCGATCGGTACGATCACCGCGTCGAGGTCGGGGGTCTGCGTCGCCCATTCGTAGCCGAGCGTCGCGGTGCCGAGGATCGTGTGATAGCCGTTGAACGGATGGATGAAGAAGCGGCCTTCCTCGGCCTCGATCCGGCGCACCAGATCGAACGCCTGCGATGCGCTGCCCGCCAGCACGACTTCCGCGCGGTACTGCTTGCACTGCGCGATGCGCGTCGGGCTCGCGGTGTGGAACATCACGACCTTGGCGCTGCTGCCGAGCCGCATGGCCGCATACGCGACGGCTGCCGCGTGATTGCCGGCCGACACGCAGGTGACGCCGGCGTTCTTGCGCGCCTCGTCGAGCGCGAGCAGGTGCGTGAACGCGCCGCGCGCCTTGAAGCTGCCGCTCACCTGCAGCAGCTCGAACTTGAAGTTGACGTGCGTGCCCTCGAGGGAAGGCAGGTCGGCGCGTTCGAACACGGGCGTGCGCGCGACCCAGGGCGACAGCGCGAAATGCTGCGCGGCGATTTCGTCGAGCGTCGGGATCGGCTCGCCGTCGATCGTCGTATGGGCCGTGCCCTGTTGTTCAGTCGACATGACGTGGCGGGTGGCGGAGTGGGCCGGCCCGCACACGCGGGCCGGCGTGGCGGGAGGCAGTCAGTGCGCGTCGACCGACATGCTGTGGATGAACTTGCGCAGGAACTGCTCGCAGCCGGCGAGCTGCGCGAGCTCGACATATTCGTTCGGCTTGTGCGCCTGCTCGATGTTGCCGGGCCCGCATACGACGCTCGGGATGCCCGCGCGTTCGAACAGGCCGGCCTCGGTGCCGTATGCGACCTTGCGCTTGTCCTGGTCCGCCGTCAGCGCGCGCACGAGTTGCGTGATCGCGGCCTGTTCGGTTGCGTCGAGGCCGGGCGCCGCGGCGATCTTCGAAAATTCGATCGCGGCATTCGGATGCTCACGAAGCATCTGCGGCAGCAGCGTTTCCCGTGCATACGCTTCGATGCGCGTGAAGATCTGCTCGGGATCGAGCGTCGGCAGGTTGCGGAATTCGAAGTCGAAGCGGCACTCGGCCGGCACCGTGTTGATCGCGTTGCCGCCCTGGATCGTGCTCGTCTGCGCGGTCGTGAACGGCACGTCGTACAGCGCGTCGAACGGGCCTTCGGCGCGGAAGCGGTCGGCGATGTCGCGGATGTGGCAGATGAGGCGCGCCGCATACTCGATCGCGTTCAGCCCCTTCGGCGTCAGCGACGAGTGCGCCGCATGGCCGCGCACGCAGCAGCGGTATGCGTTGATGCCCTTGTGCGCGATGATCGGCCGCATGCTGGTCGGCTCGCCGACGATGCAGCCCGACGGTTGCACGCCGCGCTTGACGAGGTCGGCGATCATCAGCGGCGCGCCGGCGCAGCCGATTTCCTCGTCGTAGGACAGCGCGAAATGGATCGGCTTCGCGAGCTTCGTCGCCTGCATCTCGGGCAGCAGCGCGAGCGCGGCGCCGATGAAACCCTTCATGTCGCAGGTGCCGCGGCCGTACAGGCGGCCGTCGCGGATTTCCGGCGCGAACGGGTTGCTGTCCCATTGCTGGCCGTCGACCGGCACGACGTCGGTATGCCCCGACAGCACGATGCCGCCGTTCGTCGAGCCGTCGTGCGCGGGCACGGTCGCGAACAGGTTCGCCCAGCCTTCGCGTGGATCATGCGTGATCGTCGAGGCGATGCCTTTCGCGGCGAGCGCGTCGCGCACCGTTTCGATCAGGCCGAGGTTCGGCACGCGGCTCGTCGTGTCCATCGACACCAGTTGCTTGATCCAGGGCAGGCTGACGAGCGACGCGTCGCCTTGGGTGTCGGTGGACGGCGCCGTGGCGTCGAGAGTGGACATGGCAAAACTCCGTCTGATGAATGCGAAAATCATACTCAAAAACGCGCCGGCCCGCCCGCGCCGCGCGCAGTGCGGTGCAGCATCGGCGCGGCCGTCAGGACCGCGTCACGACCCGTCAGCGCGCCGCGGCCACCGCGCCCTGCCTCGGGGCGAGCGCGCGCAGCGTTTCCTTGATCGTCGACACGCGGATCGCGAGGTCGGGCGAGCGCGTCTCGATCCGCAGCTTGTCCTGGCCCGCGAGCTTGATGTGCCGGTGCTTCTGCACCATCTCGATGATCCGCATCGGATCGATCGGCGGATTCGGCTCGAACTGCAGCCCGATCGCGGCCTCGCTCGCGTCGATCTTCACGATGCCGAGCGGCTTCGCGGCGATCCGCAGCCGGTGCGTCTCGACCAGCGCGTGCGCCTGCGGCGGCAGCTTGCCGAAGCGGTCGATCAGTTCTTCCTGGATACCGTCGATCGCGTCGCCGTGCTCGCAGTTCGCGAGCCGCTTGTACAGCGACAGCCGCTCCTGCACGTCCGCGCAGTAGTCGGCCGGCAGGATCGCCGGCGCATGCAGGTTGATTTCCGTCGTCGCGGCGAGCGGGGCGGTGAGGTCGGGCTCCTTGCCGTTCTTCAGCGCCTTCACCGCGTCGTTCAGCATGTCCGTATAAAGCTGGAAGCCGATCTCGTGGATCTCGCCCGACTGCTTGTCGCCGAGCACCTCGCCGGTGCCGCGGATCTCGAGGTCGTGCATCGCGAGATAGAAGCCCGAACCGAGTTCCTCCATCTGCTGGATCGCTTCCAGCCGGCGCTGGGCCTGCTTGGTCAGCGCCTGCGGATCGTGCACGAGCAGGTACGCGTATGCCTGGTGGTGCGAGCGGCCGACGCGGCCGCGCAACTGGTGGAGCTGCGCGAGGCCGAACTTGTCCGCGCGATGCATGATGATCGTGTTCGCGCTCGGCACGTCGATGCCGGTCTCGATGATGGTCGTGCACAGCAGCACGTTCGCGCGCTGCGCGACGAAATCGCGCATCACCCGTTCGAGCTCGCGTTCGTGCATCTGGCCGTGCGCGATCACGATGCGTGCCTCGGGCACGAGCGCCTCGAGCATCGCCTTGCGGTTCTCGATCGTCTCGACCTCGTTGTGCAGGAAGTACACCTGGCCGCCGCGCTTCAGCTCGCGCAGCATCGCCTCGCGAATCACGCTTTCTTCCTCGCGGCGCACGAAGGTCTTGATCGCGAGGCGCTTCTGCGGCGCGGTCGCGATGACCGAGAAGTCGCGCAGCCCCTCGAGTGCCATCCCGAGCGTGCGCGGGATCGGCGTCGCGGTGAGCGTCAGCACGTCGACTTCCGCGCGCAGCGCTTTCAGCGCTTCCTTCTGGCGCACGCCGAAGCGGTGTTCCTCGTCGATGATCACGAGGCCGAGGCGCTTGAACTGCACGTCCGACGACAGCAGCTTGTGCGTGCCGATCACGATGTCGACGCTGCCTTCGTTGATCTGCGCGATCGCCGCGTTCACTTCCTTCGTCGTCTTGAAGCGCGACAGCTCGACGATCCGCACCGGCCAGTCCGCGAAGCGGTCGGCGAAGGTCTGCGTGTGCTGCTCGGCGAGCAGCGTGGTCGGCGACAGCAGCGCGACCTGCTTGCCGCCCAGCACCGCGATGAACGCGGCGCGCAGCGCGACCTCGGTCTTGCCGAAGCCGACGTCGCCGCACACGAGGCGGTCCATCGGCTTGCCGCTCGTCATGTCGCCGATCACGGCCGCGATGGCTGCCGCCTGGTCGGGCGTTTCCTCGAAGCCGAAGCTCTCGGCGAACTTCACGTAGTCGCGCGGATCGAGCGAGAACGCGTGGCCTTCGCGGGCCGCGCGGCGCGCGTACAGGTTCAGCAGCTCGGCGGCCGTATCGCGGATCTGCTGCGCGGCCTTGCGTTTCGCGCGCTCCCACTGGCCGGAGCCGAGCGCGTGCAGCGGTGCGCTGTCGGGATCGGCGCCGCTGTAGCGCGAGATCACGTGCAATTGCGCGACCGGCACGTAGAGCTTGCTGTCGCCCGAGTATTCGAGATGCAGGAATTCAGTCTCGCCTTCGCCGAGGTCCATCGACACGAGGCCCATGTAGCGGCCGATGCCGTGCTGCGCGTGGACGACCGGGTCGCCGACCTTCAGTTCCGACAGGTCGCGCACCATCGCATCGACGTTGCTCGCCTGTTCCTGCCGGCGGCGGCCCGCGCGGCGGCCGAGCGCGCCGTACAGCTCGGTCTCGGTGACCACCGCGTAGCCTTCGCCCGGCACTGCAAAGCCGTTCGCGAGCGGCGCGACGCCGAGCGCGAAGCGTTCGTCGCTCTCGAGCCAGCCCGCGAAGTGGTCGTTCGACGCGGGGCGCAGATGGTGTTCGGCGAGTAGTTGCAGGATCGTCTCGCGACGGCCGGCCGATTCGACGGTCAGCAGGACGCGCTTGCCGGACGATTCGACGAACGTGCGCAGCGACGCGAGCGGATCGTCGGCATGGCGATCGACGGAGAGCTGGGGCAGCGCCGTCGCCCAGCCGCCGGCCGGCTGCGCGGGCAGCACGACGCGTGCGAACGGCTTCGCGAACGCGAAGAAATCCTCGTCGGACAGGAACAGGCGCTGCGGTTCGAGGATCGGCCGCTCGCGATCGTGCGCGAGGAACGCGTGACGCTGCTTCGTGTCGGCCGTGAAGCGGCGGATCGACGCCTCGAGATCGCCGGCGAACACGAGGTGCGCATCCTGCGGCAGGTAGTGGAACAGCGTGGCGGTTTCGTCGAAGAACAGCGGCAGGTAATACTCGATGCCGGCCGACGGCACGCCGTTACCGATGTCCTTGTAGATCGGCGCGCGGCTCGGGTCGCCTTCGAACGTCTCGCGCCAGCGGCTGCGGAAGGCCGTGCGCGCGGCTTCGTCGAACGGAAACTCGCGGCCCGGCAGCAGGCGCACGTCGCGCACCGGGTAGAGGCTGCGCTGCGTGTCGGGGTCGAACGCGCGGATCGAGTCGACCTGGTCGTCGAACAGGTCGATCCGGTACGGCAGCGGCGAGCCCATCGGGTACAGGTCGATCAGCGAGCCGCGTACGCAGTATTCGCCGGGCCGCACGACCTGGCTCACGTGCTCGTAGCCGGCCAGCGTGAGCTGCGCCTTCAGCTTCGCCTCGTCGAGCCGCTCGCCCTGCGCGAATGCAAACGTGTACGCGGCCATGAACGACGCGGGCGGCATCCGGTACAGCGCGGTGGTCGCGGGCACGAGCAGGATGTCGCAGCGGCCCTCGCCGAGATCGTGCAGCGTCGCGAGACGCTCCGATACGAGGTCCTGGTGCGGCGAGAACGTGTCGTACGGCAGCGTTTCCCAGTCCGGCAGCAGGCGCACGCGGGCGTCGGGCGAGAAGTAGCGGATTTCCTGCGAGAGCCGCTGCGCATCGACCGCGTTCGCGCAGATCACCGCGAGGAGCGGCACGTCCTGGCGGTTGTCGGCGAGATAACGGGCGATGGCGAGCGCGTCGGCGGAACCATGCGCGCCGTCGAAGGCGAAACGCTGGCCGGACTTGACGCGGGCAATGGGCGAGGCGGACGGGGTGGAAGCGTTATCTGGCATAGGGACGACAGGGGTGGCGTGCACGGGCGCATCGCGGTGCGCCGGTCGAGACGAAAGACCTATTATAAAATCCGCTTCTCGATTTCATCTTTCCGGCGTTTCCCTTCGTGACTCCCCGACTTTTCGCCCTGATTCCCTGTGCCGGCACGGGCAGCCGTTCCGGTTCGGCCGTGCCGAAGCAATACCGCACGCTGGCCGGCCGCGCGCTGCTGCACTACACGCTCGCCGCGTTCGACGCGTGCAGCGAATTCGCGCAGACGCTCGTCGTCCTCGCGCCCGACGATTCCCATTTCGACGCGCGCCGCTTCGCGGGCCTGCGCTTCGCGGTGCGCCGCTGCGGCGGCGGCTCGCGCCAGGCGTCGGTGCTGAACGGGCTGCTCGGGCTGGCCGAATTCGGCGCGACCGACCAGGACTGGGTGCTGGTGCACGACGCCGCGCGCCCGGGCATCACGCCGGAGCTGATCCGCACGCTCGTCGCGGCGCTGAAGGACGATCCGGTCGGCGGCATCGTCGCGCTGCCGGTTGCCGATACGCTCAAGCGCGTGCCGGCCGGCGGCGACGCGATCGCGCGCACCGAGTCGCGCGACGCGCTGTGGCAGGCGCAGACGCCGCAGATGTTCCGCATCGGCATGCTGCGCGAGGCGATCCTGCGCGCGCAGCGCGAAGGGCACGACCTGACCGACGAAGCGAGCGCGATCGAATGGGCCGGCCATACGCCGCGCGTCGTGCAGGGCAGCCTGCGCAATTTCAAGGTCACGTACCCGGAGGATTTCGCGCTCGCGGAAGCGATCCTCGCGCGCCCTGCGAGCGCCTCCTGACTTTCACCCCCTCTCAATCGGAACACGCATGGATTTCAGAATCGGACAAGGCTACGACGTGCACCAGCTCGTCGAGGGGCGCCCCCTCATCATCGGCGGCGTGACGATTCCGTACGAACGCGGCCTGCTCGGCCACTCGGACGCGGACGTGCTGCTGCACGCGATCACCGACGCGCTGTTCGGCGCGGCGGCGCTCGGCGACATCGGCCGCCATTTCTCCGACACGGACGCGGCATTCAAGGGCGCCGACAGCCGCGTGCTGCTGCGCGAGTGCGCGGCCCGCATCAAGGCGGCCGGCTTCACGATCCAGAACGTCGACAGCACCGTGATCGCCCAGGCACCGAAGCTGGCACCGCATATCGACGGGATGCGCGCGAACATCGCGGCCGATCTCGGGCTGCCGCTCGATCGCGTGAACGTGAAGGCGAAGACGAACGAAAAGCTCGGTTATCTCGGCCGCGGCGAAGGGATCGAGGCGCAGGCCGCCGCGCTGCTGGTGAAGCAGGGCGGCTGACGGGGGCCAGCGGCATCGCGCGGTTCGCCCCGCGCGATGCCGCGGCAATGAAAAATGCCACGCATCTGCGTGGCATTTTCGTTTGAAGCCGGCGCCGCGCGCGGCATTGCTGCCGGCGCGGAACGCAACCGCTTATTCGCCTTCGGCGGCGATCACCTGCGCGGCGGCGTTGATCACCGATGCGATACGGCCGACGTCGCGCAGCTGCGTGACGGTCATCCCTTGCTCGTTCTTCAGCAACGCATAGTGCGACTTCACGCAGAAGTGGCACTTGCCGACGATCGACGCGGCGAGCGCGTACATCTCGAACTTGCGCTTGTCGACGCCGCCGTGCGTCGCGTACGCGCCCATCCGCAGTTCGGCACGTTGCGTCTTCAGGTCGGCGTCGTCGGCCATCTCGACATACGGATACCAGGTGTTGTTCATCCCCATCAGCGCGGCCGCCGTCAGCACGGCATTCGTCTCTTCGGGCGACAGGACGCCGGCTTCGCGGATCGTCTTGATGAGTACCGTGCTCTTCGCCGCGATCGCCGCCGCCAGCGCGACGCCGACCGCGTCGGTGCCTTCGAGCGACGAGCGCGAGATCGTGCCGTCGAGGTTCAGGCGAATGTCCTTCGCGTAGTCGGGAATACGTGCCTTAATCGAGTCGATGAATTCCATTGATATCTCCTATGGGTTGGCCGTTAAAAAAGCCCGCAGGCAGGACGTGCGCCGCGGGCTTCGTGCATCGATGCGCTTACAGCGTTGCGCCGCCGACTGCACGGTTGCACGGGCAGAGTTCGTCCGTTTGCAGGCCGTCCAGAATCCGCAGGACTTCTTCCGGGCTGCGGCCGACGTTCAGGTTGTTCACCGAAACGTGCTGGATCGTGTTGTCCGGATCGACGATGAACGTTGCACGCAGGGCCACGCCGGCTTCCTTGTCGCGCACGCCGAGCTGGTCGATCAGCTCGCCCTTGACGTCGCCGAACGAGTAGTGGTT
The DNA here is from genome assembly GCF_001411495.1 of Burkholderia cepacia ATCC 25416. NCBI lineage: Bacteria > Pseudomonadati > Pseudomonadota > Betaproteobacteria > Burkholderiales > Burkholderiaceae > Burkholderia > Burkholderia cepacia. The sequence goes on along the minus strand of NZ_CP012981.1, from coordinate 3,181,453 downwards.
CAGCTTGTCGAGGTCCTTGTGCTCACGGCGCCATGCGAGCTTGACGAATTCGTTGTCCGAGCTGCCGCCCAGCAGGACGGCGTCGCGCTCTTCGAACTGCTTCGTGAGCTTTGCGAATTCGACGATTTCCGTCGGGCACACGAACGTGAAGTCCTTCGGGTAGAAGTAGATGATCTTCCACTTGCCCGGGAACGACGCTTCGGTGACGGTCTCGAATGCCGACTGGCCGTTTTCTTCGTGGTTGTTGAAGCCCGGCTTCGCGGCCACGACGGTGAAAGCTTCGAGTTTATCGCCAACGGTTTTCATGCGGATACTCCTGTATGAGTTGGGAAGAAGACTGAGTCAAGCTACCTCGGTGCTGCAACGATGGTGTGACAGCATGGGCGAGACTGTAACACTATTAGTAAGGTGCTTCAATAGATTTTGACTAACGCCCTCCATAGTTTTTTTCAACCGGATCGATAGTGTGAAGGGCGGCAGGCGTACGCGAGCGCGTCACGCCGTCGCACGTGCCTTGCCGGCGCCGGGGAATTCGAGCGTGACTTCGAGGCCCGCGTCGGGGCTGCGGTTGCGCAGGCGCAGCGCACCGCGATAGCGGCCGACGAGGCGCAGCACGATCGCCATCCCGAGCCCCGTGCCGTCCGCCTTGGTGCGCGCCGTGTCGACGCGATAGAACGGCCGCATCACGAGCGGCAGCTGGTCCTCAGGGATGCCGGGGCCCTCGTCGCTCACCGACAGCTCGACGCGCGCGTGCGTCACGCGCGTCTCGAGCGTGATGCGCGACACGCCGTCGTCGCGGCTCTGGCCGTATTTGCGTGCGTTTTCGACGAGGTTGCCGATCACGCGGCGCATGTCGGTCTCGTCGGCTTCGATCACGGCGTTCGGCGCGAGCCGCGTGCGGATCTCGACGCCGTCCTCGCCCGACACGCGCGCGGCGACTTCGTGCGCGATCGAGGAGAGGTCGACCGGCTCCGGCTTGCGCTGGGTCGGACGCGCGTAGTCGATGAAGGCCGCGATGATGCGATCCATTTGCTCGATGTCGTCGACCATCGCGTCCTTGGTCGCCTGGTCGGACGGGCTCATCTCGGTCTCGAGCCGCAGCCGCGCGAGCGGCGTGCGCAGGTCGTGCGAGATGCCCGCGAGCATCAGCGCGCGATCGGCCTCGAGCTGCTCGAGGTCGCGCACCATCTGGTTGAAGCTGCGGTTGGTGTCGGCCGCGACGCCCATCCCGCGTTCGGGCAGCGGGTCGGGCGCCTGCCCCGAGCCGACCTGGCGCGCGACGAGCGCGAGCCGCGAGAACGGCCGGTTCACGAGGCTGGTGATGAACGCGGAGCCGAACAGCGACAGCGCGAGCGCGAATAACCCCCAGCCGGCCCACTGCAGGCCCGTGACGTTGTCGAGCTGGTCGCGGTCGAGCGCGACCCAATAATCGTCGTCGTCGATCTTGAAGCTGATCCACACGCCGGGAATGTCGTTGACCGACTGCGCGATCACGGTATCGTCGCCGAGGCGGCTGCGGATGTCGTGTTCGATCAGGCGGTTCAGCGATTCGTCGGGCTGCAGCTTGAACTTGTCGGTCTTTTCGCGCGGGTACACGCGCACGCCCTCGTTGCTCTCGAGATCCTGCAGCAGCGCGCGCCGCAGGTCGGGATCGGAATAGAGCAGGGCGGTGCGCGTGAGCTTCACGACCGCGACGAGCTGGAGAGCCACGCGCTGCGCGCGCGGCTCGCGCTCGATCACACGAAAGCTCTGGAACCACGCGGCGAGACTGACCGAGATCAGCAGCGCGATCAGCAGGAAGGTGCGCCAGAACAGCCCGCCGAACGCGAGCTGCAGGAGGCGCCGGTCGATACGCATGGGACGGGCCGTGGGCGGGCGAAACCGGAAAGGAAAAAGATCAGGCGGCGCCGTCCGGGATGAACACGTAGCCGAGGCCCCAGACGGTCTGGATGAAACGCGGGCTGCCCGGATCCGGTTCGATCAGCTTGCGCAGGCGCGAGATCTGCACGTCGAGGCTGCGGTCGAACACTTCGTATTCACGGCCGCGCGCGAGTTCCATCAGCTTCTCGCGCGACAGCGGCTGGCGCGGATGGCGGGCGAATACCTTCAGCACCGAGAATTCGCCGGTCGTCAGTGGAATTTCCTGGCCGGATTTCGTCAGTGTGCGGGTCGCGAGGTTCAGCGAGAACTCTCCGAACTCGAACACCTCGGTGGTTTCCGACGGTGCGCCCGGCAGCTCGGCCGGCGCCTGGCGGCGCAGCACCGCATGAATGCGCGCGACGAGCTCGCGCGGGTTGAACGGCTTCGGCAGGTAATCGTCGGCGCCCATCTCGAGGCCGACGATGCGATCGACGTCCTCGCCCTTCGCGGTGAGCATGATGATCGGCGTGCGGTCGTTGCTGCCGCGCAGGCGGCGACAGATCGACAGGCCGTCTTCGCCCGGGAGCATCAGGTCGAGCACGAGCAGGTCGAAACGCTCGCGGACCCAGAGCTTGTTCATTGCGGTTGCGTTTTCGGCGACGTAGACATTGAAACCCTGCTCGCCGAGATAGCGGCGCAGCAGATCGCGCAGGCGCGGGTCGTCGTCGACGACGAGAATCTTGGAGGGGTTTTTCGTTTCCATGATCGGCATCTTATCGCGAATGGGAATTGACGCACGGCCACGTATTTTCGTGCGTTACAGTCGGTTACAAAATTTACCCGTAGTGTCGCGCCGAGTAAAGGCAGGCTATATAGATTCCTTTACTCGAAGCCGAAATTCGGTAGATACTCCCCTGCACTCCATCATTCATCTTTGCACACCCGAATTCCGCAGGGTTTTTCAAGTACCAGAGGTAACCGGTTGCCGCGTGACGAAGGGAACAAATCGACCAAAGAAGCGAGGACGGTCATGCGATCTGCCCGGATTGCACTGATGCTGACGATCGCGCTCGCCGGTCCGTATGCGTCGAACTTCGCGTATGCGCAGCGCCCCGAGCAGGGCGCATCGTCGCGCAAGCTGCCGCGCGGCAAAGCGCCGCAGTCCGATCGTACCGCCGAGATGACGGTCCGTTCCGCCGTGCCTCCCGATCTCGAACAGCGCCGCCGCGACGGGCACATGACGCCCGAGGAGCGCCACCTTTTGCGCCAGCACATCGAGGACGCCGTTCGCGAGCTGTACAAGCGCTGACGCGCCGTCTTTCGCCCTGCGGATTACAACGCGATACATCGCGCGGAAAAGATTCGTAGCAATTTTTCCGTCAACTTTCGCCTGCCGATTGCCGTTGTACCGGCATCCGCACCGCCGGTGCGCACCGGGAGTCCATGACGATGAAAGCGAACGCTGCCGCACCGGCGCCGTCGCCCGCCATGCAGTCGCCGCTCGACGCCGACGATGCATTGTTTTTCCTGAGCCGTACCGGTTTTTCTCCCGCGCCCGCCGATGTTGCGCGCATCGTCGGCATGACGCGCGCGCAGGTCGTGGCCGACACGCTCGGCAGTGTTCGGCGCGAGCCCGTCACGACGTGGCCGGACTGGATCGCCGAGTTGCCACCGACGCGCGCGCAACGCCAGGCGCTGACCCCCGACATGCGGCGCGACGAGCAGCGCGAGCGCAATGTCCGCTACGATGCGTTGCGCGCGGCCTGGGTCAACGAGATGATCGTCACGCCGTCGCCGCTGACCGAGCGCATGACGCTGTTCTGGCACGGGCACTTCACGTCGGGGCAGGACAAGGTGCCTTACCCGCAGACGATGGCCGCACAGAACGCGCTGTTTCGCCGCGAGGCGCTCGGCAACTTCGGCGTGCTGCTGCACGCGGTCGCGAAGGATCCGGCGATGCTTCAGTATCTCGACGGCGCGAGCAATCGCAAGGGCCGCCCGAACGAGAACTTCGCACGCGAGGTGATGGAACTGTTCACGCTCGGCGAAGGGCATTACACGCAATACGACGTGACCGAAGCCGCGCGCGCGATGACGGGCTGGACGGTCGATCCCGACACGCTGCGCTTCGAGGTGCGGCCGGAATGGCACGATGCGGGCGACAAGACGATCCTCGGCGAAACCGGGCCGTTCGATGGCGACGGCTTTCTCGACATCCTGCTGAAGCAGCCCGGCACCGCGCGCTTCATCGCCGGCAAGCTGTGGCGCGAGTTCGTGTCGGATACGCCCGATCCGGGCGCGCTCGATGCGGTGGCCGAGCGGTTTCGCTCGAGCGGCTACGACATTCGCGCGGCGCTCGCCGCGCTGTGGTCGACCGACGCCTTCTGGGACCCGCGCAATCGCGGCGTGCTCGTCAAGTCGCCGGCGGAATTCGTCGTCGGCTCGGTGCGGCTGTTCGACGTTGCGTACGGCGATCCGCAGATGCTTGCGAACACCGTGCGCACGCTCGGGCAGAACCTGTTCTATCCGCCGAACGTGAAGGGCTGGCCGGGCGGCGCGCTGTGGATCAACAGCACCACGCTGCTTGCGCGCAAGCAGTTCGTCGAGCAACTGTTCCGCGCGACCGAGACGGCCGGCATGCACCCGCCGGCGCGTGCGATGGTGCCGCCGCCGAATGTCCGCGCGCACGCGACGCCGGTGGTCGATGCGGCGTCCGCCGCCGGCATGCGCGCGGCGCCTGCCAGGCCCGCGCGCGGCGGCCTGCGTTTCGACCTCGAACGCTGGCTCGCGCAATATCGCGCGCGGCCGCAGGCGATCGCGGGCTTGTCGACCGAGCTTCAGTTGCAGCACGCGGTGCTGCAGCTTTCGCCGGTCGCGGCGATCGACACGGATTCGACCGGCAGCGCGTATCTCGAGGCGCTGCTGATGGATCCGGCCTATCAACTGAAATGATTCGAACGACGATGAAGCGGGGAACCGGTGCGGCAAAGGTGCCGGGCGGTGAACCAAAGGATGCGCGATGAACCGACGTGATTTTCTGACGCTGACGGGCGCCGCGGCCGCAGCCGGCGTGTCGCTGTGGCAGGCGCCCGCGATGGCTGCGACCGGACGTCAGCCGGCGGCAGGGTATGCGAACGTGCTGATCCTCGTCGAGCTGAAGGGCGGCAACGATGGCCTCAACACGGTGGTGCCGTATGCCGATCCGCTGTATTACCAGTTCCGGCGCAGCATCGGCATCAAGCGCGAGCAGGTGCTGCAACTCGACGCGCACACGGGGCTGCATCCGTCGCTCGCGCCGCTGATGCCGCTGTGGCGTGACGGGCAGGTCGCGGTCGTGCAGGGCGTCGGTTATCCGCAGCCGAACCTGTCGCATTTCCGCTCGATCGAGATCTGGGATACCGCGTCACGCTCCGACCAGTACCTGCACGAAGGCTGGCTCACGCGGACGTTCGCGCAGGCGCCGGTGCCGCCCGGGTTCGCGGCGGACGGCGTCGTGCTCGGCAGCGCCGAGATGGGGCCGCTCGCGAACGGCGCGCGCGCGATCGCGCTCGTCAATCCCGCGCAGTTCATCCGTGCGGCCCGCCTCGCCGAGCCGTCGTCGCTGCGCGAACAGAACCCCGCGCTCGCACACATCATCGACGTCGAGAACGACATCGTGAAGGCCGCCGACCGGCTGCGCCCGCGCGGCGGGATGCGCGAATTCCGGACGGCTTTTCCGGCCGGCGCGTTCGGCACGTCGGTGAAGACCGCGATGCAGGTGCTGGCCGCGTGCGAAGCGTCCGGGCCCGGCGCGCAGGATGGTGTCGCGGTGCTGCGCCTGACGCTCAACGGCTTCGACACGCACCAGAACCAGCCGGGGCAGCAGGCCGCGCTGCTCAAGCAGTTCGCGGAAGGGATGAGCGCGATGCGCGGCGCATTGATCGAACTCGGGCGCTGGAACCAGACGCTCGTGATGACGTATGCGGAATTCGGGCGGCGCGTGCGGGAGAACCAGAGCAACGGCACCGATCACGGCACGGCCGCGCCGCATTTCGTGATGGGCGGTCGCGTGGCCGGCGGGCTGTACGGCGCACCGCCGGCGCTCGGGCGGCTCGACGGCAACGGCAACCTGCCGGTCGCGGTCGATTTCCGCCAGCTTTATGCGACCGTGCTCGGGCCGTGGTGGGGGCTCGATGCGACGCGCGTGCTGCAGCAGCGCTTCGACACGCTGCCGTTGTTGAAGGCGTGATGCGTCGTGACGTTCAGCGGCGGCGCGCGGCGCGCCACGCGATCCACAGCTTGCGGATCGGCGTCAGCGCAATGCGCTGGTGCAGCACCTGGTAGTCGTCGCGCTCGATTTCGTCGAGCAGCGCGCCGGCCAGTGCGATCTGCGCGCGCAGCGTGCGCTGTGCGCGGCGCCCGGATGCGGGGATCGCCGCTTCGGCGGCCGCAAGCGCTTCGCGCGCCCGTGCCGTCTGGAATTGCAGCAGCTCGGTGAACGCGGGGCTGTAGCGACGGTTCAGCAGGTCGGCCGCCGTCACGTTGTAGCGCTGCAGTTCGTCGATCGGCAGGTAGATGCGGCCGTGGCGCGCGTCGTTGCCGAGTTCCTGCACGAACTGCGCGAGCATCAGCGCGCGGCCGGCGTCCGCGGCCCACGGCTGCGGGTCGGCCGGGTTCGCCGAACTGGCGCGCGCGACCAGCGACGCGAAGGTGCCGCCGACCTGCGCGATGTAGCGCTGCAGATTCGCGAAATCGAGGTAGCGCGCCTGTTCGAGATCCATCCCGTAGCCGTTGACGAGCGTGCGCAACGCGTCGGCTTCGGCGGTGATCGCCGGGTGATGCTGCGCGAGCGCCTTCGTGACCGGATGCGACGGCTGTCCGTCGGCCAGCGCCGCGAGTTCCTTGTGCCACCACGCGAGCTTCGTGTGTCCGACGGTCGGGTCGCTGGTTTCCTTGACGGTTTCCTCGAGTTCGCGGCGCAATGCGAACAGCGCGGTCAGGCGCGGTTGCGTGGCGAGCGGCGCCTGACGCAACGCGTAGTAGACGCTGGAGCCCGCAGGGGCGGCCTTTTGCTGACAGTAGTCGTCGAAGTTCACGGGCGGAATCGTGTGGGGGCGGGTTCGGGGGACGCGCGGCGGCGCGGTGCCGAAACGTCGAGCGCGGCATTCTAGCACCGCCGCACGACGGGTGCCGGCGGGGCGAGACAACGCCGCCCGGATCGGGTAGAATCTCGCGCTCGCCTGATCGGGCGTGCCGGCTCGAGGCCGGCGCGATGTCCCGGGCGCGCGGCAACGCATCTTGCGTGCCGCGTAGTCAGGCGACGGAAAATGCGCGTGAGTGGCGAAATTGGTAGACGCACCAGGTTTAGGTCCTGACGCCCGCAAGGGTGTGCCGGTTCGAGTCCGGCCTCACGCACCAGAAGTCGAACATGCACTCGTCGGGGTGCTGTTCCCGAAAAAGCGCTGCCGGTCGGCTGACCGCAGCGCTTTTTTGTTGATGCCTGTCTTGTTCGCGGACGTGCAGCCCGTACGAGGAGCGCGCCCTCAAATTCGGCCGCATGTAATATCGTCAGCGCGATCGAATACGAGAAGTACGAGAACACCGAGGGGCCACCGATGAAAAACACCGTACGCATCCCGATTTCCGTTCTGGCGCTGATGCTGGCCGCGCCGGCGTTTGCCAATACACCTGCCGACAACGTCGCGTGGAGCGCCAGGCCGGTGCATGCGACTGCATCGACGTCGGCGTGCTCTGCGTACTCGGGGCGGGTGATGGCGGGCGGCGAGTCGCTGTCGACCGAAAACGTGCTGAAAGCGCTCGGCACGTCGCTGGTCGGCGCCGTGCTGGGCGCCGTCACCGGGGGGTATCAGGGCGCGGTCTCCAATCCGTGCCCGCGTCCCGGCCTGTGACCGGCGCGCAGGCGAGTCGAGGGGCTCGCCGCGTTATCCGGAACAAGCCCGACGAAGCGCCGCGCGTCACCCGACTCGCGGCGCTTCGCCGTTTCAGGCGCGTCTATTCCCAGAAACTCCGGATCGCGACCGCCACGATCACCGGCACCGAAAAAACCAGCGGGATCGCGAAATACTGCGCCTCGCGATCGACGATCCAGCTATAGATCACCCACGCCGCGCCGAGCGCGAACGTGATGAGGCCGACCGTCACGGCGGCGATGTTCAGGGCCAGTTTCGAAGGCTGGCGGCGCGTCTTGGCATCGTCATTGTTGTCGCGCGGGGACGATTTCATCGGAAGAGTACGGCTTCGGGCCGGAACGGGGATAAAGGCACAGGAGACCCCATCCGCTCCGATCGCGCAAGAGGGCCGCCGCCGGCCCCCCGGCGCATTCGTCAGCGCGCATTACAACCCGAACGACGCCGCCAGTTCGTCGAGCAGCCCGCGCTGGAACGCGACGAACCGTTCGCCCGGCTGCTGCGCGATCGCGAGGTCGAGCATAGGATCGGCGACGTCGGTACGAATGCCGGCCAGTTCCTCGACGATCGCGAGCCCGCAGAACGGTACGTACGCCTCCGAATAGCCGCCTTCGTGAACGATCACGAGCCGCCCGCCGCAATGGCGCTGCGCGGCATCCTTCACCGCACGCGTCATGAACCGGTAGCTGTCGGTATGCAACTGCATGCGCGCGAGCGGATCGACCGCGCTCGCGTCGAGGCCGCTGGCGATGACGATCAGCTCGGGCCGGAAACGCGCCAGCGCCGGCAGCACGATCCGCTCGAACGCGTAGCGATAGGCATCGTCGCCGCTGCCCGCGAGCAGCGGCACGTTCAGGTTCGCGCCGACGCCCGCGCCTTCGCCGCGATCGTCCGCGCCGCTATAGCCGGGCGGGAAGCAGCGGTCCTGGTGCAGCGAGATCGTCAGCGTGTCCGGATCGTCGTAGTAGATCGACTGCGTGCCGTTGCCGTGATGCACGTCCCAGTCGATCACCGCGACGCGCTCGATGCCGTGTTTCGCGCGGGCGGCCTCGATCGCGATCGGGATGTTCGCCAGCATGCAGAAGCCCATCGGGCGATCGCGCAGGCAGTGGTGACCGGGCGGCCGCGACAGCGAGAACGCATTGACCGCGCGCTCGCCGACGACCGTATCGACGGCCGCGATCGCAAGGCCGGCAGACAGCGCGGCGATCTCGTAGCTCCCTTTGCCGAACGGCGCGAGATCGCCGAGGTCGCCGCCGTTCGCGTCGCTGAGTGCGCGGAACGCGTCGAGATAGTGCGCGGGATGAATGCGCAGCAGGTCGGCGGTCGTTGCCGGTTCGGCGCCGCACAGGTCGAGCTGCGCGGCCAGGCCCGAGGCCTGCACGAGCGACAGGAAACGGCGCTTCGAATCGGGTGATTCCGCGTAGCCCGCGCTCGACGGCGGCTGGACCCAGCCGCCGACCGGGAAGAACAGCGCATGCGTGCCGCCGGTGTGCCAGAAAGTGCGTTCGTCGGTAAAAAAGGCAGTGCGATTCATGGATGTGCGAGACCTGTCACGGTTGGGAGGAAACGGAGGCGTGCGTGCGGCGATCGATGTGGCGCAGCGCGGCGAAAGACACGATCGCGACGGCCGTCGCGGCCGTGAACAGCGCGTGCATCGTGCCGCCGGCGTCGAGCATCAGCCCGGCGAGCAACGGGCCGGCAGCGAGGCCGGCGCCGATCACGAAATTGAGCGTGGCCACGAGGCGGCCCGACGTATCGATCTGCGCGACGGTCGCGAGGGTGAACGGCAGGACGAACGTCCACGCGAACTTGAACGCGAAGATCGCCGCGCTGTAACCGCCGGCTTGCCGCATCACGGCGAGCGCGACGAGCGAGGCCGCCAGCAGCGCGTAACCGGCCGTCAGCATGGCGCGCCGCGCGAGCCGGCCGCCCGCGCACGACGCAAGCGCCGCGCCGGCGATGCCCATCACGCTCGCGATCGCGAGTACGTTGCCGGTCGACTGCGGATCGAGCCCGGCTTCGGCCGCGGCGCGGCTCGCGAACGTCCACACGCTGCCGATCGCGAGATAGAACGTCAGCACCGCGCCGATCGCGAGCACGATCAAGCCTTGCGGCGTCCGTGCCGCCGCGCCGCGCGCGTGTTGCGCAGGCGCGGTTCGCGCGCCCAGCGATGACGGGAAGCCGCGCGACAGCGGCGCGGCGAGCAGCGCGAGCCCGGCGAGCGCGACGTACAGCGCGCGCAGCCCGAATGCCGCGAATACATGCGGCAGCACGAACAGGCCGATCGCGCCCGCGATCAACTGGCCGACGACCCACAGGCCGTACACGCGGTCGCTGTTCTCGCTCGTTGCGGCGCTCGTCATGCAGAGCACCATCAGTGAACCGCCGCCGAGCGCGGTCACGGCGCGCAGTGCGAGCAGCGCGACGAAGCCCGGCATCCACAGCGCGGTCAGCAGGTTGCCCGCGCCGAACAGCGCGATGGCGAACGCGGCCACGCGGCGTGCGTCGATGCGACCGAGCCACAGGTACGACGGCACGGTCGCGAGGCTGAACGCACCGAGTTCGACGAAGAAGTAGGTGCCGATCTGCGAGGCGGACAGCCCGAGCTGCATCGCGAGCTGGCCGGCGACGGCGGGCGCGACGAGCAGCAGCAGCGGCGTGATGGCCGCGAACACGACGAGCGCGACGAGCGTCGAGCGCGCGAAGGCCGATGCGCGGCCGTCGGGCGGGAGTGCGGCATCCGGGGACAGGGTTTTCATGGCGGGATCTCGTGTGGGGAATCAGAACAGGTGGTACATGCCGACCATCGCGCCGAACTGCGATGCGCCGGCGAGCGGCGTCGGGTCGTATTCGTAGACGGTCTGCGAACTCCGGCCGCTGTTGCGCGCATAGCCGAGGTTCACGTAGGCGACGGTGCGTTTCGACAGCGCATACGTGGTGCTCGCGATGAACAGCGTCGGGTGGCCGATGGCCGGCGCGCGCGAGTCGGTGTGGTAGACGCCCGCGTTCAGGCCGATCCCGTTCGGTGTCAGGTAGCGCGCACCGCCCCAGACGATCGTGCGCGCGGCGTCGAGGTCGCCGGTCAGGCGTTCGACACCTGCATAGACGGTGAGCGGCAGCGCGGCGAACGCATAGCGTGCGGCGAGCGTGCCGAGTTCGCGGCGGCGCGCCGACGTGTCGTCGGCCGCCGATACCTCGCCGTGTGCCTGATGCAGCACCGCGCTGACCGACAGGCCGTTGCTCGTGTACTGGCCGCCGAGTTCGAGCACGCGTCCGGCGCGCGTATTGCCGGCGACGCCGGACGTCGCGGCAAGCGCCTCGACGTCGAAGCCGGCGAAGGTCGGCGACTGGTACTTGACGGAGTGGTCGATGAAGTTCGCGTTCATCGGCACGATGACACCCTGGCCGCTGTACGACGCGTACCAGAGCGGGTCGTAGAACAGCGTCTTGTCGAACAGCACGCTGAACTGACGGCCGAGCGTGACGGTGCCCGCGGGCCCGGCGATGCCGACGTACGCGCCGCGGAAGAACGCGTAGCCGGGCGCGGTCGCGGTGCCGTCGTTGAGGTTGAGGCCCTGTTCGAGCTTGAACAGCGCACGCCAGCCGCCGCCGAGATCCTCGTTGCCCTTCAGCCCGACCTGAGAAGGCAGGATGCCGTAGTTCTGCAACTGCACGGCCGAATGGCGCCCGTCGGCATGCGTCAGGTATTGCACGCCGGCATCGAGCGCGCCGTACAGCGTGAGGGTCGACTGCGCATGCGCGCCGGCGCCGCACGCGGCAAGCGTCGCGACGGCCGCGGCCGTGCGGATGAAGCGGGGTTTCGTCACGTGGGGTTCTCCATACCGTCCTGCATCGGTTTGTCGTTGGTGTTGTCGCGACGCAGTGTCCGCAGCGGGAAAACCTTCGAACAGTCGTACAGATGAACGGTGCGGAAAACCCGAGGTGCGCGGCATGGTCGCGACGCGCTGGCGTCGCGCGGCGTGCTGCGGAGCAGCAACGTGCCGCGCACCGTTCAAATGGATGGGGCTGGCGCCGGTTCCGGCACCGGGGCCCGTCAAAAAAGCCGGTCGCTATAATCGGCCGGTGTCGTTGCGCACGTCAGCAGCCCGATCGGGCAGGGGAGCGGAAGGTGAGGATCACGACGGATATCGGGCAGGATCTCGAAGCGCTGCGTGACGTGCCGGCAGCCATCGTGCTCGACGACTTCGCCTGGCCGCCGCTGCCGTCCCGGCGTGCGGATTTCGACGGCGTCACGCGCGGCGACGCATCGCAGCGCGAACTCGGGTTGATGCTGCTCGACCTGTACGCGGTTGCCGCGCGGTCCGGCATCGGCGAATTCGAATACCGCTTCTTTTCGCTGCTGCAGGCGCTCATTCCGTTCGACGCCGCGTGGACAGGCGTCGCGACGCATGTGCCGACCGGCCCGGTGATGCACAACAGCTTCCTGTACCGTCTGCCGCACGCGTTCTTCAGCGACTGGAAGCGCGTGCGCGATTGCGACCCGCTCGCGCACCGCACGCTGCGCGGCGCACACGGCCATGCGGTGCGGCTGTCGGTCGTCGAGCCGGGGCTCGATGCACGGTTTCGCGACTGGTGCGTGAAGTACGGGCTCGCGCAACTGATGTGCGTGTGCACGCTCGATCGCCGTTTCGGCCTGACGACGTTCATGTCGATCTACCGTCAGGGCCTGAACCGCCCGTTCAGCGATGACGATGCACGCCGTTTCGAGGAAGTGATTCCGCATCTCGCGGCGGCGCTGACCATCAATCGCGCCGCGCAGCTCACGCGCGAGCGCGGCGATGCGGTTGCGCCGGCCGCCCGCGCGTTGTGCGACAACTTCGGTGTGCTGCATCACGCCGATCATGGTTTCGACGACGTGCTGCGCACCGAATGGCCGGCATGGGCCGGTGCACGCGTGCCGGAGCCGCTCGTTGCGCACCTGCGGCGCCAGCCGGGCCAGGCGTTCGTCGGCGATGCGTTGCGGATCCAGTGCGTGCCGGTTGCGGGGCTGTTCCAGATCGAGGCGCGGCCGCGCTCGCTGCTCGACCGCCTGAGCCCGCGCGAGCTCGCGGCGATCCGCTATTACGGCGCCGGGCGCTCGCACAAGGAAGTCGCGCAACAGATGGCGATTTCGCCGACGACCGTGCGCCACTACCTGCGCTGCGCGTACCGCAAGCTCGGCATGCACGACAAGAGCCAGATCGCCGGCGTGCTCGGCGCGACGGGCGGCGCGGCCGACGACGAACCGGTGGAAGCCGGCGGTGAGCCGCACTGACGCATGCGAACGCCGTGCGTCGCACGGCGGCGCGTGAATGGTTGTGCCCGCAACCATTGAGCGTTATGCTCGTCAGCTCCCAGGAGACGGAATTCCATCATGAACGACACGAATTCAGGGTCGGTGCGCGCGGCGGTGGTCGGGGTCGGCGCGATCGGCGGATTGCTCGCGGCCGCGTTGTCGCGGGCCGGGATGACCGTGAGCGCGTACGCGCGCGGCGCGACGCTCGACGCGCTGAACGCGCACGGCGTGCGCGTGATCGACGAGGCGGGCACGTCGTCGTCGGTTCCGGTGCGAGCGAGTGACGATGCGGCCGCGCTCGGCGTGCAGGACTACGTGGTGATCGCGCTGAAGGCACAGGCACTGCCGGCATTGGCCGCGCGCATCGCGCCGCTGGTCGGGCCGGACACCGTGATCGTCGCGGCGATGAACGGGCTGCCGTGGTGGTTCACGCACGGGCTCGAAGGTGCGCTCGACGGGGTGCCGCTCGACGCGGTCGACCCGGCCGGCGCGGTGTCGGCGGCGTTGCCGCCCGCGCAGGCGATCGGGTGCGTCGTCCATTTGTCGTCGAGTACCGACGCGCCGGGCGTCGTGCGGCGCGGGCGCGGCAACCGGCTGATCGTCGGGGCGCCCGATGCGCGGCTCGATACGGCCGCTGCCCGGTTTGCCGCGGCGCTCGCGGCGGGCGGTTTCGACGTCGAGTCGACGCCGGCGATCCGGGCCGAGATCTGGACGAAGCTGTGGGGCAACATGAACATGAATCCGCTGAGCGCGCTGACGGGGTCGACGGCCGAGCAGCTGCTCGACGATCCGTTCACGCAGGGTCTCGCGCTGCGGATGATGGAGGAGGCGGCCGCGATCGGCGCGAAGCTCGGCCTGTCGACGGGGATGAGCGGGCCCGAGCGGATCGCGGTCACGCGCAAGCTCGGTGCGTTCAAGACGTCGATGCTGCAGGATTTCGAAGCGGGCCGCGCGCTCGAGATCGGGCCGATCCTCGGTGTGTTTCCCGAGCTCGGGCGCAAGCTCGACGTGCCGACTCCGTATTGCGACGCGGTGCTCGGGCTGCTGCGCCAGCGGGCGACGAACAGCGGGCTATAAGTGCGGGCGGGGCCGCTGCATGCGCGATGCCGGCGAGGTGGCGCGCTGCAATCCGGTTGCCGCGCGCAGCGCATCACGCAAAGCGGGCCGCCCGCGTCGCTGGTGTGGCGACCGGGGCGGCCCGTCGAATTCATCGGATCAAATCGGATCGATACCGCGGGCGTCGTGCCCGCGTGCTGGTCAGTCGTCCCGCTCGATCGCGTGCGCGACGACCTTGTCGAGCAGCCGCTCGAATGTCTGGCGTTCGCTGTCGGACAGGCATGCGAGCAAGCCATCGTTCCACTTGCGCACGATCGGCATGATCTTGCGATGCAGCGCGCGGCCGTCGGCGGTCAGCGCGATCAACACGATCCTGCCATCCTCCTCGCTTGCGCTGCGTTCGAGCAGCCCCTGGCGCAGCAGCGCCTCGGCTGCCCGGCTCGCCTGGCTCTTGTCGAGATTGGTGTGGCGCGCCAGATCCATGATCGAGAACGGGCCGAAGGCGCCGACGGCGGCGATCACGCGCGCCTCGGGCAGCGAGATGTCGAGCTTGTGCCGGTACACCTCGCCGATCCCGCGGTCGGATCGCTTCGTGAGCGCGTGGAGGCGATAGGTCAGAAACTGATCGAGCCCGGCTTGACGGCCTTTCATGTCGAATCCTGAAGAAAAAGGGCGGGCCCGATTGTTCCTGTATCGCGCGCTCGGGTCAACGGTCAGTGTGCGCCGTACTTCAGGCGTGTCAATTGCTCCGCTTCGTTCGCGAGCAGATTGGCCGCGTCGCGGATCGCGACGTCGAGCGTGATCGGCCCGGGAGCCGGCGAGAAGCAGCCGGAAAAATGTTCGGACAGGCGTGGCAGCGCGGCCGGGTCGACCGCGCCGGACAGCAGCGACGCGGGTACGCCCGCGGCCTGCGCGTGGCGGCACGCGATGAACGGCGCCTTGCCGTGCAGCGTCTGTACGTCGGAGCGGCCTTCGCCGGTGATCAGCCAGCCCGCGCCGGCGAGCGCCGCGTCGAGCCCGACCTGCCGCGCGACCACCTCGGCCCCCGCTTCGAATTGTGCACCGAGCATGTGCAGCGCGAATCCGAGGCCGCCCGCGGCACCGGCGCCCGGCAGGTCGCGGCCGCGACGGTCGAGCGCGCCTTCGAGCAGGTCGGCGAAGCGGGCGAGTGCGGCGTCGAGGGTGGCGACCTGCTCGGGCGTCACGCCCTTTTGCGGGCCGAACACGGCGGTTGCGCCGTGCGCGCCCGTCAGCGGGTTGTCGACGTCGGACATGCCGATGAATTCGGTTTCCTTCAGCCGTGGGTCGAGCCCCGACGCGTCGACGCGCGCGATGTCGGCGAGCCGCGACGGCACGGGCTCGACCGGCTGGCCGTCCGCGTCGAAGCACTGCAGGCCGAGGCCTGCGAGCAGCCCGGCGCCCGCGTCGTTGGTGCTGCTGCCGCCCAGCGCGACGAAGAAGCGGCGCACGCCTTCGTCGAGCAGCGTGCGGACCGCCTCGCCCATCCCGCGCGTGCTGCGCGCGTCGACCGGCACGCTCATGCCGACCGGGTCCGTGATGCCGACGATCTCGGCCGTTTCGACGATCGCGGTGCGCGCGTCGATCACGCCGACTGCCGCGTCGCGCGCCGCGAGCGACGCACCGGCTACCCGCAGCGTGCGCCGCGTGCCGCCGCCTGCCAGCATCGCGTCGAGCGTGCCTTCGCCGCCGTCGGCCATCGGGCAGCAGCGCACGACGGCGTCGGGCCGGGCGCGGCGGATGCCGGTGGCGATCGCGTCCGCGACCTGCTCGGCGGAAAGCGAGCCTTTGAACGAATCGGGCGCGATGACGACGACAGGCGCGGACGGGTGTTGCGGCATGGTGTCTCCGGAAGGCGTGATTGGTGTGAAGAATATTGGGGCGCGACGGCGGTGCACCTCATTCGGAGCTTACAGGATGGCGGGCCCGTGGTGGATACGCCATGCGGCATAGCGGCGATCCGCGCGCATTGCCGTGCGAAGGGCTGCCGGCGCGGTGCGGACGCACGCGCGTCGCGCCGATCTGGCGGTGTGAGGAAAATTGTTTGCTAGAATAGTCGATTCTTCCGGCCAAAGCCGTGCTCCGAGCCGCTTGCGCTAGCCATTCGGCGCGTGCAGGGATGGCGTGGCGCTCCGGCGCGGCGAGTGTATGTGACGCACATCACGCCGCAGGCAGGCACGGCAAGGAAAACCCGATTCGCTCGAATAATTTTAGGACGATTGAAGCCATGGCTAACGTTGTTGAGAACCTCGGCAAGCTTGAACGCCGCGTGACGATTTCCCTGCCGAAAGACACCGTGCAGAAGGAAATCGACGCCCGTATCCAGAAACTCGCGAAGAACGTGCGCATGCCGGGTTTCCGCCCGGGCAAGGTGCCGCTGAAGATGGTCGCGCAACAGTACGCGGGTCAGGTCGAAGCGGAAGTGCTGAGCGACAAGATCGGCCAGGAATTCTTCACGATCAGCCGCGCGGAAAACCTGCGCGTCGCCGGCCAGCCGAGCTTCGAGCCGAAGCAGGAGCAGGCTGAAGATGCATACGCGTTCGACGCGACGTTCGAGGTCTACCCGGAAGTCAAGATCGGCGATCTGGCGACGGCTGAAGTCGAGCGCTCGACGACGTCGATCGGCGACGCCGAAATCGACCGCACGCTGGACATCCTGCGCAAGCAGCGCGTGCACTTCCACGCACGCGGCGAAGCCGGCGAGCACGGCGACGGCGGCGCGGACACCGCAGCGAAGAACGGCGACCGCGTGACGGTCGACTTCGTCGGCAAGATCGACGACGTCGCGTTCCAGGGCGGCACGGCCGAAGATTTCCCGTTCGTGCTCGGCGAAGGCCGCATGCTGCCGGAATTCGAAACCGCGGCGCTGGGCCTGAAGGTCGGCGAAGCGCGCACGTTCGACCTGAAGTTCCCGGACGACTACCACGGCAAGGACGTGGCAGGCAAAACGGCCCAGTTCACGGTCACGATGAAGAAGATCGAGTGGCCGCACCTGCCGGAAATCGACGGTGAATTCGCGAAGTCGCTCGGCATCGAAGACGGCGATCTCGCGAAGATGCGCGCCGAGATCAAGGAAAACCTCGAGCGCGAAGCGAAGCGCCGCACGCAATCGATCGTCAAGAACCAGGTGATGGACGCGCTGCTGAAGATCTCCGAACTCGACGTGCCGAAGGCGCTGATCGAGCAGGACCAGCAACGCCTCGTCGAAATGGCTCG
This sequence comes from Burkholderia cepacia ATCC 25416, assembly GCF_001411495.1. NCBI lineage: Bacteria > Pseudomonadati > Pseudomonadota > Betaproteobacteria > Burkholderiales > Burkholderiaceae > Burkholderia > Burkholderia cepacia. Next base: position 3,164,098 of record NZ_CP012981.1, on the reverse strand, counting down.
CCAGGATCTGGCGCAGCGCGGCGTGCCGAATGCGAAGGACGCACCGATCCCGGCCGAGATGTTCACCGAGCAGGCAGAGCGCCGCGTGAAGCTGGGCCTCGTGCTGGCCGAGCTGGTGAAGTCGAACGGCCTCGAAGCGAAGCCGGAACAGATCCGCGCGGAAGTCGACGAGTTCGCGAAGAGCTACGAAGACCCGAAGGAAGTGGTCCGCTGGTATTATTCGAACCAGCAGCGCCTCGCCGAGATGGAAGCGTTCGTCGTTGAAAGCAACGTCGTCGATTTCGTGCTGGGCAAGGCGAAGGTGACGGACAAGGAAGTGAGCTTCGAAGCACTCGCGAGCGCATCGGCGCAAGCGTAAGTGTTGCTCTAGCGGCGTGCCGGCTGTCGGAGCGACGGCCCGCACGCCGTTTTTACGTCAAGCGCACGGTTGCCATTAATATGGCGATTGAGCGGGCGGCTTCCTTCCGTTCAATTTTCCATTCGAACAAGGTTCATTGAATGATCACTCGCGCTGAATTGCTGGACATGCTTGCTTCGAACGCGCCGCAAGGTTTCGAGGCGCAAGCGCTGGGGCTGGTGCCGATCGTCGTCGAAACGAGCGGCCGCGGCGAGCGTTCGTACGATATCTATTCGCGTCTCCTGAAGGAGCGCCTGGTGTTCATGGTCGGCGAAGTGAACGACCAGACCGCCAACCTCGTGGTCGCGCAGTTGCTGTTCCTCGAGAGCGAGAATCCCGACAAGGACATCAGCCTGTACATCAACAGCCCGGGCGGGTCGGTGTCGGCCGGCATGGCGATCTACGACACGATGCAGTTCATCAAGCCGGACGTGTCGACGCTGTGCATGGGCCTCGCGGCCAGCATGGGCGCGTTCCTGCTCGCGTCGGGCGCGAAGGGCAAGCGTTTCGCGCTGCCGAACTCGCGCGTGATGATTCACCAGCCGCTCGGCGGCGCACGCGGCCAGGCATCGGACATCGAGATCCAGGCGCGCGAAATCCTCTACCTGAAGGAGCGGCTGAACCAGTTGCTCGCGCAGCACACGGGCCAGGACGTCGAACGCATCGCGCGCGACACCGACCGTGATAACTTCATGTCGAGCGAGGATGCGAAGGCGTACGGGCTGATCGACCAGGTGCTGCTGAAGCGCCCGTGAGCTTAAGTGGGGTGCCGCCCCGATTCGTGCGGCGCCCTGCGACTTCCCGAACGCCCAGAGCATCTGCGGCAAGCGCATCCGGTCGGCTCCGGTCGCGCCCTAGGCGCGGTGCCCGGAGCATTCGGCGTATCATGTCATTTACCTGTCCGGAGGCTCTACATTCATGGCGGACAAAAAAGGTTCGAACAGCGAGAAGCTGTTGTATTGCTCGTTTTGCGGAAAAAGCCAGCATGAGGTGAAAAAACTCATCGCGGGTCCGTCGGTGTTCATCTGCGATGAATGTATCGACCTCTGCAACGAAATCATTCGCGACGAGGCGGCTGCCGCCGGCGTCGAGGCCAGCCTGTCCCGGTCGGATCTGCCGAGCCCGCAGGAAATTCGCGACATCCTCGATCAGTACGTGATCGGCCAGGAGCGCGCGAAGAAGATCCTCGCGGTGGCCGTGTACAACCACTACAAGCGCCTGAAGCATCTCGACAAGAAGGACGACGTCGAGCTGTCGAAGAGCAACATCCTGCTGATCGGCCCGACGGGCTCCGGCAAGACGCTGCTTGCGCAGACGCTCGCGCGGTTGCTCAACGTGCCGTTCGTAATCGCCGATGCGACGACGCTGACCGAAGCCGGCTACGTTGGCGAGGACGTCGAGAACATCATCCAGAAGCTGTTGCAGAACTGCAACTACGAGGTCGACAAGGCCCAGCGCGGGATCGTCTACATCGACGAAATCGACAAGATCAGCCGCAAGTCGGACAACCCGTCGATCACGCGCGACGTGTCGGGCGAGGGCGTCCAGCAGGCACTGCTGAAGCTCGTCGAGGGCACGATGGCGTCGGTGCCGCCGCAGGGCGGCCGCAAGCACCCGAACCAGGATTTCATCCAGGTCGACACGACCAACATCCTGTTCATCTGCGGCGGTGCGTTCGACGGCCTCGAAAAGGTGATCACCGATCGTACCGAGAAAACCGGTATCGGCTTCGGTGCGACGGTCAAGAGCAAGCAGGAGCGTGACGCGGGCGAAGTGCTGCGTGAAACGGAGCCGGAAGACCTGATCAAATTCGGTCTGATCCCCGAATTGATCGGCCGCCTGCCGGTGGTCGCGACGCTCGGCAAGCTCGATGAAGCGGCGCTGATGAAGATCCTGGTCGAGCCGAAGAATGCGCTCGTCAAGCAGTATCACAAACTGTTCGCGATGGAGCGCGTCGAGCTGGAGATCCGGCCGGGCGCGCTGCAGGCAGTCGCCCGCAAGGCGATCCGCCGCAAGACCGGCGCGCGCGGTTTGCGTTCGATCATCGAACAGGCGTTGCTCGACGTGATGTACGAGCTGCCGACGATGAAAGGGGTCAGCAAGGTCATCATCGACGAAAACGTCATCGATGGCGACGGCAAGCCTTTGCTGATCTACGAGGACACGCCGAAGGTGGCGGGTTCGAACTGACCGGCTTGCCGACGATGTTCTGCGAAAAAGGCCGTTCATGAGTCCGTGGGCGGCTTTTTTTCGTTTATCTTGTGGGTAACTCTGACTCGACTCGCGGTGGTTACTTTCTTACCGAATATTTCCCGCACTTGAAGGCTTGCAATTCGTTGTGGCGGCCTCAATTACCGAACAATTGATTCCACTCATGGGGAAATGAAATGTCAGGCACCCAACTTCTTCCGCCGGAACGCATCACGCTCCCGCTGCTGCCGCTGCGGGATGTCGTCGTTTTCCCGCACATGGTCATTCCGCTCTTCGTGGGCCGGCCGAAATCGATCAAGGCCCTCGAAGCAGCGATGGAAGGCGGCAAGCACATCATGCTTGTCGCCCAGAAAACCGCAGCCAAGGACGAACCGACCGAAAAGGACATGTACGAGGTCGGTTGTATCGCCAACATCCTGCAGATGCTGAAGCTGCCGGACGGCACCGTGAAGGTGCTCGTCGAGGGCCTGCAGCGCGCGAAGGCGTTGTCGATCGAAGAGCAGGAAACGCAATTCTCCTGCGAAGTGATGCCGCTCGAGCCCGATCACGCCGACAGCGCTGAAACGGAAGCGCTGCGCCGCGCGATCGTGTCGCAGTTCGACCAGTACGTGAAGCTGAACAAGAAGATCCCGCCGGAGATCCTCACGTCGCTGTCGGGCATCGACGAAGCGGGCCGCCTCGCCGACATGATCGCCGAGCGCCTGCCGCTGAAGCTCGACCAGAAGCAGCACATCCTCGAGATGTTCCCGGTCATCGAGCGCCTCGAGCACCTGCTCGCGCAGCTCGAAGCCGAGATCGACATCCTGCAGGTCGAAAAGCGCATCCGCGGGCGCGTGAAGCGCCAGATGGAAAAGAGCCAGCGCGAGTACTACCTGAACGAGCAGGTCAAGGCGATCCAGAAGGAACTGGGCGAAGGCGAAGAGGGTGCGGATCTCGAGGAGCTCGAGAAGCGCATCAACGCCGCGCGCATGCCGAAGGAAGCGAAGAAGAAGGCCGACGCCGAGCTGAAGAAGCTGAAGCTGATGTCGCCGATGTCGGCGGAAGCCACCGTCGTGCGCAACTACATCGACACGCTGATCGGCCTGCCGTGGCGCAAGAAGAGCAAGGTCAACAACGACCTGTCGAACGCCGAGCAGGTGCTCGACGAAGATCACTTCGGCCTCGAGAAGGTGAAGGAACGCATCCTCGAGTATCTCGCGGTGCAACAGCGCGTGGACAAGGTCAAGGCGCCGATCCTGTGCCTCGTCGGGCCCCCGGGCGTCGGCAAGACCTCGCTCGGCCAGTCGATCGCCCGTGCGACGAACCGCAAGTTCGTCCGGATGGCGCTCGGCGGCGTGCGTGACGAAGCCGAGATCCGCGGCCACCGTCGTACGTATATCGGTTCGATGCCGGGCAAGATCCTGCAGAGCCTCACGAAGGTCGGCGTGCGCAATCCGCTCTTCCTGCTCGACGAAGTCGACAAGATGGGCATGGATTTCCGCGGCGATCCGTCGTCGGCGCTGCTCGAGGTGCTCGATCCGGAACAGAACCACACGTTCGCCGACCACTACATCGAAGTCGACTTCGACCTGTCGGACGTGATGTTCGTCGCGACGTCGAACTCGCTGAACATCCCGCCGCCGCTGCTCGACCGGATGGAAGTGATCCGTCTGTCGGGCTACACGGAAGACGAGAAGGTCAGCATTGCCCAGCGTTACCTGCTGCCGAAGCAG